>CBIHOK010000089.1:0-15336 GCA_966211575.1 uncultured Noviherbaspirillum sp.
GTGCGCAAGATCGTGCAGGACCTGAAAGACTTTTCACGGGTGGACGCCAACCAGGAATGGCAGTGGACCAACCTCCACGACGGCATCGATTCGACGCTCAACATCGTCAGCAACGAAGTCAAGTACAAGGCCGACGTGATCAAGGAATACGGCGACTTGCCCGAAATCGAATGTCTGCCGTCGCAGATCAACCAGGTGATCATGAATATCGTGGTCAACGGTGCGCATGCGATCAGCGGCGCGCGCGGACGCATCACGATCCGCACCGGCGCCGAAGGCGAGAACGTCTGGATCGAAATATCGGATACCGGCGCCGGAATGCCGAAGGAAATCCAGTCGCGCATCTTCGATCCGTTCTTCACCACCAAGCCGATCGGCAGCGGCACCGGTCTCGGCCTGTCGCTGTCGTACGGCATCATCCAGAAGCACAATGGCCGAATCGAGGTGGAAAGCGAGCCCGGCCGCGGCACCACCTTCCGCATTACCTTGCCGATCGCACACATCGACGCCCAGCCCGGTGAGCGTGAACAACGGATATGAACAAGCCGGCGCCGCCCCCGGCCTCATGCGGAAATCCATGCCCCGATGTCCGGTGCATACGCTGGGCGTGGACAGCGCGTCTTGCCTTTTCCCGGTATTGCAACGCTCGCTCCATGCATCCGGCCAGTCGATTTCCTACCGTAGCTTCGCGGCCTGGGGCTGCGCGCCGTTCGTCGGGAGAAAGCCGTGATCCTGCCGCCTTCGTTTCTGAATAAATTCCTCAAATCCTCCGTTTTCGGCTATCGCCTGCCATTGCGCGGCCAGTTCTTCATTTTTCTCATCTGCCTGCTGCCCTTGTTATGGCTGTCGCGGGACATGCTCCTGTGGCGTGCCGCCTGCGTTGCGGCCGCGCTCATCGGGATCGGCTACGTCATGCTTGCCGGTTACCGGGAGCGCGCGAAAGCCCGGATGGAATTGGAACAAAGCGAATTCCGCTGGAAATATGCGCTGGAAGGCGCCGGAGAAGGTGTCTGGGACTGGAACAACAGCACGGGAGAAGTTTTTTATTCCAGACGTTGGAAGGAAATGCTCGGTTACGCCGAGCATGAAATCGAGAATCGCCTGACGGAATGGGAGAAGCTTATCCATCCGGATGACAAGGAAAGAGTGCTCGCTTCCACTGCCGATTACCTGTCCGGAAAAACATCGGTCTATGGAAACGAATACCGGTTGCGCTGCAAGGATCACAGCTGGAAATGGGTATACAGCCGCGGCATGATCGTCAGCAGGGACGCGAACGGTGTGCCGCTGCGCATCATGGGCACCCACGCCGACATTACCGAGCGCAAGCACGCGGCCGACGCCCAGCGCCTTGCTGAACGACATGCGGCGGAGCGGGCCCTGCTCCGGAGCGAATGGCGTTTTCGCCAGCTCGCGGACGCCATGCCCCAGATCGTGTGGACAGCGGAGCCGGATGGCAGGATTGATTACGGAAATCAAGCCGTTGCCCGATACAGCGGCCTGAAGAACATCGATGTGCCGAGTCAGAACTGGATCAGCATTCTGCATCCGGACGACGTGGATCGCGTGTTGGCGGCATGGGAGCAATCGGTGCGAAGCGGTACGCCGTTCGAGATCGAGTATCGCCTGATCCGTGCCGCCGATAATACGTATCGCTGGCACCTGGTCAAGAGCGTGCCGATCAGGGACGATAGCGGATCGATCGTGAAGTGGTATGGCACCGCTACCGATATTCACGACAGCAAGCTCGCTCACGACAAGATCAAGCGTCTTGCCCAGCAACTGACGTCGATCCTCGAGTGTATCGCAGACGCGTTCTTTACGGTGGACCTGGAGTGGCGGTTCACCTACATCAACCGCGAGGCGGAACGCCAGTTGCAACGGACACGGGGCGACCTGATCGGGAAAAATCTCTGGGACGAATATCCTGCGCTGCTCGGAAGCACGGTCGACAGGGAATACCATCGGGCAATGGCAAACCAGTGCGCGGTCGAATTCGAAACGTTCTACGGCCCGGTGAGCAACTGGTTCAAGGTGCGGGCCTATCCTTCTCCCGAAGGATTGACAGTGTATTTCAGCGACATCACCGAAAGTCGCCGGCTCCACATGTTCAAGGCCGAGCAGGCCGCGATTCTCGAGCGTATTGCGGCCGGAGCGCCGCTTGACGACATATTGGCGGCGGCGACGCATATCGTCGAGTCGCTCGCCCCTGCGATGATGTGCGCGGTAATACTTCTGGATGAGGACGGCCGTCGACTGCAAGGAGCGATAGCGCCGAGCGTTCCGAAGGAATGCAGCCAGAGCCTGGTGGGAATGGAACTGGATCCTGCCGCCGCCGCGTGGGCAAGGGCTGCCATCGAAAAGCAGCCGGTGGTCGTGCGTGACATTACCGGGGACCGGTTATGGGCCGGCCTTCGGCGGGCCGTTTCCGGCCAGGACGTTTGCGCTTGCTGGTCATATCCGATCCTGTCGCACTCCGGCAATGCTTTCGGCAGTTTCGCTGTCTATGTGTCGTTTTCCCGTGCGCCGGAACAGGTCGAAAGCGAAATCCTGGCGTCTTGCGCGCACACCGTCAGTATTGCCATCGAGCGTGACCGCGCGGAACGCAAGGCGCATGAAAACAAGACGCATCTTCATCTTCGCCAACGCGCGATAGAGGCGAGTACCAATCCGATCGCGATCCGAAGCGCCCGGCCGCCCGATTACCCGGTGGAGTACGTGAACCCGGCGTTCGAGCAGATCACGGGTTATGCGGCGGAAGAGGTAATAGGCCGCTCGCTGCGTTTTCTCTGCCGCGACGACCTGGATCAGACTGCCATCACCGAAATGCAGCTGGCGCGCACCCAGCAGCGCGAAGGCCGCGCAGAGATACGTGCGTACCGGCGCGACGGCACCTTGATCTGGATCGACTGCTACGTGTCTCCCGTCAGGAACGAACACGGTGTCGTGACGCATTTTGTTTACGCGATGTACGACATCACTGCGGCGAAACAATATCAGGCGGAACTCGAGTACAAGTCCAACTACGATGCGCTGACGGGCCTTGCCAACCGCAACCTGTTGCATGACCGTGTAGACCGGGCGATTGCCCACGCGGAGCGCCAGGGGCAAAAGGTCTGGATCGCGCACGTCAACCTGGACAGGTTCAAGTTCATCAACGATACGCTGGGTTATGCTGCCGGCGACGACGTGTTGCGCACTGTGGGCCAGCGACTGAAGGAGGCGGCGCTGTCCACCGATACCGTGGCGCGCACCGGCGCCGACGAGTTCGTGCTGATGCTGCCCGGGGACGCGGACGAACATACGGTGACGACGAGAGTACAGGGCATCATGAACGCGATAGGCCTTCCGCTGACAATCGCGGGGCACGGCTATTCCCTCACCTGCACCATCGGCGTCGCCGGCTACCCGTCCGACGGCGGCGATGCCGAGACGTTGATCCGGCATGCGGATATCGCCATGCACAGAGCCCGGGAGATCGGGCGGAACATTTTCCGGTTCTACACTGCATCGATGAACGAGCGCGCGATGGATCGTTTGCGGCTCGAGGCCGATCTGCGCCATGCCTTGCAGCGTGACGAACTGCTGCTGTACTACCAGCCGCAGGTCGATGTGCGAACCGGCCGGATCGTGGGGATGGAGGCGCTGCTGCGCTGGCAGCATCCGCAACTCGGCCTGGTGCCGCCCGACCGGTTCATTCGCGTGGCCGAGGAGACCGGCCTGATCGTCCCGATCGGCACATGGGTGATGCGGACGGCGTGCATGCAGGCGAAGAAATGGCAGGATGCCGGACTGGGCTCGCTGCAAGTCGGCGTGAACCTCTCGGGCAACCAGTTCTACCAGAAAGATATCGTTCAGGTCGTCGCAGCGGCCCTCGAGGACAGCGGGTTGCCGGCAAATTGCTTCGACATCGAATTGACGGAAGGCCTGGTGATGACGGATGTCGATCAGGCGCTCGAAATCATGCACGGGCTGAAGCGGCTGGGCGTGAATTTGTCCATCGACGATTTCGGCACCGGCTATTCCAGTCTCGCATATCTCAAACGTTTCCCGATCGATGTGCTGAAGATCGACAAGTCGTTCGTGCGCAATATCACGACCGAACCGAATGAAGCGGCCATCGCTCGCTCCATCATCACCCTGGCGCAAAGCCTGCGCCTGCAGGTAATCGCGGAAGGGGTCGAAACCGAGCAGCAGTTATGCTATCTGCGCCGTCATCGTTGCGATCAGATTCAAGGATATTATTTCAGTCGCCCGCTGCCCGCGCCCGATTTCGAGCGCTTGCTTGCCGAAGACAAAAGCCTGCCGCATGCCGTGGACGGAAGTGAATTCCCGCAGACGCTGCTTTTGGTGGATGACGAGGAAAATGTGACGGCGGCATTGACACGCCTGCTGCGGCGCGACGGCTACCGCATCCTGCGCGCGCATTCCGCGGAAGAAGGGTTGTCGATGCTGGCCTTGCATGAAATTCAGGTGGTCTTGTCCGACCACCGGATGCCGGGCATGACAGGCACCGAATTTCTGACCAAGGTGAAGGATCTGCACCCGAAAGCAATACGCATAATGCTGTCGGGATATACAGCGGTCGATGCGATCATCGATGCAACGAATAGCGGCGCGGTGTTCCGGTTTCACACCAAACCCTGGGACGATAATGTATTGCGTGCGAGTATCGCCGACGCGTTCCGCTATCACTGGTTGATGAAGGGCAGCGAGCAATCAGCATCATGAGGCCGTAATGATACGGCCAGAGGACTCCTCGCCGTTTCCGCTGAAGAGCCGCTGCTCATAAGCGCAAACCGCTATCCGCTCCGAGCATGCGTTTGTCGTAGTCTTCCCGTCGATAGCCATCGAAATCTCTCCAAACCGGCTGTCAGTCTTGCGTTACGTACGTCTTTCATCGCGTACGGGAGATCGCCGATATGGACTCTTGGCATGCTCATCTCCGGGGGCAATCTCGTTCGCGCGAGTGTTTGACGGAGCAAGCGTCAATCGAAGTCGAACAGGTCGCCTAAAAAACCTTTGCGCTTCCTCTTGTGATAATCCTGCTGAGGGTATCCCTGGGGCGGTTGAACTTGGCCGTAGTCCTGGGGGTAACGCTGCTGTTCCCGATATCGGTCATCCCGCTCCTGTCGCCGAATCGGTTGGGATGCGGCTTCCGTCGATTTGTCGATGATTTTGTCCAGCTCTCCACGGTCCAGCCAGACGCCACGACAATTCGGACAGTAGTCAATCTCGATTCCTTGACGCTCTGACATAACAAGTTTGACGTTGCTGCAAACAGGGCAGTCCATATATCGATCCTCGGTTGAAATTGTGGCGAACCAATATCTCGCCATGGCACCAGGTACCCGCACAGAATAAGCGTGCATGTTTGCCGTTTTTGCCAGCGACAGGGCAATTCGGGCGGTATGCCACTCACGTAAATCAGTGGCCGGGCTTCTGCTCCCGGTAATCAGAGTGGTCGGTTGCCGGCGGCATCGGTTCACCGGGAGCCAGCGTTGTTGCTTCCAGGGCAGCGACAGCAGGGCCATGCAGCACCTCACCGTTCGTATCAAAGCGGGAGCCATGGCAAGGGCAGTCCCAGGAGCGTTCGGCGGAATTCCAGTGCACCACACAGCCGAGGTGAGTGCATTTTGCCGACAGCGCATGCAATTCACCTTGTTCATCCCGATACACGGCGAGCTTGCGCGCTCCTTCCCTGACAATGGCGCCTTCGCCGGCGGCGATCTCGTGGGCCGACTCGGCTTCGCCGTCTTGCACCCACTCCCCGTACCGGGAAAGCGTGTCCGCCTGCTCGGCAAGGAAATCCGACAAGCCGTGCTTGACCTTGCGCGACGGGGCGTAGAGCGATTCCCAGGGATTGTTCCGTCCCATAATCAGGTCGCTCACGAGCATTGCGCCTATCGTGCAATGTGTCATGCCGTTGCCGGAATCGCCGGTGATGATGTAGACGTTTCCGTCGTCCATCGGATTACGGCCAAGATAAGCCGGGCCATCCGAGGGTTCCATGACTTCGCCGGACCACCGGTATTCGACGGTTTGCGCCATCGGGAAACGTTCTCGCACCCATTGCTCGATTTCATCGTACCGATGCTCGGGGTGCGGATCCTGCCCGACCTTGTGGTCCGCGCCGCCAACGATGAGAATGTCGTATGCGGCGGCGTCGGGTGTGTGCAGGCGCACGTAGTAATACGGGTCGCCGGTATCCCAAAGCAAAATGCGCGGCACGGCGTTTTTGGGGACGCGAACGCCGATCACATAAGTGCGGTATCCCGCCTGCTTGGTGTGCATGACGACACGGTCATTGAACGGTGTATTGGTTGCAACGACGACGGCCTTCGCCTCGATGTTCCCGCCGCGGGTATGGACGGTCTGCACGTCGTCGTCGCCATCGATGTCAAGCGCGCGCGTCCCGTAATAAATTTTTCCGCCATCGCGAACGAAGGAATTCGCCAGGCCGTTCAGGTATTTCAAGGGGTGGAATTGCGCCTGGTGCTTGTACCGGACGCAGGGGCCGGTATCAAAACTCAGCCCCGGAACCCGCTCCAGCAATTCGACGTCGACGCCGGCGCGCCGTGCCGCCTCGTATTCCTTGTCGAGTTCCTTGAAGCCGTTTCCTGGAAGCGCATAGAGGTAACCGTCGAGGCGTTCGAATCCGCAGTCGATCTGCTCTCGCTGGACGATGGATTCCACCAGATCGGTTGCCTTCGTAAAACTGTCGGCGATCAGCTGCGCCCGATCTGCTCCGAATCCATCTTCCACGCCCACATACCATTCGTCCGGCGGGAAGAAATGCGCTGTCGTGCGGCCGGTTTCTCCCGCGCCTATTCCCAGAGCATCGATCAGGACCACTTGTCGGCCCTCGCGCGACAGAAGATAGGCGGTGGTGAGTCCGGCAATGCCCGCGCCGATCACGCATACATCGGCCTTCAGATCGCCCGCCAAAGGGGGAAAATCGGGTGCCGCTGCGGTTGCCATCCAGATAGAGGCAGACGTGCCGTTTGTCGCTTTCAACATGTTTTTCCTTACGCGGAAACACGTGCATGCACTGCGAAGCCGGGAGGAAGCCGGCCATGCCGGAGGCGCTCAATTTTGCCAAGAGCCTGTCTTTCTTTTTTCCTGCATCTCTGAAACGGAACAGATTTATTGGATCGAAATGGTGAAAAAATGTTCACGGCAAAAGCATTCACGATTTCCCGGCCGGATCCCGCTGCTCATATATGTCGTAATGCAGAGGCGGCGTAGCTCTCGCATTTCCCGTACTGGCTGTGCCTGTGAGCCCGGGCGGCCGCCGGAGTAGTTTCATCTATGGCAGACATTTGAGCTAAAACAATCGTCGCCGCCGGGGCGAAAGAAACTATCGATGTGATGAAATGGCCGAATCATCATATGAGACGCAACGACAACCCTCCGTTCCTGAAACCGGCTGCGCCGGCAAACAATGGGCAGGGCGGATCCAAGGCTCCCGAGCCAAACAAACTGCCGCCGCGCAGAGCCTGGCTGTTGTTCGCGATCATCCTGTTGATCAATTACCTGATTGTGAAGACCATTTTCCCCGAGGGGAACGCGCCGGTCACCGTCCCTTATACGGTCTTCAAGCAGGAAGTGGCAAAGGGCAACGTCAAGTCGATCTACAGTCAGGGCGCAAACATCGAGGGCCGTTTCGCAGCGCCGGTGACCTGGCCGCCGCCAGGCAACAAGAACACGGAGCGACGCACCAAGTCGCTTTCGAAAACGCCGAGCCGAACGGCGCAAACCTTTACCACCACGCTACCCGCCTTCGTCGGCCCCGGACTGGAGCAATTCCTTATCGCCAACAAGGTCGAAATCAGCGCCGTGCCGATCCAGAATGGAAGCACCTGGGCCACGCTGCTCTACGGCTTTGGCCCGGCGATACTCATCATCGGTTTTTACGTCTGGCTCTATCGGCGGGCGGCACAGCAAGGTGGCATGGGCGGCATGGGCGGCTCGTTCTTCGGCATGGGCAAGAGCAGGGCCCGCCGCTATGATCAGGAGCAGGAGGCGCGAGTCACCTTCGACGATGTGGCCGGCATCGACGAAGCGGAGAATGAACTGGTCGAGATCGTGGACTTTCTGAAGGATCCCGAAAAATACACCCGCCTGGGCGGCACTGCGCCGAAAGGCGTTCTGCTGGTCGGCGCGCCGGGAACCGGAAAAACCCTGCTGGCACGGGCGGTCGCGGGAGAGGCGGGTGTGCCGTTCTTTTCGATGAGTGCGGCCGAGTTCGTGGAAATGATCGTCGGTGTCGGCGCGGCCCGGGTGCGGGATCTCTTCAAGCAGGCGCGCGAGCATGCGCCGGCGATCATCTTCATCGACGAGCTCGACTCGATCGGCCGCGCGCGCGGCCAGTTCGCCGTCGGTGGGGCCAGCGAGCAGGAACAGACGTTGAATCAGATACTCACCGAGATGGATGGCTTTTCCAGCCGCGAGGGCATCATCGTGCTTGCCGCGACCAACCAGCCCGACGTGCTCGACAAGGCCCTCTTGAGGCCGGGACGGTTCGACCGGCGGGTCGTCGTGAATCTTCCGGACAAGAATGGGCGCGAAGCCATTCTCGCTGTCCACACGCGCAAGGTTCCCCTCGCAAAGGATGTCAATCTTCCGGAACTGGCGGCGACGACGCCGGGGCTTTCCGGCGCCGACCTGAAGAATCTCGTCAACGAGGCGGCGCTGCTGGCGGCCCGCCGCGAACAAGACGAGGTGCGCCAGAAGGACTTCATGGATGCGCTGGAAAAAATTGTGCTTGGCCCCGAACGGCCGATCCTGTTGAGCGACACCGATCGCGAGCGTATCGCATACCACGAGAGCGGACACGCGATCCTCGGCCTGGTGATGCCTGGCGCCGACCCGGTGCATCGGGTCACGATCGTGCCCCGCGGGCAGGCGCTGGGTGTCACGTATCAACGGCCGCAGACCGACAGATACAACTATCCCGAAGCCTATTTGCGGGCCAAGATTGTCGGCATGCTCGGCGGGCGGGTGGCAGAGGAGGTCGTATACGGGACCAGGACCACCGGAGCGGAGAACGACATCGAGCAAGCGACCAATCTTGCCCGCAACATGGTCACCCGCTGGGGCATGAGCGACGAGCTCGGGATGGTGCAACTCGCGCCACGCGAGAATCCTTACCTGAACGGCGCGGCCGGATTTGGTGGCGAAAAGCCGTTCAGCGAGGAAACTGCGCGCTTGGTCGACCTCGAAGTGCAACGAATCCTCAGCGAAAGCCATGATGAAGCGATGCGCCTGTTGCGCCAGCACCGAAAGGAGCTCGACGCGCTGGTACGTGCCCTGCTGGAACGGGAAACGCTGGATGAACAGGAAATCCTCGCGGTCACCGGCCTGCCGCCTGCGCCTGTGCTGGAGAGTCGTGTCATACCGGCAGCGGCTGTCCGGAGTGAAGGGCCGTCGCATGCATGAGGGAGTGAGGTTGCTCCGGAAAGCAGCCGCGAGGCAGCCTCGGCCTGAGCGACAAGTCAGATCCGCCAGGACGAGAATCTTCGTTATCGTTCCCCGATCGGCATCGGCCATCACGACGTTGATGCAGCCCGGATCGCGACCAGGCCTACATCGCTTCGTCGGCCCATCCTGGATACCGCGATTTTGCCGTTGCGGCGATGATGGGAAGCGGACGGCACGCGCATGAGTGTGCGTCGTTCGACGTCAATCCGATCTCCCGCGCGCAATCGAAACGCTATGCGCGACGGGCCTGTCGCCAGCTTGGTGTATGCAGGCGCCGGCCACGCACGAGTTGTCCCTGCATGCCAGATGCAAAGAAAAAAGCCGCACGAGGCGGCTTCTCCCTAACTGCTTGATTTCTATTGGTCGGGGCGGCGGGATTCGAACTCGCGACCCCTTGCACCCCATGCAAGTGCGCTACCAGGCTGCGCTACGCCCCGACAAGCGCGCTATTATAGCAGAGCGCCAAACTTTTCCGCCATGCAGTTCCGTTTGCCGTTCCGTCCACCCATTATGTCCGTCCAGCCGATGCCAATCAAAATCAGCCACCAGTTCGATGCCGGCGCGATCGAAGTCATCCGCGCCGACCGCGCTTCGGCAATCGAGCTCAACATCCGCAAGGATACCCAAGCCGATTTCCTGCAATGGTTCTATTTCCGCCTCCAGGGAGCGCGCGGCGAAGCTTGCACGATGCGCTTCCTGAATGCCGGCCAGGCCGCATTCCCCGACGGCTGGCGCGATTATCGGGCGGTGGCGAGCTATGACAACGAGACCTGGTTCCGGGTGCCGACTTCCTACGACGGCCAGGTGCTGACCATCAGCCATACGCCGGAACACGACAGCATTTATTACGCGTATTTCGAACCGTATTCCTGGGAACGCCACTTGCGGCTGCTGGCCCGGGTGCAGGCGGCGCCGGGCGCGCTGGTGCAGGACCTGGGCAGCACCGCGGAGGGGCGCGACCTGAACCTGGTGCTGATCGGCGAGCCGAGCGCGGCGCGCAAGGTATGGGTGATCGCGCGCCAGCATCCGGGCGAAACGATGGCCGAATGGTTTGCCGAAGGGATGATCGAGGCGCTGCTCGACCGTGCCAACCCGGTTGCGCGACGCTTGCTGCAACAGGCGGTGTTTCATATCGTGCCGAACATGAATCCGGACGGCGCGGTGCATGGCAATCTGCGCACCAATGCAGTCGGCGCCAATCTGAACCGCGAGTGGATGTCGCCCACCCCGGAAAGGAGTCCGGAAGTGCTGGCGGTACGTCAGCGCATGCATGAAACCGGCTGTGACCTGTTCCTGGACATCCATGGCGACGAAAGCCTGCCGTACGTATTTGTCGCCGGCAGCGAGATGCTGGAAGGATTCAGCGAGCGCCAGGCGCGCGAACAGCAGGCGTTCATCGACAGCTTTCGCGCGGCCAGTCCCGATTTCCAGACCGAGCACGGCTACCATGCAAGCAAGTATCGGGAAGAAATGCTGCAGCTCGCGTCGAAATACGTCGGCCACACTTTCAAGTGTATTTCGCTGACGCTGGAAATGCCGTTCAAGGACAACGCCGCGCTGCCCGATCCCGAGGTGGGCTGGAACGGCGCGCGCAGCGCGCGGCTGGGCGCCGCGATCCTGCAACCGGTTGTGCATGCATTGGAGGGAGGCACGGCATGAGCGTGGAAATCGAACGCAAATTCCTGGTGCGCGGCCAGCACTGGAAGTCCCTGGGGCAGGGCACGTTGTTGCGTCAGGGCTATCTGTCGTCACAGCAGGAGCGTGTGGTGCGCGTCCGTATCGAAGGCGATGCCGCGATGCTGACCATCAAGGGACGCAACGTCGGCCTCACCCGCAGCGAATGGGAATATCCGATACCGCTGGCCGATGCGCAGAATTTTCTCGGCAGCCTGTGCGAACGCCCGATCATCGAGAAAATCCGGTACCGGATTCCCTACGCGGGAATGGTCTGGGAAGTCGATGAATTCCTGGGAGCAAACGCCGGTCTGACGGTGGCGGAGATCGAACTCGAGAGCGAGGATCAGGCGTTCGCCAAGCCCGATTGGATCGGCGAGGAGGTGACGCACGATACGCGTTATTTCAACGCGAACCTGCTGCGTCATCCTTATTCGGCGTGGTGAAGGCGACGGCTCGCCGCGGACAGGCGCAGCAGCCGCGGCAGTAAGCGCGTATCAGTGGAAATGGCCGCTGCCCTGCGGCGCGTCTTCCGGCATTTCCGCGTGCACCAGTTCCGATTCCGCGTCCGCGTACAGCGGTGCGCCGCAGTCTTCGCAAAATTCGAGCGGGAAGCGCTCGCTGTGGCGCTTGATGTGGGTGACGCCGCAGGCACGCAGCAGCGCGACGATTTCCTCGATCGGGGTGCGCATCTCGGCGGCCACCGTTTCCGGTGTCATCAATGCCTCCAGCGTCGTGCTGATCATCTCTTCTTCGTCTTCCTGGCCGTACAGGGGCCAGACCACGCCATACACCACTTCGGGGCTTTGGCGCAGCGTGAAGCCGATCCGGTATTCGTCCACCCGTCCCGCCACCGGATCTTCGCTGAATGCGCCGATGATCGCGCGCAAGCCGTTCGGTTCGGCGCCCAGCGCTTCGGTAAGGTAATGGACCGCGGCCCGGATGGAAGCCGGCCGGATCTGCTTGTCGGCTTCGCGGCAGGCGACATAGTAGGCTTCCGGCAGCAGCAATTCGACTCCGCAGCCGGGCAGCAGCGCGACGATGCTGGGGCCGGCCTGGGCCTTCCACTGGGTCAGCGCCTGGCTGCGTTCGGCCGGATTTGCGGTCGACTGCCAGTGGAACAACGGACTACCGGCCGGTGCTGCCACCGCGGCCAGCAGATAGCGCGTATCGGCGAGAAACGGCGCGGTTTCCGGGGGATTGGTCAGCGGCCGTAGCGAGCTGCCCTTGATCGCCGCCTGCGCCAGGCGGTGCGTGACGGTATAGGTTTCGGCGTGGGTGCGCGGCAACTGGTCGATCGAAAACAGCGTCGGCGCCAATGCCAGGCGGGTGCCGGACGCCAGCACGTGCCCGTACAGATGCGCGCTCAAGGCCTGCCGCGTATCGTCGGAAATGCTGCCGGACGCGATCGAGAAACGGGTCCAGGCGAGGATGGGCAGCGCGATCAGCAACGCATCGTAGGCGTCGCCCTCATGCTCCAGCGTGCATGATTCGCTGCCGGCCTCGACCGCTTCCATCAGCACGTCGTAGGCGCCCAGGTCGGACTTGAACAACTGTTCCAGTGCGCCGTCGATCGCATCCTGGTGGCCGCCCTTGAGCGCCTTCTGCAACTGCGTGTCCAGACTGCGCTCCCATTGGCGTTCCTCCAGTCGGCTCGATGCCTGCGCCATGCCTTGTGCCAGGGTAACCAGGCGCTGGCTGTCGCTGGACAGTCTGTTGGGGAAATTTTTGGAAGGACGGCGCATGACGGATTCTGACTGGGGAAAGGATTGGTATTGTAGTGGATTCGGGGAGCGGATACCGTGAATCGCGAGCGCCTCCGGCGGCCATGATTCCTGCTGAATGCAGGTGGGCAGGGCGGCCTTCGGGGAAACCGCCGGCATCCCGCCGGTGCAAAAGAAAAACGCCGGGAAAACCGGCGTTTCGGGAAGTCCCGAAGCGAGGCTCGCTTCGGGTATCGTTGCGGCTTCCCTCAGGCTGCCAGCAACTGGCGCAGCACGAACGGCAGGATGCCGCCATGCTTGTAGTAGTCGACTTCGATCGCCGTATCGATGCGCAGCAGCACCTTCACTTCCTGGGTGCTGCCGTTGGCGCGGCGAATCACCAGCGTCACTTGTTGCTGCGGCTTGATCTCGCCTTCCAGGCCCTTCAGATCGAAGGTTTCATCGCCCTTGATGCCGAGCGTTTGCACGCTGTCGTCGCCGATGAACTGCAGAGGCAGCACGCCCATGCCCACCAGGTTGGAGCGGTGGATGCGCTCGAACGAACGCGCGACGACCGCCTTCACGCCCAGCAACTGGGTGCCCTTGGCCGCCCAGTCGCGCGACGAACCGGTGCCGTACTCTTCGCCGGCAAACACCATGGTCGGCACGCCGTCGTTGATGTATTTCATCGCGGCGTCATAGATCGACAGCTGCTCGCCGCTCGGCTGGTGGATCGTCAGGCCGCCTTCGACGCGCGAGCCGTCCGGCTTGGCGGGGATCATCAGGTTCTTGATGCGCACGTTGGCGAAGGTGCCGCGCATCATCACTTCATGGTTGCCGCGGCGCGAGCCGTAGGAGTTGAAGTCCGCCTTCAGCACGCCGTTTTCCTGCAACCACTTGCCGGCCGGGCTGGACTCCTTGATCGAACCGGCCGGGGAGATGTGGTCGGTAGTGATCGAGTCGCCGAACACGCCCAGTGCGCGGGCGCCGGAAATGCCGGTAGCGGCTGCCGGCGGCTGCATCTCGAAGCCCTCGAAGAACGGCGGCTCGGCGATGTAGGTCGAGTTCGGCCAGTTGTAGACTTCACCCTTTGCCACGCCCTTGATGTTTTCCCACAGCTTGCCCGGCGCTTCCTTCACGTCTGCGTAGTTTTCCTTGAAGGTTTTCGCATTCATCGCGAACTTCATCAGTTTCGCGATTTCGTGCGATGTCGGCCAGATGTCGCCAAGGTAAATGTCCTTGCCGCCCTTGCCCTTGCCGACCGGCTCGCGCATCAGGTCGCGGGTGACGTTGCCGGCGATCGCATAGGCGACCACCAGTGGCGGCGAAGCCAGGAAGTTGGAGCGGATGTTCGGGTGGATGCGCGCCTCGAAGTTGCGGTTGCCCGACAGCACCGCGGCGACGACGACATCGTTCTTCACGATCGCTTCGTTCATCGGCGCGGTCAGATCGCCGGCATTGCCGATACAGGTGGTGCAGCCGTAGGCGGCGACGCCGAAGCCCAGTTTCTCCAGGTAGGGCAGCAGGCCGGCCGCTTCCAGGTACTTGGTGACCACGCGCGACCCGGGGGCCAGCGAAGTCTTGATGTGCGGCGCGACCTTCAGGCCGGCCTCGACCGCCTTCTTCGCCAGCAGGCCGGCGGCCAGCAGCACGCTCGGATTGGAAGTGTTGGTGCAGGACGTGATTGCGGCGATCACCACGTCGCCGTTCTTCACCTTGATGCCGTCGGCGGTTTCATAGGCGGCATCCAGGTCTTCCGGCTTCTTGTTGAAGCCGTTTGCCGATACCGGCTTCGAGAACAGGTCGGCGAAGGTGCTCTTCACATTGCCGATTTCGATACGGTCCTGGGGCCGCTTGGGGCCGGCCAGCGACGGCGCGACGGTGCCGAGATCCAGCGCGACCACGCTGGTGTAGTCGATCTCGCCTTCCTTCGGGATGCCGAACAGACCCTGGGCCTTGAAATAGGATTCGAACGCGTCGATTTCGGCCTTGCTGCGGCCGGTTCCGCGGAAGTAGTCGATCGTGGCCTCGTCGACCGGGAAGAAGCCCATGGTCGCGCCGTATTCCGGCGCCATGTTGGCGATGGTCGCGCGGTCGGTCGTCGACAGCGAAGCGGTGCCCTCACCGAAGAATTCGACGAACTTGCCGACCACCTTGTGCTTGCGCAGCATCTCGGTGATGGTCAGCACCAGGTCGGTGGCGGTCACGCCTTCGCGCAGTTGGCCGGTAAGGTTCACGCCGACCACGTCCGGGGTCAGGAAGTAGACCGGCTGGCCCAGCATGCCGGCTTCCGCCTCGATGCCGCCCACGCCCCAGCCGACCACGCCGATGCCGTTGATCATCGTGGTGTGAGAGTCGGTGCCGACCAGGGTGTCCGGATAGTAGACGCCGTCCTTCTTGTGCACGCCGCGCGCCAGGTACTCCAGGTTGACCTGGTGCACGATGCCGAAGCCGGGCGGCACCACGCCGAAGGTGT
>CBIHOK010000090.1:0-15318 GCA_966211575.1 uncultured Noviherbaspirillum sp.
CGGAATTCCTGAAGGAAGGGGCGGCGGTCGAAGACTTCATGCGCCCGGACCGGATCGTGATCGGTTGCGACGAATCGGCGGAAGGTGAGCAGGCGCGCGCGCTGATGAGGAAGCTGTACGCGCCGTTCAACCGCAATCACGAGCGCACCTTCTGGATGGACGTGCGCTCGGCCGAATTCACCAAGTATGCGGCCAACGCGATGCTGGCCACGCGCATCTCGTTCATGAACGAACTGGCGAACCTGGCCGACAAGGTGGGCGCCGACATCGAGGCGGTGCGGCATGGCATCGGGTCCGATCCGCGCATCGGCTATAGTTTCCTGTATGCCGGTTGCGGCTATGGCGGTTCCTGCTTCCCGAAGGACGTGCAGGCGCTGGAACGTACCGCGCGCGATTACGACCAAGACCTGCTGATCCTGCGCGCGGTGGAGCAGGTCAATCACCACCAGAAGCACGTGCTGGGCAGGAAGATCGTCGCGCGCTTCGGAGAAGATCTGGGCGGCAGGAAGTTCGCGGTCTGGGGGCTCGCGTTCAAGCCGAATACCGACGACATGCGGGAAGCCTCGTCGCGCGTGCTGTTGAAGCAGCTGCTCGAGCGCGGCGCCTCGGTCGCAATCCATGATCCGGTCGCGATGGATGAGGCGCGGCGCGTGCTTGCGCTCGATTTTGCCGCCGCGCCCGAGGCACTGGCGCGCGTGCGTTTCTGTGGCGCGCCGATGGATACGCTGGACGGCGCGGATGCGCTGGCGATCGTCACCGAATGGAAGGCATTCCGCAGCCCCGATTTCGAGCAGGTCAAGGCGCGCCTGAAAGCGCCGGTGATATTCGACGGACGCAACCTGTACGAGCCGCAGGTGATGGCGGATGCCGGCATCGAATACCACGGCATCGGGCGCTCGGTGAGGACGCGCACATGAGCGCCGCGCTGAACGGCGTGCCGCCGCGCCTGTTGATCGTCGGCGACGTGATGCTGGACCGCTACTGGTTCGGCGACGTGAGCCGCATTTCGCCGGAGGCGCCGGTGCCGGTGGTGCGGATCGAGCGGCGCGAGGAGCGCCTGGGCGGCGCCGCCAACGTCGCGCGCAATGCGGTTGCGCTGGGCGCCGTTACCGGCCTGCTGGGCGTAGTGGGCAGGGACGAGGCGGGCGACCTGGTCGAGCAACAGCTGGTCGACCTGAGCGTGAGCAGTTTCCTGAATCGAGACCCGTCGATTTCCACCATCATCAAGCTGCGCGTGATCGGCCGCCAGCAACAACTGTTGCGCATCGATTTCGAGAGCCCGCCGACCGACACCGTGCTGCGCGACAAGCTGACCCAGTACAACGCGTTGCTGCCGCAATACGACGTGCTGGTGTTTTCCGACTATGCGAAAGGCAGCCTGATCAATGTCGTCCAGATGATCGACGCCGCGCGTCTTGCCGGCAAACGCATCCTGGTCGATCCCAAGGGCGACGATTTTTCGCGTTACAGGGGTGCCTCGATCCTGACGCCCAACAAGTCCGAATTGCGCCTGGTGGTCGGTTCCTGGAAGAGCGAGGAAGAGTTGACTGCGAAGGCGCAGCAGTTACGCAGCGAGCTGGACCTGGAGGCATTGCTGCTGACCCGCTCGGAAGAAGGAATGAGCCTCTACACCCAACACGAGGTAATGCATTTTCCGGCGCTGGCAAGAGAAGTGTTCGACGTATCGGGGGCCGGCGACACGGTGATTGCTACGCTTGCGGTAATGCTGGGCAGCGGCATGCCGATCGCTGCTGCGGTGGAGATCGCCAATCGCGCCGGCGGCATCGTGGTCGGCAAGCTGGGCACCGCGACAGTAACCAGGGAGGAACTTTTCGGTTGACGGCAGCCATCGGGCGGCGCTACATTGATGACGTTTTGTTAACTTTTCAGGTTGGCAATTCACTTGGCCGGACCGTGATCCGGCCGTTTCCGTAAACCGTCCGACTGGAGAACATAGACATGTTGAAAAAACTTTTGCTTGCGCTCGCCGTGTTGCTGGCAACGATGGGCATTGCCCTCGCCCAGATAGACGCCAACAAGGCGGATCAGGCGGCGCTGCAGGGAGTCAAGGGAGTGGGGCCGAAGACCGCGCAGCAGATCGTCGGTGCGCGCAGCAAGGGAGGCGCATTCAAGGACTGGGCCGACTTCGAAAAGCGGGTCAAGGGCATCGGCGAAAAGCGGGCAGCCAAATTGTCGGCGGCAGGGCTGACGGTGAATGGTCAGCCGGCACCGAAAGTGGCGCTTGGCGCGAAGCCTTCCAGGCACACCGCGAAAGACGCGATGAAATCCAAGACCGGCGCGAAATAAGCTTCCCGAAGTGGCAAAATCGACCCCGCAGGCGCAGGCCGCGGGGTTCTTTATCGGCATGCCAATCCGGCAACGCATCAAGACGCCGGATCGCATCTCCGATTAAAATGGCATTTTTGCCCGAGAGTCGAACCTGCCATGTCCTACCTGACCATTGAAGACACGATCGGCAATACGCCGCTGGTGCAACTGAAGCATATTCCGGGTGATGATGCCGCGCGCCGCAACAATGTCATCCTCGGCAAGCTGGAAGGCAACAATCCGGCCGGTTCGGTCAAGGACAGGGCGGCGCTGTCGATGATCAAGCATGCGGAAGAGCGCGGAGAAATCAAGCCGGGCGATACGCTGATCGAGGCAACCAGCGGCAATACCGGCATCGCGCTGGCGATGGCCGCGACCCTGCGCGGCTACAAGATGGTGCTGCTGCTGCCGGAAAACCAGAGTGAAGAGCGGCGCCAGAGCATGGCCGCCTACGGCGCGCGCATCATTCTCACCCCCAAGGCCGGCGGCATGGAATACGCGCGCGACCTGGCAGAACAGATGCAAAAGGAGGGGCAGGGAATCATCCTCAACCAGTTCGCGAACTCGGACAATCCGCGCGCCCATTATGAAGGCACCGGGCCCGAAATCTGGCGCGATACCGAAGGCCGCATCACGCACTTCGTCAGTGCGATGGGGACGACCGGCACCATCGTCGGCGTCTCACACTACCTGAAGGAGCAAAATCCGGCCGTGCGCATCATCGGCGCACAGCCTGAAGAGGGCGCGCAGATTGCGGGAATCCGGAAGTGGCCGGAAGCCTACATGCCGAAGATTTACGATAAATCGCGCGTCGACCAGATAGAGTATGTAAGCCAGGGCGCCGCCGAGCAAATGGCGCGGCGCATGGCGATGGAAGAGGGCATCTTTTGCGGCATCTCGTCCGCCGGCGCCTGCGAGATCGCGATGCGGATTTCGCAAAGCGTGGAGAACGCCACCATCGTGTTCATCGTCTGTGACCGCGGCGACCGCTACCTGTCCACCGGCGTTTTCCCCGCGTAGCGGAAAAGACGCATCCTGCCCCAGCTTATTCCATCGAGTCGGAGCCGGAGCCGATCGGATCCTTGGGTTTGAACTGCTTGTCGCTGATCCGGAACTTGTCGCGGCGATCGCCCATCAGGATGCGCAAGTCCTTGATGCTCAGGTCGCTGACCTCATGCATGCGGATCAGTAACGAGGCGCCGACCGGCAGGCGGCGATGGCGAATCTTGCTGATCACCGGCGGCGCGACTTCAAGCGCGCGCGACAAGGCCGCGTCGTTTTTCAGGTTCAGTTTCTCGATCAGTGCATCCAGCAGATTGTTCGGGTCATAAGCGACCTGATCGGCTAGACGAGTACTGTTTACAGGATTGCCTGTTTGAGTGTTCATGGTTTTGAGTGTTCCGTATTACAAGCTTGTTGTATAGAAAAATGCACGGCTAAATCATCGGGTGTGGGCACCGCTTCCGGTTACCTCTCGTCATGCTGCAATATATAAGGGCATCTTTTCGAAAATCAATTTGATGCATTATGAGCACAACTTGCATACGTGCAATATAGTTAAAAAATTTCAAAAAAGCAATATTAATTTGCATTTGTCAAGCCCCCTGTAACCCGGACAAATCGAGGGCGTGAAAAACGCATAAACGCCCCGGTCCATTACTGGAATGGACGGGCGAACGGAGGGAGAGAGGGGCGATGCGCTGCTGGGCATATCCCGGGATAAAGGGCGATTCGGGTTTCGTTTCCCCCAGGGTTGTTTCCTTATCCTGCCTATAAGTCAACAGTCCAAAATTTGGAACGGATTCCTTCCCATTAGTTCTTTGGCTCGATTTTGCCGCCATTTGCCGCTTCGGCACCGAGGCGTCGCCAGCCGTCAAGTCCGAGCCGCTGCAGCGTTTCGATATTCTTCTCGAAAATCGCGGATGCATCGGGAAACGCGGCAACCGCACGCTCGATGCTCTCTTCTCGCAACAAGTGAAGTATCGGGTAGGGCGAGCGGTTCGTGTAATTCTCGATATCGTCCGGTTCGCTCCCGGCAAACTGGTATTGCGGATGAAAGCTGGCGATCTGGATCACGCCTTGCAACTCGAGCGCATCGATTGTGGCATCGGCGATGTCGAGAAAGTCGTTGTAGTCGAGAAAGTCCGTCAGCACCAGCGGATGAATCAGCAAAGTGGTGTCGGTCTCGTTTGCAGCACTGGCAGCCAGATGGCGCAGCTCGGTTTCGAGATCCCGTTGCAGCGAGGGGACGTCTTGCGCGCGGCTGACCGCGTAGCGGATTTGCCCCTTTACGTGCACCGCTTTGGCAAACGGACAAAGGTTGAGCCCGATCACCGCATTTTCCAGCCAGCGGCGGGTGGCGTACACAACTTCTTCGGTATCGATTTCCATGATTTCGCAAATGTTTGTTTCGAGTGCGGAAGCGCTGCGTTCGGCATTGCTGGCCCGCATTACTGGCCGTTTGCGTCACTTTACTGTACATTTGCCGCTCGATTCCTGACACAGTGGCGGTCACCAACGCGCCGGCAATCCAACATGGCTCTCAAGGCAACCATTTTCAAGCTGGACCTGCAGATCGCGGACATGGACCGGAACTACTATGCAAACCATGCATTGACGATTGCGCGCCATCCCTCGGAAACCGACGAGCGCATGATGGTGCGGGTGCTCGCGTTTGCGTTGCATGCGCATGAACGGCTGCAGTTCGGCAAAGGCTTGTCAACCGAAGACGAACCCGATCTCTGGCAAAAGGATCTGACCGGCGCGATCGAACTCTGGATCGACGTCGGCCAACCCGACGAAAGGCGCATGCTGAAGGCGTGCGGCCGTTCGGAACAAGTGGTGGTGTACAGCTACGGCAGCGCCAGCAAGGTGTGGTGGAGCCAGCTGGGGAGCCGGCTCGGCCGCACCAAAAACCTGCGCGTGCTGAACCTGCCCCCGGCTTGCGGCGAGGCGCTCGGAAACCTGGCGCGCCGCACGATGCAGTTGCAATGCACGATACAGGATGGGCAGGCCTGGTTGTCGGACGGCGAACAGAGCGTGCAGGTCGAGCCGCTCGCGCTGCAGCGCTGACGGGATCGCTATCTTGCTCACTGCCTGATCACCTGGCGGGCGACGCGCACCGCGCGCCCCAGGTCGACTACCGCCATCGCATAGAAGTAGCTGCGATTGTAGTGCGTGATCGCAAAGAAATTCCGCGCCGCCAGCCAGTATTCGGTCGGTTCGGTCCCGTTCTGCAGATCGACCAGTCCATACAGCATATCGTCCGGCGGCGGCACGGTAGGTTTGACGCCTCCGGCTTTCAGCTCGTCGAGCCTGAACTTCGCGGCCAGCCCCTGGCCGACGAACATGTTCCAGCCGCGAGCCGGCTGGTTTTCCACGACCGTGGCCGGAAAGGCAATCGGCTCGCCGCGCACCCAGCCATGCTGCTGCAGGAAGTGGGCAACGCTGCCGATCGCGTCGGTCGGCGAATTGCGCAAGTCGATGCGGCCGTCCCCGTCAAAATCGACCGCATACGCGCGGATGCTGTCCGGCATGAATTGCGGCAGGCCGATCGCGCCGGCATAGGAACCGAGCACCGACAGCGGGTCTGCGCCGGAGTCGCGTTCCAGCAGCAACAGGTTCTCCAGTTCCTTGCGAAAGAATCGCATGCGTGCGTCGCGGGTGGGGGTATCGGGATAATCGAAGGCGAGCGTAGTCAATGCGTCGAGCACGCGGAAGTTGCCGGTGTGCCGGCCATACAGGGTTTCGACGCCGAGGATGCCAAGCACGATCTCGGGCGGCACGCCGTACTCTTGTTCGGCGCGCGCCAATGCCGGCGCATTGTCGTTCCAGAACGCGACGCCGGCGTCGATGCGCACCGGCTCCACGAAGCGCGAGCGATAGGCTTGCCAGTTCTTCGGCTGGCCCGGCGGGGCCGGTTTGATCAACTGCACCGAGCGGCCGACGTAGCGCACTTGCCGGAATAGCGCTTCCAGATCGCCACGCGTAAAGCCGTGTTCACTCACCATACGGTCGATGAAGGCGGAGACATCCGGACGTTGCAGGATGTCGGCGAATGGATCGTTCTCCGATTGGCTGAGCGCAACCGGCTGCACTGCGCCGTGCCGCTCGTGACGTCCATGATGTCCGTGCTGCGCCGCGTCCGCATGGGCGGTGAAGGCAAGGGCGAGTGAGGACAGCAGAAAAGGGAACTTCAGATGTTTGAATAAAATCATCGACATTCGGATAACAGGTTCTTGAGCTTTGCCACGGCATCGGGCGGCGCATCCCCGGCCCTGCCGTAGCGTATCGTTTCGTACAATTGCAGGAAGCGCGCCGCTGCCTGCCTTTTTTCCGGCGCGAGCGGCGATCCGGCGCCGTCCACCCGTGCGCGGTAGGCCCGCGGACCTTCATGCGGCGCCCGCGCCAAGCCGTGGTCGGCCAGCCGCCGGCACAGTGCCGCGTACATCGCATCGACCGGATCGAGCCGGTGTTGGTTCGCGAGCAACGGCAGCACGACCGCGGCCAGTGCGAGCGAACCGAGCACCAGCATCAGGCCGCTCAAGGTGCGGGCATCGACATGATCGAAACCGAGCGACTTCACGAACGCCTTCTGCCGATCGGGCGTGTAGTTCAGCACCCATTGGTTCCATGCATTGCCGACGGCTTCCCAGTCCTGGCGCAGCCGGTGCCATCCCGACAGCCATCCGCCCGGCGACGGTTCCAGCGTGATCAAGCCGCCCAGTACCGGTTGCGGCAGCAGGCTTCCGATGTTGCGTTCGACCCGTTCCGGCGCAACAGCGGCAGTCGGGTCGATCCGCACCCAGCCGCGCCGGCCGAGCCAGACTTCGGCCCAGGCATGCGCATCCGACTGGCGCACCGTGAGAAAGCCGTCGACCGGGTTGATTTCGCCGCCCTGGTAACCGGTGACCACGCGCGCCGGGATATGCATCGCGCGCATCAGGAAAACGAAAGCGCCTGCGTAATGTTCGCAGAATCCGGCCCGCGTGGAAAACAGAAAATCGTCGATCGCGTCGTGCCCGAGCGGCGGCGGATCCAGCGTGTAGCGGAAGTCGTGGTCGTGAAAATAGTGCAGCAGAGCAGCGATGGCCGCGTCCTCGCTGCCGGCGTTGCCGCGCATCTGCACGGCGAATGCGCGCGCACGCGGATCGTATCCGGGCGGCAGTTCCAGCCAGCGCGCCAGCGCGCCCGTTGCCAGGCCCGGCTGCAATACGTAGCCGGTGCGGGATACCGCGTCGTAGCGCACTCGCTGGTTGATCGGCTGGGCAGCGCGCAGTTCCAGCGCGGGCGAGACCGAAACCCGGTTGTCGGGAAGGGCCGGCAATTGCTGCGGCACGTCGAGCGCGAACAGCCAGTGCTGGCCGCTCGGTTCCAGCGTCACCTGGTAATGCACGGCCGGGCCGCGCAGCAACACGCTGAGCGCTTGCCGGTTGCCGGGTTCGTTCGGTGCGGCGCTCCAGGTGCGGCCGTCGTAGCGGTCGAGTACGATGCCGCGCCAGTAGAGTGCGCGCTGCGGCGGCAGCGGATCGGAGAACCAGGCGCGGAATGCGATTTCGTCGGATTGCGCAAGGTGCGCGATATTGCCTGGTGACATGGTATTCGACAAGCCGGTGTGGCCCGCGTAGGCATCGCTCGGCATGCCCCACAGCGGTCCCTGTATGCGCGGAAAGAACAGGAACATGACCAGGGTCAGCGGCAGCGCCAGCCCGACGATCGTCGCGCTCATGCGCAGTCGCCGGCGCAGGGGCGGCACCGCTCCTGCATATTGGAACGACAGCTGGGTGGTCAGGATCGCGATGACGGCGATGATCGTCAGTACGGCCGTACCTATCGATTGCGAATAAAAAAAGCCGGCGAGGATCAGGAAGAAGCTCAGGTAGAGCGCAACGAACAGGTCTCGCTTCGCACGCATTTCGAGCAGTTTCAGCGCCAGCAGGAGCGCCAGCATCGCGACTCCCGCTTCGCGTCCCATCAGCGTGTGGTAGCTGAGGTAGACACCGCCGACGGCCAGTCCGGCGACCGGCAGCAGCAGGTAGCGTGGCGGAAGGCGCTTGCCGCTGAAGGTGATCCAGCCGCGCCAGCCCAGCAGCAGGATGCAGGCCGGCATCACCCATCCCGGCAGGTGCGCGGCATGCGGCAGCAGCACCAGTACGCAGGCGCCCAGCAGCAACAGCATGTCCTGCTTGTCGCGCGAGAGCGGGCGCACGGTCGAACGCCGGACGCGGGCGGCGATTGCGGCGTGCAGTTTCATTCGTGCGCTCCATGCAGCGCCAGGGCGCGCAGGCAGGCATCGCGATGGGCGGTGCCCAGCGCGGCCGGATAACGGATATCGCCCAGCCGGAACGCATACGGCAGGCCGCGTGCTTCGGCTTCGATCACCCAGCTCGTCATCCGCGACAGGCGCGTTTCGACGTCCAGAGTATAGGGTAGCCGGGCGAAATCGAACACGATCTCGGTGGCAGTCCCGCCTTCGAAATGCTTGGCCACCAGCGGGCCGCTTCCATCGCCATCGAGGCGTGCGATCTGGCGCCAGGCGAGGCGGCGCGGCGAGTCGCCCGGGTGGTAGTTGCGAATGCCGGCGAAGTCCTCTTCGCCCGCCTGCGGCTGGCCGTTGTCGCGGTCGGACGCCTGCAGCGGCAGCGGCGGCGGATCCTGCTCCGGCTGTGGATAGACCAGTGCCCGTGCATCCGGCTCCCAATACGCCCAGGCACGCAGCAGGCCGAGCGGAAAGCGGGTTTGCAGGCGCACTCGCGGCGCCCGCAGCCAGCCGCGCCGGCGCGCCGGGGCCGACAGGGTGACACTGGTCGTGTCATCGGCGGCCACATCGACCGCGTGCTCGACTTCGTTGCCGCCGTCGCCGATGAAGTCGAGCCAGATGGCATAACGGTCATGGCGGCGGCGGTTGATCAGCTGCAGTTCGAAGCGCGCCTCTTCGCCGGCGAACACCGGCGCGGCGCGGCCGGCGCGCAGATGCAGGTGCGCGAGGTTGCGGAACGTCAGGTGCATGTCGACCAGCGCGCAGGCGGCAATCAGGAAGGTGAAGCCGAAACCGAGGCTCAGGCTGTAGTTCACCGAGCCGATGAACAGCGCCAGCAGCATCACGCAAAAGATCAGGCCGGGATGGGTCGGCACGATGAACACGCGGCGCTGGTGCAGGAAGACTTCGCCGCTCTCGGCGCCATGCAGCCGGAACACCCATTTGTTCAGGTGCCTGCGGACGAAGTGTTCGAAGCGGGAGAACATGTCGGCGATGGGGTACGGCAGTCGCCGGCGCCGCTCAGCGGACAGGGACCGATTGCATCAGCTGCAGCACCAGCTCGCGGCTGCCGAGCGCACTGCTGCCACCCGTCTTCAGTGGCCGCAAGCGATGGGCGGCGACCGGCACCAGCACCGCCTGTACGTCTTCCGGGATCACGTGGTCGCGGCCTTCGAGCGCGGCCCAGGCGCGCGCCGCCTGCAGCAGCGCAATTGCCGCGCGCGGGCTCAGGCCTTCCGCGAACAGGCCGCCCTGGCGCGAAGCCTGCGCCAATGCCTGCACATAATCGATCAGCGCCGGCGAGGCATGGATGTCCCGCAATGCCGCCTGGGCGGCCAGCAATTCTTCCGGTTCCATCGCGGTCGGCAGTGTCTTGAGCATCGCGCGGCGGTCTTCGCCCATCAGCAGTGCGCGCTCGGAAGCGGCGTCCGGATAACCGAGCGACAGGCACATCAGGAAACGATCGAGTTGAGATTCCGGCAATTGGAAGGTGCCGATCTGGTGGACCGGGTTCTGGGTCGCGATCACGAAATACGGGCGCGGCAGCTCGCGCGTGACGCCATCGGCACTGACCTGCCGTTCTTCCATTGCTTCCAGCAATGCCGATTGCGTCTTGGGCGTCGCGCGGTTGATTTCGTCGGCCAGCAACACTTGGGTGAATACGGGGCCCGGATGAAACACGAAGCTGCTGTTCGTGCGGTCGAAAATGGAGATGCCGACCACGTCGGCCGGCAACAGGTCGCTGGTGAATTGCAGCCGGTTGAACTTGAGGCCGAGCGAAATCGCGAGCGCATGCGCCAGCGTGGTCTTGCCGACGCCGGGCAGGTCTTCGATCAGCAGGTGGCCGCCGGCCAGCAGGCACACCAGCGCCTGGCGGATCTGCTGGTCCTTGCCGACGACGATCCGGCCGACTTGCCTGGCTACCGCATGGACTTTCGCAAACATGAATTTTTCCGTAGAGAGAATGATTATCGCGGCGCTTCGCGAAGCGGTTTGATCATCCGCAAACCGCCGTTTCCGGCCGGTGCCGCCCCGGCTGAAATGCGTAATTTTCTTCGTTACACTATTAGAACCGATTTATTCTCATCCGGCACAGCGGCTTTCGCATATCGCGCACCGGATTCTATTCTGCCGCCTTCCCTCGGCCTTGCTCAAATGACTACCGCCATCTATTCCCATCCCGATTGCAAGCGCCATGAAATGGGAAACTGGCATCCCGAGTGTCCGGCGCGCCTGCAAGCGATCGAAGACCAGCTGATCGCCAGCCGGATCGACGATTTCCTCGAACATCGCGAGGCGCCGGAGGCGCAGCTGACCGACATCGAACGGGTGCACAGCGCGGCGGCGATAGCGCGGGTGCGCGAAAACGTGCCGGCCGAGCCGGAATACTATCCGCTCGATGCCGATACCGCGCTCAATGCCCATAGCTGGAAGGCGGCGCTGCGCGCGGCCGGCGCTGCGGTGGCGGCGACCGACGCGGTGATCGCGGGCGAACTCGACAACGCGTTTTGCGCGATCCGCCCGCCCGGGCACCATGCGCGGCCGTCGGAAGCGATGGGATTCTGCCTGTTCGGCAATGTCGCGATCGCGGCCCGGCATGCGCTAGACGTGCATGGCCTGCAGCGGGTCGCGATCGTCGATTTCGACGTCCACCACGGCAACGGTACCGAGGAAGCGTTCATTGGCGATCCGCGGGTATTGATGGTAAGTTTTTTCCAGCACCCGTTCTACCCGTACAGCGACGTCAGCCGGCATTATCCGAACATGGTGAACGTGCCGCTGCCCGCTTATACCAAGGGAGACGAGGTGCGGCGCGTCGTGACCGACAAGTGGCTGCCGGCGCTGCACGCGCAGCGGCCGGAAATGATCTTCATCTCGGCCGGTTTCGACGCACATCGCGAAGACGAACTGGGGCAGATGGGCCTGGTCGAGGCCGATTACGCGTGGATCACGCAGCAGATCATGCAGGTCGCCGACCAGCATGCGCAGGGGCGCATCGTCAGCTGCCTGGAAGGCGGCTACAGCCTGTCGGCACTGGGGCGCAGCGTGGTCGCGCATGTGAAGGCGCTGGCCAGGATAGCCTGATTCCGGCTGGCGGTCGCGGGCGCCGCGGCCAGCGGGTAAAATGGAAGCCCCCCTCGAAAATCGTTTCCCGCATGTCCATACAATGGTTCCCCGGTCACATGAACGCCGCCCGCAAGAAGGCGGCAGAGTCCATGGAAAAGACCGACCTCGTGATCGAGGTGCTGGACGCGCGCCTGCCGCAGGCCAGTTGCAATCCGATGATCGAGCAGTTGCGGCGGCAGCGCCAGCGGCCCTGCCTGAAAATACTCAACAAGGCCGATCTGGCCGACCCGGCCGCCACCCGTGCCTGGATCGATTTCTACAATGCGCAGAAGGACGTGCACGCGGTGGCGCTGAGCTGCAAGAAGCCGGCCGACGTGGCGCGCGTGCCGGCATTGGCCCTGAAGCTGGCGCCGCATCGCGGGACGCCGCTGAAGCCGCTGCGCATGATGATCATGGGCATACCGAACGTCGGCAAGTCGACGCTGATGAATGCGTTGCTGAAAAAGCGGGTGGCGGCGGTCGGCGACGAACCGGCGGTGACCAAGACGCAGCAGCGCCTCTACCTCGGCAACAACATGGTGCTGATCGACACGCCCGGCATGCTGTGGCCCAAGATCGAACATCCGACCGACGGCCTGATGCTGGCCGCGAGCCACGCGGTCGGCGTCAACGCGCTGATCGAGGAAGAGGTGGCAACCTTCCTGGCCGAGCAGCTGCTGCAGCATTATCCGCAACTGCTCGGCGCCCGCTACGGCTTCGCGACCGACGGCGTGGACGCGGTCGGCGTGATCGAGGGCATCGCCCAGCGGCGCGCATTCCGGCTCAAGGGCGGGACGCTCGACCTGGAAAAGGCTGCGCATACCCTGCTGCAGGATTATCGCAGCGGCGCGCTCGGGCGCATCAGCCTGGAAACGCCGCAGCGGCGCCAGCAGTTGCTGGCCAGCTACCGGCCGCCGGTATTGCTGGGCGAGCCGCAACCGACACCCGAGGAGGAAGACGATGAGCAGCGATGAACCCTTCGTGCTGGAGACCCGCGACAATGGCGTTGCCACGCTGACGCTCAATCGCGGGGAACGCTTCAATCCGCTGTCGGAAGAGATGATGCGCGCGCTGCAGCTGGCGCTCGACGCGATCGGTGGCGACGATGCGGTGCGAGTGGTGGTGATCGCGGCGCGCGGCAAGGCATTTTGCGCCGGCCACGACTTGAAGCAGATGCGCGCGCAACCGTCGCCCGAGTATTACGCGAAGCTGTTCAACCAGTGCAGCCGGTTGATGCTGACCATCCAGCAGTTGCCGCAGCCAGTGATCGCCCGGGTGCAGGGCATCGCCACAGCGGCCGGCTGCCAGCTGGTGGCGATGTGCGACCTGGCAGTGGCGGCCGACGATGCACGGTTTGCGGTTTCTGGCGTGAACTACGGTCTGTTCTGCTCGACGCCGGCGGTCGGACTGTCGCGCAATGTCACGCGCAAACAGGCAATGGAAATGCTGCTCACCGGCGATTTCATCGATGCCGCCACCGCGCAGCAGCGCGGGCTGGTGAACCGGGTCGTGGCGCAAGGCCAGCTGGATGCCGAAGTCGGGCGTCTTGCGGACAGCATTCTGGCGAAGCCGGCGGTCGCGGTGGCAATGGGCAAGCAACTGTTCTATCGGCAGTTGGAAATGGGGATCGATGCCGCCTATCAGCTTGCCGGCCAGACGATGGCCTGCAACATGATGGACGCGGCGGCGCTGGAAGGCGTGCAGGCGTTCATCGAAAAGCGCCCGCCGAACTGGCGCAAATAGCAGTTCCGGCCCGGTTCCCTCAGTCGTGCGGATGGCGGTGAATCGGATCCACCCAGTGCACTTCTTCCGGCTTTTCGACGGCGGCGATATCCAGATTGATCACGACCGCTTCATTGTCGCTGCGCACCAGTACGCACTCCAGCGGTTCCTGTTCGCTGGCATTGATTTCCTGGTGCGGGACGTAGGGCGGCACGTAGATGAAATCGCCCGGCCCCGCTTCAGCGGTGAATTCCAGCGCATTTCCCCATCTCATGCGCGCGCGTCCGCGCACCACGTAGATCACGCTTTCCAGCGCGCCGTGATGATGGGCGCCGGTCTTCGCATTCGGATGGATGGTCACGGTGCCGGCCCACAGCTTCTGCGCGCCGACCCGGGCATGGTTGATCGCCGCGGCCCGGCTCATGCCGGGCGTCTGGGCAGTATTGCCGTCCAGATTGTCGCCGCGCACCACGCGCACCCCATTGTCGCGCCACTCGGGCGCCGCTTCGGATTCGCTCACGGTATGCTCCTTGTTCGTCTTTTTTCGTCTTTCTCCGGTTTCCGATTGCCAAACCAACAATCGCAACTTCGCAACAGTATTTTCATCGCGTGCGTCTGCCGGAATTCTGCATTAGACTGATGATGCTTGACTGGATTTTTCACCAAGGCGTCGCACTCGACACTATAACTAATCCGGACCGAAAAGGTCCGACGGGGCGGCGCCACAAGACCGGGTCGACAGGCCGGGGAGGAGACATTGATGAACTTGCGCACCGTAAGAATCGGTGCCCGGCTGGGAATCGGCTTCGGCATCATCCTAGTCCTGGTGCTTTGCGTCATCGCGGCTGATATCACGATCAGCACCAGCTCAAGGCACACTACCAATTCTGGTCTGAAACGGGCCAATGCCAAGGCGGTCCTCGCCAATTCCATGCGCAGCGCGGTACTCGAAGGCGGCATTGCGATGCGCAATGTGGGGCTGCAGCACAGCCTGCCGGAAATGCTCAAGGAAGAAGCGAAGGCCAAGGAACAAAGAGAAAAATTCCTGGCCCTTCGCGACCAGTTGCTGGCGCTTCACCTGGACGATAGCGAGAAGGCGCTGGTCGAGAAGATCGTCGCGCTGAACGAGGCGACCGATGCCCCGTTCAAGGAAGCGATCCAGAAGGTCAAGGATTATGCGAACGAAGCGGCCGGCACGCTGATTTCGACCCGGATCGACCCGCTGAACCGGCAGGCGATCGGCGAGATCGACAAGCTGGTCGATATCCAGCACGCGGAAGTCAACTCCTTGCTCGAGCAGTCGGAACAGCAGGGCCAGCGCCTGAGCTGGCTGCTGATGCTGATGGGCGCGGTGGCGCTGGCGACCGGTACCCTGTTCTCCTGGTTGACCACCCGCAGCATCATCGGCCCGCTGCGCGATGCGGTCGCGGTGGCCAAGCGGGTCGCGTCCGGCAAGCTGGGGGCGCCGATCCTGGTGCAAGGCAAGGATGAAACCAGCGAGTTGCTGATGGCGCTGAAGGAAATGGACGAGAGCCTGTCGCAGATCGTCAGCGACGTGCGCAACGGCACCCAGGAAATTGCCGGCGTATCGGAGGAACTCGCATCCGGCAACCTCGACCTGTCGGCCCGCACCGAAGCGCAGGCGAGTGCGCTGCAGCAGACCGCCTCGGCGATGGAGCAGCTGACGTCCACCGTGAAGCACAATGCCGAGAATGCGCAACAGGCCAACCAGCTGGTCGGTTCGGCGTCGCAGAGTGCGGTGCAGGGCGGGGAAGTGGTGACGCGCGTGGTCGGCACGATGGGATCGATCAAGGAAAGTTCGCAAAAGATCGTCGACATCATTTCCGTGATCGACGGCATCGCGTTCCAGACCAATATCCTGGCGCTGAACGCGGCGGTGGAAG
>CBIHOK010000091.1:0-15246 GCA_966211575.1 uncultured Noviherbaspirillum sp.
GCGATCACCGCCAGCGGCGGCTCCTGGAACGCCAGCATCGTGGCCGAGTACGTCACCTGGGGCAAGACCACGCTGGTTGCCAACGGACTCGGCAGCTACATCAAGCAGATGACCGACATCGGCGACTTCCGCCGCATCGCACTCGGGATCGGCGTGATGTGCATCTTCGTGATGCTGCTCAACCGCTTCTTCTGGCGCAAACTCTATTTACTGGCCGAAGACCGCGGCCAGTAAGTCACGATAAGTCACGATAAGCAACGATGGTGGAAAGATGATGGCTCGCAATGTATTGATGGAACTGAAAGGCGTCAGCAAGTCGTTCCGCAGCGCCGACGGCGCGCCGCGCGTGATCCTCGACGGCGTCGACTTCTCGCTGCGCGAAGGCGAGATCGTCGCACTGCTCGGCAAGTCCGGCTCCGGCAAGTCGACGCTGCTGCGCATCATGGCGGGTCTGATACCGGCCGACGCGGGCAGCGCGGTATATCGCGGGAAGGGCATCCACGGCCCGGCTTCCGGCGTGGCGATGGTGTTCCAGTCGTTCGCATTGTTTCCATGGCTGACGGTGCAGCAGAACGTGGAACTGGGGCTGGAAGCGCAAGGCGTGGCGCCGGCCGAACGCGAGAAACGGGCGGCAGCGATGCTCGACCTGATCGGCCTGGGCGGCTTCGGCGGCGCGCTGCCGCGCGAACTGTCGGGCGGCATGCGGCAGCGCGTGGGGATTGCCCGGGCGCTGGCGACCAATCCCGACGTGCTGCTGATGGACGAAGCGTTTTCCGCGCTCGACGTGCTCACCGGCGAAACCCTGCGCAACGATATCCTGGAGCTGTGGAGCAGCAACCGGATTCCGACGCGCGGCATCCTGGTCGTCTCGCACAATATCGAGGAAGCGGTGATGATGGCCGACCGCATCATCATCCTGGCGAGCGAACCGGGGCGCATCCGCAGCGAAATCAGGATCGGCCTGGCGCGGCCGCGCAGCGTCGATGCGATCGAGGCGCGCGCCCTGATCGACGAAGTGTACGGGCAGATGACGATGCGCCCGGCGGCCGACGTGCGCGCCGGCGCGATCCCGGCTCCGCACCCGGGCTACCGGCTGCCGGAAACCGACGTCAGCCACATCGAAGGCGTGCTGGAACTGCTGGCCGACGCGCCGTTCAACGGCCGCGCCGACCTGCCGCAACTGGCCGAGGAAGCGCAACTGCCGGACGACGAACTGTTCCCCACTTACGAAGCGCTCGCGCTGCTCGGCCTGGCGCAGGTGGACAAGGGCGACATCTCGCTGACCGCGCTCGGCAGCCGCTATGGAGACGCCGACCAGACGCTGCGCCAGGAAATTTTCGGGCAGCAATTGCTGCGCCACGTGCCGCTTGCCAGCCGCATCCGCGAACAGCTGGAACGCGAACCCAGCGGCACGCTGCCGGAAAAGCCGTTCATCGAACTGCTGGAAGAATTCCTGAAGGAAGACGAGGCGAAGCGGGTGCTGGAAGTGGCGATCGAGTGGGGGCGCTACGGCGAAGTCTACGAATACGATTTCCATACCGGGCGATTGAAATTGCCCGACCAGGAAGAGGAGTAAGAGGCAGCGCCTTCCTGGCAGGTGGCGGCCGACCCGCACGCTGTGTTTTCGGCAAGCAAATCGCCGGAAACAAACTTGCGGTTACATCGAGAGACAATTATTACCGCCGCGATACGGCTTTCCATGCATCCGTTGCGAAGCCGGTATTGCCCGTTACCCTGTGGCAATGATGAAATCCGGTCTTCCCTGTTTGCCCACGCGTTCGGCATGTCCGGCCGTGCCTCGACCCCATGCCCGCTTTCCCGTCGTCGATCCGCTCGCTCGCCAGCGCGACCGTCCTGCTTACCCTTGCCGCCTGCGGCGGTTCCGGCCAGACACCGGCAACATCCGCAGTCGACGCATTCAGCAGCGCCTCTTCCTCCACGCCGGCCAGTGCGCCGCCGGTCATACTGTCGACCATCCTGCGCGCGCTGCCAGCCAGCGTGGCCGACGGCGATAGCGTGCAACTCGAATGCGGGCAGACCTACGGCGGCACGCTGAACCTCGAAGGCCGCGCGAATGTGACCGTGACCACCGCCGGCGATTGCGGCAACGCGACCATCACGCCCGCCAGACCGGTCAGCGGATGGAGCGCCTATCAGGGCAGCATCTATTCGGCCCCGATCGGCTTCGACGCGGCACAGGTGATCGCCGACGGCCAAGCGCTGTCGCGCGCACACTGGCCCTCGCGCGCGCAGACCTGGGCCAGCGCGAACGCCAGCAGTTCGACTTCGCTTTCCTACCCGATGCCGAACGGCGACCTGGCCGGCGCAACGCTGCTGTTCCGCTCGGCCGAATGGTTCATCGGTGCGCGCACCGTCACCGGCTACGCGGGCGGCGTGATGACCCTCGCCGCCACCGGCAATCCCTCGTTCGACGACTTCCCGCTATCCGGCACACCGCAGTTCTACGTGGAAGGCAAGCTCTGGATGCTGGACGAACCCGGCGAATGGGCGGTCAGCGGCGGCCGGCTGTACCTGTGGATGCCGGACGGCCAATCGCCCGAGGGACGGGTCTGGGCGGCGCCCGACAGCAGCGGCATCGATGCCGGCAATTCGCGCAACCTGACGGTGCGAGGCATCAATATCGTCGCCGCCGCGAACGGGATCAATGCGGTTGGCGCCAGCGATCTGCACGTGGCCAACGTGCAGATCGCGAACATGTCGGAAAACGGCATCGTCAATTCAGGCGGCTCGGGCCTCGCGGTGGACGGCGCGACGATACGCAATGCGCGGCATGACGCAATCGTCATCAAATGGGGCGGCGGCAACGAAGACATCCGCAATTCCAGCATCGACGGCAGCGGCACCGCCGATACCATCGGCATGCCGACCAATGCGCGCGCGGCAATCGATCTGCCGTCCAGCAGCGGCGCCGTCGTCAGCAACAACACGATCACCAATTCCGGCTATATCGCGATCCGGGTCTTCCGCAACGGCACGGTCGCGCAGAACCGGATAGACGGCGCCTGCCAGGTGCTGACCGATTGCGGCGGCATCTATACCTGGGCACCCGACCTGCTGCCGTTGAACACGGTGATACGCGACAACACGATTTCCCACGTCGGCGGCAATCAGAAGCTGGCCTGGGCGATCGACCTCGACAATGGCGCGAATGCGGTCACGCTTTCCGGAAACACCGTTTCCGGCAACGCCAACGGCGTGCAGATCAACAACGGCTTCAACAACGCCATCACCGGCAACCGCTTCTCCGCGAGCGCGCAGGCGCATATCCAGATGAACGAAGACGCAGCCAGCGCGCAGGTGCGCAACAATACCGTGACCGGCAACAGCTTCAGCATCGCCAACGCGGAGCAAGCCTATCGCCTCGGCAGCACGCTCGGCTCCGCCTCGGTCGCGCAGTTCGGCAGCTACGACCAGAACAGCTACCTCAGTTCCTCGTCGATTTTCGCGAACTTCAACGGCGCCGCGCTGAACTTCGCGCAATGGCAGGCGCAGACCGGCCAGGACACAAACTCGAGCTACGGAGCGCCGTGATTCCCACGGCCGGCGCGTCGGCCTTGCATGACGGGAAAAGCCGGTAATGCATGCGTCCATGGAACGAACGGCGCATTGCATGGTCGGTGTTAGTGCCCTGATACGAAAGGCCGGCAAGCGCCGGCCTTTCCGCATCGGGACGAAACCTCTTCGCAACCATGTGCGGACAAGGCGCGGCACGGCCTTGCGCGTTCCGAATGGAGAAAGACCGCCATGCTCGAAAAACTTCCCGGTGCAGTTGGGAAAGTCCTGTACAACCAGCGTGCGGGCTTTGACGAAATCGCGTTCGAGATCCTGCACGGCCGGCCCGGCATTGCGTCGATTGAGGTTAGCAGCCCGGCCTTCGACGACAACCAGCCGATCCCGCCCCGCTATACCGCCGATGGCGACGGCATCTCGCCGCCGCTCGAATGGAGCGGGGTGCCGGCCAACGCCGATTCGCTGGCCTTGATCGTCGAGGATGCGGATGCGCCCACCGCGCATCCGCTGGTGCATGCAATCGCGGTCGACCTGCCGCCGCAGGACGGAACGCTGGCGGCCGGCGAGCTGAGCCGCTCCGATTACACCGGCACCCTGTTTCGGCCCGGCCGCAATTCCTACCTGCAGCCGAGCTGGCTGCCGCCCGATCCGCCGCCCGGCCATGGTGTCCATCGCTACGTGTTCCAGGTGTTCGCGCTGGCGGCCGGCCCGGACTTCCCGGAAATGCCGGGACGCGAAGCGGTACTGGAGGCGATCCGCGAACGCGCGATCGCCGGCGGTTACCTGGTCGGCACCTGCGAGCGTCCTGCCTGAGTTGCGCTTGAGCCGCGACCGGCCCGAGCGGCCGGCATACGCCAACGCAAAGGAGAAACCATGGCAACAGGAAACAAGACAAGCAGTCCGCCGACGGAAGATGCAGTCGCGCTCCAACAGCGCATCCAGCGCGAAATCGACGAGCGCGACCAGCGCGACGCGCAACGCCAGGCATCCAAGGGATCGGCGCAGGAAGGCGCGGTGCAGGCGGGCGCGCGACGCCATCCGGAACCGCCGCTGCCGGCGCAGCACCTGCAAAAACCCGGTTTGGAATCGGAGCTTGATCCGGCGCCGCATTTTCTGGCGCCCGACTACAAGGGCAGCGGCAAGCTCGACGGCATGGCGGCCATCGTCACCGGCGGCGATTCCGGAATCGGCCGCGCGGTCGCGGTGCTGTTCGCGCGCGAAGGCGCGGACGTCGCGATCCTCTACCTGAACGAACATGCCGATGCGGAGGAAACCAAGCGCTGTATCGAAAAGGAAGGCCGGCGCTGCCTGCTGGTGGCGGGCGACGTGCGCGAACCGGAAGTCTGCAACGGCTTCGTGAAGAAAACCGTCGACACCTTCGGCCGCCTCGACGTGCTGGTCAACAACGCCGCATTCCAGGAGCACGCCTCCTCGCTGGAGGAAATCAGCGACGAGCATTTCGACCTGACGATGCGCACCAACGTCTACGGCTATTTCAACATGGCACGAGCCGCGCTGCCGCACCTGAAGCCGGGCGCCTCGATCATCAACACCGGTTCCGAAACCGGCCTGTTCGGCCAGGGCCAGTTGCTCGACTATTCGACCACCAAGGGCGCCATCCACGCGTTTACCAAATCGCTCGCGACCAACCTCGCGCCGCGCGGAATCCGCGTCAACGCGGTCGCACCGGGACCGGTCTGGACGCCGCTCAATCCGGCCGACCGGCCGGCCGAAGCGCTCAAATCGTTCGGCAGCGGCACCGACATGAAACGGCCGGCGCAACCGGAAGAAGTGTCGCCCGCCTACGTGTTCCTTGCGGCCCCGGTATGCGCAAGCTTCATCACCGGCATCGTGCTGCCGGTAATGGGAGGCGTGACCGGCAGCGCCTGACGCAGGCTGCCGCTCTTCACTGGATCATTTTCAAAAATAAACGATCGACAGTTCGTTTCGGTGTTATAACATTGCCTCTTGGAAAGCCAGATCGGTCTTGCATGACTCGGGCCCCCAAAGGACTTACCGATGTTGAACCGCATCGTCTCGCTGTTGAACAAGCCGGGCTCCGGCTTTTTGCTCCGCTTCGTGCCGGAAGCGGCGCGCGATAGCGCGGCGGCGATTACCCGGGCCGAAAACCTGGTGAGCGCGATGCTGTTGAGCGGGCTGGTATTGCCGGCATACGGCCTGCTGTACCATGCCCTCGACGACGACGTGAACGCCGGTCTCTGCTTCGGTGGCATGCTGGGCACCAGCCTGACCTTGCTGCTGCTGCGGGCATCGGGCAAGATCGTGCTGGCGCGCGAACTCTGCATCGGCGTGGTCTACCTGACGCTGCTCGCGCTCACGTTCCGCCTCGGCGGCGCGACCGCGCCCACCATGATCTGGCTTGGGGTCTGCCCGCTGATCGCCATCGCCAGCGGCGGTCCGCGCGCCGGCTGCATCTGGTCGGTGCTGGTGCTGCTGACTACCGGCGGCGTCTACCTGGCCGACCGCGCCGGCATGCCGACGCCGATAGCGGTCAGCGACATGCGCCTGCTGGCCACCGCTTCAACCATCGGCTTCGTACTGACCGTCGCCGTCTTCCTGATGCTGTTCGAGCGTAACAGCACCAGCATCGTGACCAAGCTGGACCAGGCGCTCGACCTGATCCGCGACCTGGCGATCAAGGATGAACTGACCGGCATCTTCAATCGGCGCGAACTGCTGCGGGTGGCCGAGCAGGAAAGGATACACGTCGCGCGCCAGGGCGGCGCCTTCTGCGTCTGCCTGATCGACGTCGACTATTTCAAGAAGATCAACGACCAGTTCGGTCATGCGCAGGGTGACCTGGCGCTCAAGCGCATCGCCGCCGCAATCCAGGAGCAGGTACGCCGGACCGATTGTTTCGGGCGCTATGGCGGCGAGGAATTCCTGTTGCTGTTCCGCGGCGCCGAACTGCGCGCAAGCAGGCTGTTCGTGGAACGGATACGCGAATGCATCGAAAAGCTCGATTTCCCCGAAATCGGCCCGGGCCGGCATCTCACCATTTCGGCCGGGGTCGCCCAGCACCGGCCGGGTGAAACAGTAGGGCAGGCGATCGCGCGCGCCGACGATGCGCTGTACCGCGCCAAGCGCGACGGCAGGAACCGGGTAGTGATGGCGGACGAGGATTCGGCCGGCGGCAGCGCTGCGGACAAAATGCAGGAGTGATGCTTAAGGAGTGACGCTTATAAGGCTGGAGGCCCCTCTGTACATCAGCAGCTGATTTTCAGCGAATCTTTTTCCAAAACCTGGACGCAATCCAGATGCAAAAGGTAATGCAACACGATGCAACAAAAGAAAACAAAAAGATAAGAATGTCTGTTTTGCCCTCAATATTAAAATTAGCAAGAAAGTGAGTTGCTATCCAGTTGCTGACCGGTTCGGGTGGGGCAGGAAAAAAGCCATCAGGGTACCTGTTCCAAATAGCTCCATAAAAAAAAGCAAGGACGATAAGCCATATCAATAGTCCAAGAACTTTGAGGGCGATTTTCATCAGGCCACTCTCACCTTTCCATAAGCGAGAATTTCGCTGTTTGGTACCTTTTCCAAGGCACTGCTTTTAAGCATATGGCTCATCATCATGAAGTCGCCTTGGCTTTCAATCGTAATGCAGCCTTCGCTAATACCCAGCGGCCCTTTCGGATGCAAGCGAAACGCGCCCCGCTTGACCTTGTTGCAAAATACTTCGTCGTCAATTTTTTTGTCAGCCGCATACAAAGCGAACCATTCCGAGAACGATACCGTTTGCTGGATACGAAGAGATTGGAATCGGAGTGATGCTTGCCTGCCGCAAACGGGATTTTCGCGGGAAACGCATGTCGGAACATTGGATTAAGCCTCGGTTAAGGCGGACTCGTCAGACTATGCTGCCATCCCGCCCTGCTCTTCCACCGGAGATCACGCACCGATGAATACCAGCACCGACAACCTGGCCAGCAAGGTTCCCGCCGTCACCCTCGGCTTCTGGCTCATCAAGATCGCCGCCACCACGCTCGGCGAAACCGGGGGCGACGCGCTGTCGATGTCGATGGGACTCGGCTATCTGCTCAGCACCGCGATCTTTGCCGCGGTATTCGCGGCGGCGGTGTCGGCCCAGATATCTGCGCGGCGCTTCCATCCGCTGCTGTACTGGATCACCATACTCGCCACCACCACCGTCGGCACCACCCTCGCCGATTTCGCCGACCGTTCGCTCGGCATCGGGTACCTGGGCGGCTCCTGCCTGCTGCTGGGCCTGCTGCTGGCATCGCTCGCGCTATGGCAGCGCACGTTGGGATCGGTATCGGTCCACAGCGTCAACACGCCGCGGGCCGAAATCTTTTACTGGACCACCATCATGTTTTCCCAGACGCTGGGTACCGCGCTGGGCGACTGGACCGCCGATTCCGCCGGAATCGGCTATCTCGGAAGCGCAGCGCTGTTCGGAAGCCTGCTGGCGATCCTGGCAATCGCCCGATTCCGGACCTCGGTGTCGCGCACGCTGCTGTTCTGGGCCGCGTTCATCCTGACGCGGCCGCTGGGCGCGGTACTCGGCGATTTTCTCGACAAGCCGCTTCATTCCGGCGGACTCGCGCTCAGCCGCTACTCCGCCTCGGCGTTCCTGATCGCCGCGATGCTGGCGCTGATCCTCTGTTTGCCGCAACGGGCAGCGCGCGGAAGCGGGCACTGAGTCCCGCTTCATTTACTTCGCGGCGACTTCCTGCTGCGGATGAATGAACTGGTCGGTCAGGAATTGCGCGACTTCGGTTGCCGCCACGTGCATGCCTTCCGCAGCTTTCGGCTTGTCGTCCAGCACCGCGTCCAGGTTGCGGAAATAGTATTTTTTCGGGGCCTTGATTTCCTGCGCGCTCATGAACGGATTCGAGTAGCCGAAAAAGATGTCGTTCGCATACAGGGTTTCCAGCGTCCTGGCCGATACCAGGCGGGCGCGCAACCGGAGGATGGGGCGAAACTCAGGGTCCAACATCGGATGCACGGCGCCATAAGCCGCTTCCAGCACCGCAATATCGAGAATCGCGTCGGCGCCGTTGCCGCGCGCCGCGAGTGCCTTGTAGTCCTGGACCAGCTGGCTGCGCGGCTCCCTCTCCTTGACGGCAACCACTTCGGTGGCAATGCCGGCTGCGGCAAAATTCGCCCGGATCTTGTCCAGCAGATCCACCTCGTAATGCACTCCCTGGGAGGTGATCGCCTGTTCGAGTTTGGCGGACAATTCCTTCACATCGTAAGTCGCCGCCACTGCCCCCACCGGGCCGAACATCAAGCCCGCGTTTCCGGCCACTCCCTCCGTTACCGTCGGGAAGGCCGCGGGCGTGGCGATCAGCACGCGCTTGAGCGGCGCCTTGGACGGCGCATAGCTTTGCTGCGCGACCCCGGCGCATCCGCCGAGCAGTACGGCGGCCAGCGAAATCAAGAGTAGTTGTACCCAGCGAGACATGTTTTCCCCTTTTTGGTTGTTGAAATGAAGCTGGCTATTTTAGCAACATTAATTTCCATTCTGGAATCTTTTCAACCGGAATGACAGCGGCGGCGGCAGGCGGATTCGAGCGTACGCTCGACAGGTATCGACGCTCGCACTCGCCGCTGGAAGCCTATCGCCGCGCCAGCCCGCTGCCACTGTCAACGGCTACCGACGCGACGGCGTTCTCGGCGGTATGCCTTCAGCTCCGATGACAAGTCCCGTGTCGGTAACACCTCGCCACATCGCCGCCATTCGCGGCGCCTTGTGCTGCCTGGCATTGGCGCTGGCCGGCTGCCAGATGCCGAGCCGGGCATCGCCGCCGGCTCCTGTGTCCAGTGAGTCCGCCGTGCCGAATGCACCGATAGAGCGCGTGCTTGCCCGCATCACCTGGGGGCTGGACAGCGCTTCCTATCAGCACGCGCAGGCCATCGGCCTGCAGCGCTACCTCGACGAACAGCTGCATCCGGGGCCGGCGGTGCTGCCGCCGTCCGTGCAGCGCGAGATCGACGCGATGCCGATTTCGCGCACGCCGCTGGAGCAGCTGGCCAGGGAAATGGCCGAGCGCCGCAAGGCGGTCAATGCGATTGCCGACGACGCCGAAAAGAATGCGGCGCGGCGCGAATACCAGCAGCAGCTGAACCGGCTGGCGCAACAGGCTGCAACGCGCTTCTTGCTGCGCGTGCTGTATTCGCCCAACCAGTTGCAGGAACAGATGACCTGGTTCTGGATGAACCATTTCAATGTGTTCCAGGGCAAGGACGGTTTGCGCGCGGCAATCGGCGATTACGAGGAGCACGCGATCCGCCCGCATGCGCTCGGAAAATTCCGCGATCTGCTGGCGGCCACCGTCCATCATCCGGCGATGCTGCGCTACCTGGACAATGCACAGAACGCGGTGCATCACCTGAACGAAAACTATGCGCGTGAGCTGATGGAACTGCACACGCTGGGCGTGAACGGCGGCTACAGCCAGCAGGACGTGCAGGAGCTGGCGCGCATCCTGACCGGCCTCGGCATCCGGCTCGACGAACGCGAGCCGCGCGTGAGGCGCGGCCTGCAGGACCAGTACGTGCGGCAGGGCCTGTTCGAATTCAATCCGAACCGGCACGATTACGGCGACAAGCGGTTTCTCGGCAAGACGATCCGCGGCCGCGGGCTGGCCGAGGTGGATGAGGCGATCGACCGCCTGAGCCGCCATCCGGCCACCGCGCGCTTCATCAGCGCCAAGCTGGCCGCGTATTTCGTCGGCGACAAGCCGCCGCCGGCGCTGGTGGAGCGGATGGCCGCCACCTTCCGCCGCTCCGACGGCGACATCGCGGCGGTGCTGGCAACGCTGTTCCACTCGCCCGAGTTCGCGCAATCGCTCGGCCATGAATTCAAGGACCCGGTGCATTACGTGTTGTCCTCGGTGCGGCTGGCTTACGACGGCAAGCCGATACAACCGATAAGCAACGCCCTCCCCATCGTCAACTGGCTGCGCCGGATGGGGGAACCGCTATACGGCCGCCAGACGCCGGACGGCTATCCGCTCGACGCGGCGGCCTGGAACAGCCCCGGCCAGATGACCACGCGCTTCGAGATCGCGCGCGTGATCGGCTCCGGCAATGCCGGCCTGTTTCGCGCCGAAGGCGCGCATGCCGACGAGCGGCCGGCATTTCCGCAACTGGCAAACGCGTTGTACTACCGGGCGATCCAGCCGTCGCTGGGCGCCGCCACCCGCCATGCGCTGGACCAGGCGACATCGCCGCAGGAATGGAACGTGTTCCTGCTGGCGTCGCCGGAATGGATGGTTCGCTGATCCGCGGAGGAATCCCATGCATCGTCGCGACCTGTTGAAATTGAGCGCCAGCCTGCCGCTGGCTTCCCTCGGCGGCCGCCTGTTCGCCGCTCCGGCCGCACCGGCCCGCTTTCTGCTGGTGTTCCTGCGCGGCGGCTACGATGCCGCCAACCTGCTGGTCCCGGTCTCCAGCAGTTTCTACTACGAGGCGCGGCCGAATATCGCAATTGCCCGGCCGTCGGTCGATCCGCTCAGCGCGATTCCGCTGAATGCCGACTGGGGCTTGCACCCGGCGCTGCGCGGCAGCATCCATCCGCTCTATGCGGCCGGGCAAGCCGCTTTCATTCCGTTTGCCGGGACCGACGATACCTCGCGCAGCCATTTCGAAACCCAGGACAGCATCGAGCGCGGTCAGTCCGGCCGCGGCGGCAGGAATCTCCGTTCCGGCTTCATGAACCGGCTTGCCGGCGTGCTGGGCGGCGCTGCGCCGATGGCCTTCACCGACCAGTTGCCGCTCGCGTTCCAGGGGCCGGTCCAGGTGCCGAACGTCGCGCTGCGCAATCTGCGCAAGCCGGGCATCGACGGCCGGCAGAGCGAAGTGATCGCGGCGATGTATGCGCACACGCCGATGGCACGGCAGGTCAGCGAAGGTTTCGACGTGCGCGATCAGGTCAACCGCGAGATGCAAAAAGAGATGCCGCCGGGCGGGATGGCCGCCGGGATGTCCACTGAAATGCAGGCCGCCAGCCGCAACGCGATCGGCAGCCGCGGATTCGAAGCGCAGGCACGACGGGTGGCCCGGCTGATGCGGGACAGCTACAACCTCGGCTTCATCGATGTCGGCGGCTGGGACACGCATGTCGGCGAAGGCGGCGCCAGCGGCTACCTGGCCGGGCGCCTGGGAGAACTGGGCCGCGGCCTGTCCGCGTTTGCACAGGAGTTGGGGCCGGCCTGGCGCGAGACCGTGGTGCTGGTAGTCAGCGAATTCGGCCGCACCTTCCGCGAGAACGGCAACCACGGCACCGACCACGGCCACGGCAGCGTGTACTGGCTGCTCGGCGGCGCGATCAAGGGCGGCGCAATTCACGGCGAGCAAACCGAGGTCGCGCGGCGCACGCTGTTCCAGGACCGCGACTATCCGGTGCTCAACGAATACCGCGCGCTGATGGCCGGGATGTTCGCCCGCCTGTACGGCCTGGATGCGCGCCGCCTGCAGCAGGTGTTCGCGGACGTGCGGCCGAAGGATATCGGCATCCTATGAAAGGCCGGCGCGCCCCAGCAGGTGGCGAATCCTGCGCGACAGCGCATCCATGCCGTAGGGCTTCTGCAGCAGGTGGATATCGGGCGCGACCTGCCCCTGGTGCGCCAGCACGCCTTCCGAATACCCCGAGGTAAACAGCACGCGCACCTCGGGCAACAGCGTGCGCACCCGTTCCACCAGCGCGGTGCTGCGCAACGACCCCGGCATCACCACGTCGCAGAACAGCAGGTCCACATGCTCGCCGCTTTCGATGATGCGCAGCGCTTCGGCCGCGCCCTCCGCCTGCAACACGCGGTAACCGAGCTCCGTCAACTGCCTGACGGTGGCGCCGCGGATTTCCGCCTCGTCTTCGACCACCAGGATGGTTTCGGCGCCGCCCGCCGAATCTTCGCGCGGCACCTCGTCCTCGACCCACGCCTCGCCATGCGCGCGCGGCAGGAACAGCTTCACCCGGGTGCCGTGGCCGGGGCTGCTGTCGAGCAGGATGTCGCCGCCGTTCTGCTTGGCGAAGCCATAGGCCATGCTCAGCCCGAGGCCGGTGCCCTGTCCGCGCGCCTTGGTGGTGAAGAACGGCTCGAACGCGCGCTGCAGCACCTCGGGCGCCATGCCGACGCCGGTATCGATCATTTCGATCAGCACGTACTGGCGGTCGCCAGGCACGTCCCCTGATAGATCGGGGGAACCGGGTTCGACGTTGCCGGCGCGGATCACCAGCTTTCCGTTTCCGTCCATCGCATGCCGCGCGTTCAGCGCCAGGTTCAACAGCACGTTCTCGAGCTGGCTGGCATCCGTCGTGACATTCCACAGATCGTCCGCGATGACGGTGTCGATGTCGAGTTCGACCAGCACGCGGCGCAGCAATTCGTCGATGTTCTTCAGCAGGCGGCGCGTATCCAGGATCACCGACTGCAGCGGCTGGCGCCGCGAAAACGCGAGCAGTTGCGAACACAGCCTGGCACCCCGCCCTACTCCGCCGAGCGCCGACTCGATACGGCCCTGCGCATCGGGATTGTCGGCGGTCAGGAACTTCAACAGCTCCAGGTTGCCGTTGATCAGCTGCAGCACGTTGTTGATGTCGTGCGCGACGCCGCCGGTCAATTGGCCGATCGCTTCCATTTTCTGCGACTGGTGCAACGCCGCCTGGCTCTGCGCCAGCTCCTGGGTGCGCAGCAGCAATTCGCGCTGGCTTTCCTGCAGCGACGAGAATGCCTCGTCGCGCTGCTTGCGCGCGATGAACGCGCTCGAGTGATAGCGCACCCTTGCGCACAGTTCCTGCCTTTGCGGCCACTTGACGAGGTAATCGTTGGCGCCGTCGGCAAACGCCTGCGCCTTGATCTCGGCCGCGTCTTCGGAAGACAACAGGATCACCGGGATTCCCTCGGTTTCCGGCCGCGCACGCAACGCGCGCGTCACCGCCAGTCCGTCGACCGACGGCATGCGCAAATCCACCACCACCACCGTCGGCTGCACCGCCAGTGCGGTAGTCACCGCCCGCGTCGAATCCTGCAGGTAGTGCAGCCGGATTTCCGGGGCATCGGCCAGCATGTTGCTCACCAATTCCTTCGCTATGCACTGATCATCGATCAGAAGGACGACGGGAGCGCTGTTCTCAGTGTTCATCGTATTCAAGCGGCCTCGGCTAGCCGCGAATGGCAAGGCGCTGTTCAGGTCCTGCGGTGGTCAGGCATGCCCGAATGCGCGCTCAAGCGCGCTGCGGTCACGGTTATCGCTCAGGAAACGACTGCCGAGGCAGGGCTATCGGGTGCCCCTGTTGGATAAGGCGGGCTGCCGCGCCGTTCCCGGCAGGCATTCGGGCCCGCTCGGTTCAACCGGCAATATACTGTCTCCGGCGCGACGGCAAGGCAAGGAAAATCAACGAATGCGAGCGGCGGGGCGGTATCGGCGAGCGCGCAGAAGCCGGACCGTTTCCCCACATAATCTGTGGGCGAATCTGTGGATAAGTGAATGAACCGAAACTTATCCTATTGATCCGTATAAAGAATTTCCATCTGATTAAAATCAAGGCAGGAGCCGGGGCGAAGCATGTCGCCGGCCACTGGAAGAATGGCCGGCACTGGACTGCCGCGCCCGCTACTTCCCGATCTGCTTGCTGACCGCATTTTCCTGCTGGTTCAGCGATTTCTGTTCGGCACGGGAAATATGCCCATTGTTCAGGCCGGCCATCTGCCGCTCCTGCTGGCGGATCTGCCGGTCCTGCTGGTGCAGGTTCTGCGCCTGCTCCTTCGTGATCTCTCCCTCCTTGCGCTCGTGCTGAATGCGCAGGTTCTGCCGCTCCAGCCGATCGTTGACCTGATCGCGCCGTGGATGGGTCTTCTCCCAGCGCGTGTCGGCGGAGGCGCTGCCGGCGATGCCGGTCAGTGCGGCGGCAAGTGCGCACAGGATGAGCGTTTTGTTCTTCATGTTCATGTCGGGACTCCGTGAAAAGTTTGGATAGGTGCGGCACCGCACTTCCTATAACGCCCAAGCTGCCGGCAGGACGACCGACGATTGCTGCCGTTTTGTAACAATATGTTGACTCGCGCCCCGATCCCTACTGCTTGCTGGCTGAACTAGCAAGAAACAATGGGCCCGGATCTGGAACCCGGGTCCCTTCTGCCTCAGGGATTTCTTCCCGCACGGCGATTCCGCTTGGTATTATCGGATTGAGAATTTCCGCTCTGCCACTTACCACTTATCACTTGCGCACTGCCCGCGGCTGCCGGCATCCGGTGCGCACAATGCCGGACACAGCATGACGAAAGACAATAGCAACTGGTTCCTGCGCGCGCGCCTGAAGACGCGCCAATTGCTGCTGCTGGTGGCGCTCGACGACGAGCGCAACATCCACCGTGCGGCCGATCTGCTGCACATGACGCAACCGGACGCCTCCAAGCAGCTCAAGGACCTGGAAGACATGCTGGACGTGGCCTTGTTCGAACGGCATCCGCGCGGCATGAAGCCGACCAGCTACGGCGAGGCGATGATACGGCACGCGCGGATGGCGCTCACCAGCCTGTCGCAGGCGAACGACGACATCCTCGCGCTCAAATCGGGATTGTCCGGCCAGGTGGAAGTGGGCGTGATCATGTCGCCCGGGATGACACTGGTGCCGACCGCGATCGCACGCGTCAAGCATGGCGCGGGGGGGGGGGGGCGGGGCGGGGACCCAGAATCGCGCAAAGTTGTGCGGGTCCGGGGGCCGCC
>CBIHOK010000092.1:0-15111 GCA_966211575.1 uncultured Noviherbaspirillum sp.
ACAGCATCACCCAATGGTTTGCGCGCCGTCGCATCCTGACCAACGCGGTCGCCGTCGGCAGCTGGAATGAACAGCAGGTGCGGATGGTGCAGGCCGAGCAGGCCGGCGTCGCCGACAACGGCGACCTGCCGCGCCTGGCCGCCATCGACCATCCCGGCGCGCGCCGCTTCGACAGTGCCGCCGAAGCCGAGCGCCAGGCCCGGTTGCAGCGCGAAGCGCTGGAAGCGCACAACAAGACTTATTCCGGCGACAGCACCGTGCGCACGCTCGCCCCCGCCACCACCTTCGTGCTCACCGATCACCCGATCCACGACGCCGACCGCGCGCGCGGCGACGACGCCGCCACCTTCGCCGTCATTGCAGTCCATCACCGCGGCCGCAACAACCTGTCGTCCGAAGTCCGCACCCTGATCGACGGCCTGTTCGCCAACAGCGGAAAGACCGCAGCCACCGACCACGATGCCGCTGCCCTCTACGAGAACCGCTTCACTGCGCTGCGCGCCGACATTCCCTGGCGCCCGCTGCTGATCGACGGCCGCGGCGCGCTGCTGCATCCCAAACCCACCGTCACCGGACTGCAGACCGCGATCGTGGTCGGCAATCCGGGCGACGACCTCACCACCGAGCGCGACCACCGGGTTCGGGTGCAGATGCACTGGCAGCGCGGCGCGCGCGGCCACAGCCGCCGTCCGCACCCGGCCGGCGACGACAACGCTCCCGCCCACAGCGGCGCCCATGTCTGGGTACGGGTCGCCGAAGCCGCCGCCGGCGCCAACTGGGGCAGCAACTTCATCCCGCGCATCGGCCAGGAAGTGCTGCTCGACTATCTCGAAGGCGACATCGACCGCCCGATCGTGATCGGCAGCCTGTACAACGGGGGCGGCATGGAAGATGCGCAGGGCAACCAGGTCACGCAGGGCGCGGGCGCGGCCACCGGCAATGCGCCGGCCTGGTTCGCCGGCGGCAGCGGCGGCCATGCGCACAACGCGATCCTGGCCGGCTTCAAGACCCAGGAAATCGGCCACAGCCAGGATGGCCAGGGCGGCTACAACGCGCTGGTGTTCGACGACAGCACCGGCGAAGTCGGCACCCGGCTGCAGACCACCCAGCACGCGACCCAATTGAACCTGGGCCACATCAAGCGCCAGCGCGACAACGAACGGCTGCAGAGCCACGGCCACGGCGCCGAACTGGCCACCGAGGCATTCGGCGCGCTGCGCGCCGGGCAGGGCTTGCTCATTTCCGCCGACGCGCGTCCGGATGCGTCATCGAGCCAGCTCGATGCGCGCGAAGCACAGCAACAGTTGCAGCAGGCGCATGATCTGCAGTCGGCGCTGGCCGACAGCGCGCGCGCGCACAACGCGTTCGCCGGCCATGCCTGTGACAAGAACGCGCACAGTCTGCCGGAGGCCGCTCTTGCCGGCACGCTCGAGTCGCTCGCGCAGACCGATGCCGGCATCGGCAGTGCGGCCGGCGGCGGCGCCGGCACGGCACCGGCTTTCGGCCGCCCCGACCTGGTGATGTCGGCCCCGGCCGGCATTGCGCTGCTCACGCCGGGCGACCTGCATGCGCGCGCTGAAGCCATCACGCTTGCCGGCGGCATCGACGTGAGCGCGACGATGGGCCGCAACCTGGCAGTGGCGGTCCAATCCGGCATCACCCTGTTTACCAGTGGCGACGCGAAAGCCAAACGCAAGCAGGCCGGCGACAAGGGGCTCAAGCTGCATGCGGCGCACGGCAAGGTGCAAGTGCAGGCACAGAGCGCGGCCATGCAGGTGGCCGCGCAACAGGATGTGCGCATCGACAGCACCCAGGCCAAGGTAGAAGTGACGGCAAAAGAGCATGTGCTGCTGGCGTGCGCGGGGGCTTACCTGAAGATCGCCAACGGCAACATCGAACTCCATGCGCCCGGCGGCGTGCAGTTCAAGGCCGGGCTCAAGGACTTGAGCGGGGGGACGAGTATGGCGCCGGAATTGGTGACGCTGGCTGACGGCGGGATGAAGCTGTGCGGCATGACGGCGACCAAGGCAGCGGCCATTGGCGATGGCCTCGTCCCGCTCGACTGAAGAATATTGCCATGGAAGATTTCTATCCGATCCGCCTGCTCGGAACCCACGCCTATGCGCTGGTCGATCGTGCTGCCCTGGGCAGCGAATTGCCGCCGGACTGGCCACTGGTGCCGCTGGCGCCGCGTGGCCTCGAAAACGATGCCCGGCACCTTCCCGGGCTGCTGCCGCTGGAAGACATGACGGAAGCGCAGCGCACGGATCTGCTGGAAAAGCTCGATCATCCGTTCGCCGGCCATCCACCGCCGGTCGTCACGCTGCTCGACAGCGGCAGCGATCTCGAACAGATGCGCCTGCATTGGGTCAGCCGGCTGACTGTCTACCTGCCGGGCGGCCGACGGGCGCTGCTGCGCAGTTACGACCCGCGCGTCTTCGCGCAACTGCAATGGATGTTCTCGCCCGCGCAACTGGCTGCGCTGTTCGGGCCGATCCGCCGCTGGACTGTTTGGCTGGACGGACAATGGCAAAGCATTCGTCCGCCGTTGCATGACGGTCTGACGGGCGGTGCAATCGATGCCGGCCAAGCCGCACTGCTCGCCCGCATCGGGCAAATCAATGAAGTGCTGTTCACCCTGCCGCAGCAACAGCGGCATCCCCACGCAAAGGTCAGCCGCGCCATCGACGCTCTGCTGGTGCGCGCTCGGGAGCATGGGCTGCGCCGGGAAGACGACCAATGCGCTTTCGCCCGGCGCGGCATGACGGTACACCCGCACTTCGACCGCGCGCCGCGGATTCAAACCCTGCTGCACGAGATGGCTACCGCCGAACACACGCTCGCCCAGGCATTCGCCGGCATTGACGACGCAGGCTGGCAACACATCGCCGATGCCGCTTCCCGGCACGCCGCCCCCATACAGGAAACACAGACATGACTTTCGAATTCAAACCCGGCTGTACATTCTGCGACAAGCGCGGCTTGCCTATCCTGGTTGTCCGCTACGCCACCGCTCCCGAAACGGCCGGTGCGCCGCATGTCGATCTGGTCGATGTCGACCATGAAACCCCGCTGCCCCAGCCCGGCGGCGGCCTGCATTACACCCGCCGCCTGCTGCGCGGCGGTTATCTGTACGTGTACGACGAAAAGCGCAACCAGTGGGACGGCTATTTCGTCACCGACGACGCCTATCTGTTGCACTTCCAGGTAGATCGGCCGATTCCTCTGGCCTATACCCCCGACCTGCAACCGTGCAACCAGAGCGGCCACCCGGAGGTCGCCGGCATGGTGACCATCATCGATCCCAAAAATGCCGGCACTGTCTGGTTTGCGTTCTCCGATGTCGAATGGACGCCCGCCGTGCTGGCCGCCCATGCCAATCCGGCTTACCGGGCCAGGCACATGCAAAAGGTTGACCTCCAGAAGGCGTTGGGCAAAGTCAAACAGGACGACGTCCATCCGATTCACGAACTGGGCGGCAAGGTCGCCGAGTTCGCCTGCGATCCGTTGAAGGCGACCGCGTCCAAGGCGTTTTACGACAGCCCGTTCCCGTTCCATCCACGCCGCCTGCAACTGGAACAGACGCTGCGCGCTGCCGATTCCCTGCGCCAGGATGCCGGCATCATCGTCGGCGTATTCGATCCGGTCGGTGTGGCGATCGAACTGAGCGCCCGCATGCATGGCCTGCTATCGAATTACCTGGATCTGAAAAAGCAAAACGAGGAGAACACCCGCAAGATCGTGGTTTCCACCAACATCCTGCAATTGCGCGCCAACGTGCAGGCACGGGCCGAGGAAGACCGCGTCGCCCGCACGCATACCGATCATGGTGTCAACGCCGCCGCTGCCGGCCTGGGCATGCTGGTCGATCCGTCTCTGCGGCAAGCGGTGGAAAATACCGGCAAGGCCAGCGCCGCCGACCTCGACCAGGCCAGGGCCGATGCCTGGAAACGCTATACCCACCAGCAGAACGGCGCGCCGCGTTTCGACGAAGCCGCCGTGGAAGAATTCCACCGCTCCCATACGGAGCATCTTCATCAATACACGCAAAGCGTCATCCACCCGCTGGCCCGCCTGCATGTGGCCTGGCTCAACAGCGGCCGCATGCGGCATTACATGGCCGCCGTCTTCGACACCCGGGACATCCGTTCCGGCGCCGCCTACCTGCAGGTGGTGCGCAAGCTGATCGACGGCACGCAAGGCATCGAGCCCTGCTTCAGGCAATACGAAGCCTGGCTCGACAGCGACAGCTTCGACCCGGACAATTTCCTGCTGCGCGCGCTGCTGCACAATAACGACACCCTGATCGCGCCAGCGGCGGCGGCAACCGGCGTCGATGCGCGCATCATGCCGTGGGATGCGCTGCTGGGCACCTACAAGGGCGCCATGGAGAAGCTCTCCGGGAAGGAAGCCGACCAGGCAGCCCTGCTGCTGGCGACCGTGGCCGGCCCGGCGGCGAAGGTCGGCAACCGGATCGCCGGCGGCGCAAACAAGGCGCTGGTGGTGATCTTCGGCATGCTGAGCGGCCGCCCGCTGGTGCGCTACGCGTTCGACACCACCCGCGACAGGATACGCGCCGGCATGACGCGTCTGCTGCTCGGCATGCAGAGGGCGACGTTGACGCGCGAGCAAGTCCAGCTTGCCATCGACCGCGACCTGGAACTGGCGCGCATCCGCAACGAAAAGCTCAACGGCAGGCAAACGGTGCGCTGGGTGGCCTTGCTGGAACCGCAAGGCACCCGGCCGCCGGCTTCGCTGGAAGCGGTCCGGGTGGAATCGATGCAGAAGGTATTGAACGGCGAGGTGCGCATCGGGGTCTGCACCGGCCTGCTGCAATACTGGTGCGTGACCAAGATTTTTGCGGATTACGGCGCGGCACTGGAGGGCGACCGGACCGAGGCCGCATGGCGCTGCGCGGCCGGGGCGCTGGGGGTGACCGGCAATGCGATGGAGACGTTCGGGACGCTGCTGGAAAATGCGGCCGAGGAAAGGCTGCCCTGGGCAAGGGGAATCGCGACCATCCGCTGGGCCAACAGGTTCTCGATGACGGGGAAGGCGCTCGGCTTTGGCGGGGCGCTGATTATGGGAGTGTGGGATTGGATTAAAGGATGGCAAGAACTACAAAAAGGGAACATTGAAAATGCAGCTTTGTTCGGTGCATCAGGAGCACTTGGCATCGCAGCCGGCATCATGCTGACCTGGTTTGCCTTCAACCCGTTCATGCCGATTGTGGTCTTTCTGTTCATGGCGACCGCTTATATGCTGGAAACCACCAAGGACAATGCGATGCAAACCTGGCTGGAAAACTGCATCTTCGGTATCCACAAGGACCGCTATCGGGATGCTGAACAGGAGATGCGGGACTATCAACGTGCGCTGGGTTAAGGATTGACCATGGCTTTTTATTCGCCGGATTATTTCAAGAACCCGATTGAACTCAATCGTCCCATCAGCGAAGAGGAAAAGGCAACCCACATGCCGCAGCAGGACCGCCTGTGGGATTTCGACGAAACCCGGCCGCATTACGAACTCAGCGTGATCCGGCAGAACAGCACGTTCGTGGAAATCGTGGATCGGAATTATCCGGTCAGGGGAATTGGGACATTGCTCACCATCGTAGGAATGGGTGGTGGATGTTTTCTGTTCACTTGGATTTTCTATAGTCCAAAATCGGGAGACCCACTTCCACTCTGGTTTATTTCTTGGATGCTGGTTTTATCTCTTCCGCTTTTCTTCGGTTGCCTCTGGCTCTTCCTCAAGGAAAGCTTCTGCTACACCCACTATCCAATCCGGCTCAACCGCCGCAACCGCAAGGTGTATGTCTGGCGCAAAAGTGGTGTCGTGAGCGCCGCCTGGGACAAAGTGTTCTTCTTCCTGCGCGAGTTCAAGGACAACAGCCTGACCTGCTGGGATGTGCGCGGCAATATCCTGGCGGAAGACGGCATCACGGTCGTCGACAGTTTCCCGTTGAGCAGTTATCAGTCCAGCGTGCAGGACGATCTGCGCCGGCATTTCGAGTATTTTCGCCGCTACATGGAAGAAGGCCCGGAGCAGCCGTGGCGGATGCTCGAAATCTGCCTGCCCATCGCCAACCGAAAGGAAACCTGGTGGGAAGGCTGCATGCGGCTAATGTTGAATCTGCATGGCTCACCGATTCTGCAACTCCTGCTGTTTCCGATCTTCTTCCTGCCGACCAGTCTTGGCCGCTTCGTCGCCATGCGCACCAGCAAAATCCCGCAATGGCCGCAATGGGTGGAAGGTGAATGCGCGATTGATCCGAACGATCCCTATCTTCGTGATTCTGGTTGGAAAGCACCGCGTGAGAAAATCGATAAAACGAAGCGGATCAGGCAGGCACCGCCAAGATATTGACGTGTCGGATTGCCCTTGAAACGACCAAGGACTCGACAAGACGGAGGTTGAGCCGCTGGCGCTGGCGCATGGCAAACTACTTCGCGTGCAACTTCGGTACCCGGCACATCGGCACCGGACCGGTGTATCTGCAAGCCGTCACGCAGTGCATCGAATCGACCCAGGACAAGAAAGCCTGCTTCGACCTCTATGTTGAATGGCTGGACAAGCCCCAAGCCAGCGATGCCGGGAATCTGCTGGTACGCGCGCTGGTTTACAACCATGACGCGATCATCGATGCCGTCACGGGCATCGAGGCACAGGCGCTGGATAAACGCGCCATCCCCTGGGACAACATACTCGGCGTCTACAGGACCGCCGAGGAAAGCCTCGCGCACGGCGCCGCCGACGGCATGGCCCGATTGCTGGCGGAGATTGCCGGACCGATAGCGCGCGTATTCGGCAAAGCACTCGACGGTATCGGCGGCAGCCTTGCCGTGGCTCTCATCGGCGGCGCGACGCGCTGCCCCATGGCGAAAGTCAGCGTCAGCGGCAGCCGCACCGAATTCCGCAAGCTGCTGGTGCGCGAACTATTGCGCCGTTCAGGGACGAATTTAAGCCCGAGGCAACTCGATCGCGCCGTCCTGGCCGAAATGGACCGGCTTCGCATCCGCAATGGACGGCTGCCCAATGGCCAAGTCAATCGCAGCTGGCTGGCGCTGCTCGACCCCAAAGCCATCGCCAATGCGGCGACACCGGCCACTACGGCGGAAAAAAGCAGGGCGCTCGCGGGCGCCATCCGCACCGTCGGCCAGATTGAAGAGGAGGCATGGACAACCTGGCGGGCGATCTCGAATGTCGGCGTGCGATTCGGACTGGTTGCCGGCCTGTGCCAATACGTAAGCCTGCTCAAGCTGATGGAAGACGATGAAAAAGCCATGCAGCACGAAGCCGCCGAATCGGCATGGCGGCTCTTTGCCGACAGAGCGGCGCTCGGGGGGGCATTCGCGGAGGTGGTCGGCACCGCGATCGAAAAGCTGCCAAGCGTGGTGGCGAGGCAAGGGCGCGGATTGTTGGCGGGAACCAGCAAGGTGCTGTTGGCCGGCAGCCGGATTGCGGGAATTGCGGCGGGGGTGATTATGGCAGCGTGGGATTTTGTGAAAGCGGGTCAAGAATTTAAAAGAGGCAACGTTGGTTTGATGATCGGATATGGAGCTTCTGGAATACTTGGATTTGTAATAACCGCCGGCTTTGCTCTTGGCTGGGGAGTCAGGATTATGTTCTGGCTAGTCGCGGCATTGGTATTGGTCGCCGTCATTCTGGAACTAGCTAAACCCAACAAACTGAAGGAATGGCTTTATCGCTGTTACTGGGGGAAAAGCAGTGAAAAGTACGATTCGCTGGAAACGGAAAAGAAGCAGTTTGAACTGGCACTGAAGGGTTGAGGCGGATATGGAATACAGTGGCCAGGTCAACAAATACAAGGTCAACCGGCCCTTGACGGAAGAGGAGCGCTCGGATCGGTTGAAGCAGAAATTACCGCAGAAGGTCGAACCGCATTACAACCTGTCGATAATTCGGATGAATGGCACTTACCTCGAATGCGTGGATAAGTATTATGGGTTTAAAGGCTTGCTATTGCTTGTTTCGAGTATTGTGGTTTTGATATTATATTGAGATCCTTTCAATTTCCATCAGGCGTTGGAGCAGTTTAGATATAGAAAATAGAAAAAACGAAGTAATATCTTTGGGCGCCATGGCCTTAATTTGGTGGCCATTAATTGGAGGTGGCATATGGCTCGCTCTCCGCGAATCCTTCACCTTCACCCATTACCCGACTCGCTTCAACCGCAAGAACCGCACGGTATACGTCTTCCGCCGCAACGGCACCGTGCTGGCCGTTCCCTGGGATGAGGTGTTTTTCACCTTTGGACGCGGCAACAATTACGCCAACGTGCAGAACTGGGATATTCGCGGCCACGTGCTGGACGCGGACGGCAAGACGGTGCGCGAAACCTTCGCCCTTGCGATGGACGACAACAACCGCGATCTCCTGATTCGCCACTGGGAATTCGTGCGGCGCTACATGGAAGACGGGCCGCAAAACCTGATCGGACAAGTGGAGATGTGCCTGCCCATTGCGGAACGCAAGGAAACCTTCTGGTTTGGCGTGACGCGCATGTGCGCCAACCTCGCCCCCGTGCCGATCCTGTTCTGGATGCTCTCGCCGATCCTGGTTCTGTTTGGCATCGGCCGGTTATCTCGCGATGCTGACGTGCCGGGTGCCGGTGTGGCCGCAAGAGGTGGAGCAGGCCTGCCTGATTGAACCCGATGATCCTTATGTCAGGGATGCGTGAGGGGAAGCGAAATAGCGGCGCTCACATTACCGTATTGCTCAGACGAAGCATCGACTACAACAGCAGGTAACCCAGCACGCCGCCCAGCAGCAGAAAGGGAAGCGACCAGTAGTGAAAGCGCAGCCAGGCGCGGCGCTCGCCCAGCATGCGCAGCGCGATCAGGTTGGCCATCGAGCCTTGCACCAGGCCGAAGCCGCCGGCATTGACCGCATAGGCGATGGTTTTCCCTGCCGGCAGGTACTTCAGGAGCAGGATCGCGGCCGGCACGTTGCTGACGAGTTGCGAACCTGCCAATCCTGCCAGGTAAAGCTGCCATTGCGGCCCGTGCACTGCCGGCGCCAGCAAGCGATCGACCGCACCCAGCCCGGTGAGCAGGCGGATGTCGACGAACATCAGCACGAACACCGCGAGCAGGCCCCAGTCCGCTTCCAGCAGCACCGGCCGATATGCAATCAGCATGATCGCCAGCACCGCGGGCAACGCCCATCCCGGATGCCCGAATTCGACTGCGGCCAGGAAGGCGAGGTACAGCGCCGAGCAAGCGGCCAGCATGCGCGTGTCTCCCTGCGACCGATCGTCTGCCTGCGGGAGCGCAAGCGGAGCGGAGGAAAACGCCATCGCAGTCACGACGAGCAGGAGTGCCAGCAGGCTTGCGGCCAGCGGCAGCATTTGCAGCGTGAAGGCCAGGAACGACAGGCCGGATTTCTGCCACAACAGGATGTTCTGTGGATTCCCGATCGGCGTCAGCAGCGAACCGGCATTGACGGCCAGTGCCTGGAAAATCACCAGGCGTGCCAGCGGCAGTCCGGCGACGCGACGCATGCCGAGCGTCAGCGGCACCACGATGAACAGGGCGACATCGTTGGTGAGCAGCATCGACAACAGCGCGGCCGCGGCGACCAGGAACAGCGCCAGCGCGCGCCGGGTGCGCAGGCGGCCGATGATCCGGTGGCCCAGGTGATCGAGATAGCCACTCAGCTCTATGCCCTTGGTCAGCAGTAGCAGGCCGGTCAATGTCAATATCGTGGACCAGTCGACCCAGCGCCAGTAATCGGGGATCGCGGAAGGCCGGCGCAGGCTCAGCAGCACGCCCACGGCGAGCAGCAGCTGCAGCAGGCGGTCCTGGAGAAACAACGACGCGGCGCGCCGCAGGGCATGGCCGCGGGGCGCGGCAAGCATCGAATCGATCATGCGAAACAGGTTAATCAGTCGAATGCGCCACCCTGCATGATCCGTTTCACCGCGTCAAGCAATGCTTCACGCGCGATCGGTTTGGCAAGATAGCCATCGCAGCCGGCTTCCAGTATTTTTTCCCGGTCGCCTTTCATTGCGAGGCCGGTCACCGCCAACACCTTGATGCCGCGCGTCGCCGCATCCTGCTTCAGGCGCCGGGTCGCGCTCAAGCCATCCATGCCGGGCAATTGCACATCCATCAGGATCAGGTCCGGCAGTTCGGTGCGCGCCAGCGCCAGGCCGGTCTCGGCATCGCTTGCCTGCAGCAACTGGTAGCCGGCGCTGGACAGCAGCAGTACCGCAAGCTTCATGTTGGCCGGGTTATCTTCGACGACCAGGATTTTCAAGATGACATCCTCATGCGACGGCCGGCACCTTCCGGTACGGCATCCAGACCACGAATTCCGATCCCTTGCCGGGCGTACTGCTGACCGCCACCGCGCCTCCCATCAGGTCGGCCAGTTGTTTCACCAGCGCCAGGCCGAGACCGGTGCCTTCGTATTTGCGGGCCAGTCCGCTGTCGAGTTGAACGAAAGGCTGGAACAGCCGCGGCAACTCGTCGGCGCCGATGCCGATTCCGGTATCGGCCACGCTGAATTCCACCAGTTCCGGATATTCGGATTCCGCAATCCTGCGGCCGCCTACCGTGTTCACCGTCTGCAATTCTTCTCTGCCGACACGCCGCATGCGCAGCCTCACGGTTCCGCCCCTGGGCGTGAACTTCACCGCGTTCGACAGCAGGTTGTACAGAATCTGGCGCGTCTTGCGCTTGTCGACCAGTGCCGGCCCGAGTGCTTCCAGTTCCAGCTGCAGCCGGATACCGGCGCCCGCCGCCTTTTCCTTGATCACCGCGACGCTGCTCTGCAATAACACCTGCAGGTCGCTCGGCTCCAGGTCCAGCTCCATCTTGCCGGCCTCGATCTTCGACAGGTCGAGGATGTCGTTGATCAGCTCCAGCAGATGCTTGCCGCTGTCATGGATATCGCCCACCGACTCCCGTTGCTGCGGCGTCAGCTCGCCCAGCAAGCCCTGTCCCAGCGCTTCGGAAAACCCGATCACCGCGTTCAGGGGCGTTCGCAACTCGTGCGACATATTGGCGAGAAATTCCGATTTCATGCGGCTGGCCCGCTCCAGCTCCATGTTCTGGCGCGCGATCTCGCGGTTGGTCGCCTCCAACTGGGCGGCATGCTGCGCCAGCCGCGCATTCAGTTCCTTGACCTGGCGTTCGCGCTGCTGCAATTCCTCGTTGACGAGCACCGCCTGTTCATAGGTGGAAATCAACAGGTCGAGAATCTGCTGCCGCTCGGCGTTGATGAAATGCTTCTGGCCTGCCAAATACAGTGCGATGCCGATTTCAAACGGCTGGTTGCGTCGCAGTTGCTGGTTCATCAGCACATGATCGATGCGCGTGAGCAGATAGCTTTCGACAAACGGCTTGCGGATGAAATTGTCGGCGCCGCATTCCAGGCCGCGCACGATGTCCTTGGGATCGATCAGCGACGTGATCAGGATCACCGGGATATCGCGGCTGTGCGGCGCCGCCTTGACTGCGGAGCACAGCGCATAGCCGTCCATCTCGGGCATCACGATGTCGGACAGCACCAGGTCGGGCTTCTTGCGCTGGATTTCCTCCAGCGCCAGCCTGCCGTTGGTCGCGGTGCGCACGCCGTAGCCATGGTTCTCGATCAGGTAGCGCAGCTTTTCGGCCTGCGTCGGGCTGTCCTCGACGATCAGGACCTCCACCTTGTTTCGCGGGTTTTCATTGGTTTGCATGTGTCATCCTTTTCTGCGTCCTGTCACCAGCCATTCGAGCATCGACGCGATACCCTCCGGCGGCAATACGTAAGTGGCGGCATCCAGCCGCTGCGCTTCGCCCGGCATTCCGTAGACCACCGCGCTCGCTTTATCCTGCACCATCGTCACGGCGCCCGTTTGCTGCATTTCCTTGAGCTCCTGCGCGCCGTCGCGTCCCATGCCGGTCAGCAGCACCCCCGCCGCCCGCGGCCCCATTTCCTCGGCCGCCGAACGGAACAGGCAGGATACTGCGGGCCGCATCCCGTGCTCCGGCGGCGTCTTCGACAAGACGATCCTGCGGTCCGCGCGGATCAGCATGTGCGCGTCGTCCGGCGCCATATAGGCGATGCCGGCCTGCGCCGGCTCGCCGTGCTGCGCCAGCCGTATCGGATATCCGGTGGTGCGGCCCAGCCATTCGATCAGGCCGGCGCTGAATCCGGCCGATATGTGCTGCACGATCAGGATCGGTGCGCTGAAATCGCGCGGCAGCCGCGCCAGGATGGTTTGCAGCACCAGCGGTCCGCCGGTGGACGCGCCGATCACCACCACGCCGATCCCGGATTCGACGCGGCGTGTGGATGCCGCGCTTTCGGCGCGCTGCGGCGTGCGCTTCCAGCGCTTCACCACCGGCACCTCGGCCATCAGCTTGATCGTCGACAGCAGCTCGCGCACCGCCGCCTGGTGGCCTGAATGTCCGGGCGGTTGCGGCTTGGCAACCACCGTCAACGCACCCGCTTCCAGCGTCTGGAAAGTCTCGGCGACCTCGCGCGACGCGGTCGCCGCCGCCATCATCAGGATGCGGGTCGGGCAGTTTTCCATGATCTTGCGCGTCACCGCGAAGCCGTCCATCTTCGGCAGGTGCATGTCCATCATGATGACGTCGGGCTGCAGCCGCAGCGCGCCTGCCAGCGCCTGTTCGCCGTCGCCCACGGCGCCGACCACCTGCAATCCGGGGTCGGCGTTCAGCAGGTACACCAGCTGTTCGCGCTCCGCTTGCGAACGCTCCGCCACCAGTACCCGCACCGGACCCGTATGCGCGCGCGTCATATCAGCCTCCGCACCACTTCCAGCAGATTGTCCTGGTCGAAGCTGCTTTTCACGATATAGGCATTGGCGCCCGCCTCGACACCGCGTTCGCGATGCTGGCGCGATTCCAGCGAAGTCACCAGCACCACGGGCAGCTCGGACAACCGCGGGTCGGCGCGTACCGCGCCGGTCAGTGCAAAGCCGTCCATGCGCGGCATTTCGACATCCGACACCAACAGGTCGAAGACGCCGCTGCGCAACGCGGTCAGCGCTTCCAGGCCGTCCACTGCGGTACTCACCGTGTAGCCGGCCGATTCCAGGATATTTTTCAACAAGGAACGCGAGGTAATCGAATCTTCCGCCAGCAGTATCGCTTTCCGTGGCGCCGGTTGCCGCTTCTGCGAGTGGGCGACGGCATTGCGGGAAAGCGGCCTGAGCGCGGAGTTCAGCAGATCCGGCACATTCAGTATCGGCACCACCGTGCCGGCGCCCAGCACGGTGGCGCCCGCGATATTGCGCACACGTTGCAGCAGCGGGCCCAGGCTCTTGACCAGCACATCCTGGTCGCCCAGAACCTGGTCGACCGCGAATGCGATCCGCCGTTCGGCAATGCCGAGCACCACCAGCGCGAGATGACGCATCCCGGACTCGGTCCCATCGTGAGAGGGCTCGTCGTGCGCTACCCCGAGCACGTCACCCAGGCGCAGCAGCGGCAGCGTGTCGCCGTCGAGCTCGACGGTATCATGCGCACGTACCGGAACTGCCGGCGTGCGCGTCACCCTTTCCACGTTGCGCGAGGGCAGCACGAAGCGGCGGGTGCCGACGCGAATCAGCAGTCCGCGATAAGTAGTCAGCGAAGTCGGCAGAACCATGCGGAAGCACACGCCGGGCGCGGCCGGTTCGACGTCGATGCTGCCGCCCAGCCGTTCCACCTTCTCGCGTACGATTGCCAGCCCGAGGCCGCGCCCCGACATCTCGGTCACCATCGCGCTGGTCGACAGCCCGGATTCGAAGATCAGCGCACGCGCCTTCCATTCGTCCAGCTGCCTGGCAGCATCCGCGTCCAGCACGCCCTGCGCCACCGCCTTCGCGATCACGCGGGCCGGGTCAATCCCGCGGCCGTCGTCGGCAACCTGCAGTTCCACCTTGTTGCCGTCGCGCGAAGCGATTTCGATGCGGATACGGCCGCGTTCCGGTTTGCCGTTGCGGATTCGTTCATCCGGCGCTTCGATGCCATGGTCCACTGCATTACGCAATAGGTGGATCAACGGTTCCCTGATCTGCTCCAGCACACGGCGATCGATTTCCAGCGCCGCGCCGTCGATCACCAGGTCCACCTTCTTGCCGCAATCCTGTGCCAGATCGCGCACCAGCTTGGGAAACAGTTCCAGCAGCGAGGAGAACGGCAGCATCAGCGCCTGCTTCATTTCTTCCAGCAGGTTGTCGACCATGCCGCCCAGCGCGCGCCGCTCCTGGGCGGCGCTGCGCTCCAGCCGCGTGACCCGCTCGGCCAACTGGCGCGCGAACCTCTCCTGGTCTTCGATTGCCTGCAGCAGCGCACTCATCACGCGTGATTTCCTGCCGTTCAAATTGAGGTTGGCGCTTGCGGCACCGGCCCAGCCGGCGCTGCGGCGCAATCCGCGCGCCTCGCCGGCATGCCGTCCGCTTGCCTTGCGCCAGGCGGCGACATCGGATTGCAATGCGCGCATGTCGGCCAGGAAGTGCTCGGCGCCGAACTTGAAAGCCAGCAGCTCTTCCGCCTGCACCATCAATGCATCGAGCCGTGCCGTCGAGATACGGACCGTGCCGGCCCCTTCGGATTCGCGCACGCCGGGCATTGCCCTCGGCGGCGGCGGCGCGGGGACCGCAGCCTGAGCAGCCGGTGCGGCGGCCGCGAGTGCGCCCAGTGCGCGCGCGATGTCGGCCGCCGCCATCGCGGCCTGCGGCTCCTCGGTGTCGGCCGCCAGCAATTGGCCGATCTGGTCGAGCGCGCGGTGCAGGGTATCGAATGCGGCTGGCGGCGGCGCCATTTCCTTCTGCCGGAACAGCGCCAACGTGCTCTCCAGCGCCTGGCATATGGTTTCGATCGCATGCAGGTCGACGGCGCGGGCGGCCCCCTTCAGGCTGTGCGCTTCGCGAAACAGCGTTTCCATCTGCGCCGCCGTTTCGGCGCTCGGCGCCGTCGCCTCCAGCTGCAACAGCAGCGATGCCATGGTTTTCAGATGTTCGGCCGCCTCGACCCTGAAGGTCGCCAGCAGGCGTTTCAGAAAATCCTTGTCTTCACCGGCCATGACTTAGAGGGTGTTATGAACTGGTTTGGGGGTCGCGCAGCCCCGGAAACCGGTCGGAT
>CBIHOK010000093.1:0-15065 GCA_966211575.1 uncultured Noviherbaspirillum sp.
TTCTTCATGATGTCTCCTTGATGGATGAATGCGCCATGGTCGGCATGGCTCTGGCGAAAATTTTTTACCTGCCTGCGGTATAGCCACTCGCCGCCAGCGTGCGTTTGGCTATATTGAGTTGATGGATCTGGCTGGTTCCTTCGTACAGACGGAACAGCCGCACGTCCCGGTAGAAGCGCTCGATCCCGTAGTCGGCGATGTAGCCGTAGCCCCCGAATATCTGGACGCAGCGGTCGGCGACGCGGCCGCACATTTCGGAAGAAAAGTATTTGCAGATGGAAGCGGCGAGCGTCACGTCCATGCCGAGGTCGCGCTGGCGCGCGGTCTCCAGCACCAGCGCGCGTGCCGCGTGGATCTCGGTCTGGCAATCGGCGATCATCGCCTGCACCAGCTGGAAATCGGCAACGTACTGCCCGAATTGCTTGCGCGTGGTGGCGAACCGGATCGCCTCGTCCAGCATCCGGATCGCCGGCCCGATGCAGAGCGCGGCGAGATGGATGCGCTGCTTGTTGAGCACCTTCATCGCGGTACGGAAGCCGACGCCTTCCTCGCCGCCGATCAGGTTGGCGGCCGGCACCCGGCAATTCTCGAAATGCACTTCCGACACCGGCGAACCTTCCTGGCCCATCTTGCGGTAAGGCGCGCCGGTCGACAGGCCGGGCGTTCCGCGTTCGACGATAAATGCCGAAATGCCGGATGCGCCCGATTGATCCGGGTCGGTGCGCGCCATCACCGTGAACAGGTCGGCGATCGGCGCATTGGTGATGAAGCACTTGGTGCCGTTGAGAACGTAGTCGTTGCCGTCACGCAGCGCGCGCGTCTTGAGCGCGGTGGCGTCCGAACCGGCATCGGGCTCGGTCAGTGCGAACGATCCGGTCAGTTCGCCGCTGGCCAGGCGCGGCAGGTATTTTTCCTTCTGCGCCGGCGTGCCGTCGGCCACCAGCGCCTCGGAACCGATGCCGGTATTGGTGCCGACCCGGGCGCGGAAAGCCACCGAGCATTGCGACAGCTCGATCGCCGCCAGCACCAGTTCCTCGGTCGTCATGCCGGCGCCGCCGAACTGCTCGGGAATCGAATAGCCGAACATGCCCTGCTCGGCCATCCGGCTCACCACGGCAGGCGGCACCTCGTCGCTTTCCATCACCGCTTTTTCCTGCGGTACCAGGACCTCGCGCACGAATGTCCTCAACTCCGCCAGGAAAGTATCGAATGCGTCTGCATCCCTGATCATCTGTCTCGCTCCATCTGTTTGCCGGCAGTCTTCCCAACAAGACAGTGCCGCTGACCTGGAATCGAGATTAGCAAGCGCCTTCGACGCTGCAAACCATTGTTTTGATATCTTGAACGTCGGCTTGAAAACGCCGGCTTTTCCGGTTTGCATGAAAAGTGCCGGAGGCCGGCCCGCGGCCGAGGCGGCTGGTCAGCCGGCGAATGTTGGGAGAATGCCGGAATGATGGCAACGGGAAATACTGGCCGCGGCGCTCCGCATCTTTCTCCAAAGATGCATCAGCGAAAATTCCCTGTTTCACTATCTTGAACATGGCAATAGGCGAAAATCGCCGGAGCCGCTATGATGAAGGCGCCTCCATTCATCCGCGTCCGCCATCGTGAACACGCCCGCCCTCGCCCGCCGACCCGGCCGTCACCCCGATCCCGCTTTCGCCACCACGCTGGCGCACGGGCTGGCGGTGATCGAATGCTTCAGCGTCGGGGAGCCGGTGCTGAGCAACAAGGAACTGTCGGAACGCACCGGCCTGTCGAAAGCCACGATCTCGCGGCTGACCTACACGCTCGCCGCGCGCGGCCTGATCCACTACGATGCGCATCTGCGGCGCTACCGGCTCGGCGCCACCACGCTGTCCCTCGGCTACCCGCTGCTGGCCAACCTGACGATACGCCAGGCCGCGCGTCCGCTGATGCGGCAGCTGGCCGATGAGGCGGGAGGTTCGGTATCGCTCGGCATGCGCGACCGGATCAACATGGTGTACGTGGAAACGGTGCGCGGCCACGAAGGCATCAGCTTCCGCCCCGATATCGGCGCTTCGCTCCCGATGCTGCAAACCGCGATGGGACGAGCCTGGCTGTCGCAGGCTGCGCCCGCGCTGCGCGATGCGGTGGTGAGCGCGATCCGCCTGCGCCTTCCCGAGCAGTGGTCGCTCTACGCGGAGGCGCTCGAGACTGCGCGCGAAGACCTGGCGGCAAAAGGTTTCTGCATTTCCCACGCATCCTGGCAAAAGGATGTGAACGCGGTAGCCGTTCCGATGACGGTACCGATCGACGGTGAAATACTGGTCTTCAATTGCGGAGCACCGACCGCCAGGCTGACCGCGCGCCAGCTGGAACGCAAGATCGCGCCGCGCCTGGTCCGCCTGGTACGGCAGGTGGAAATGGAGTATCGGGCGAAATGAGCGCACCCCTGAGGAACGCACCCACGAGAAGCACGCCCGCGGGCAAGGCTGCCGGCGATCGCGAGAAGGATTTCCAGTTCGCCAGCACGCTGTCGCGCGGCATCGACATATTGCAAAGCTTCCGCGTGGGCGATTCGGTGCTCGGCAACCGCGACTTCGTCGAGCGCACCGGAATGTCGAAGACCACGGTGGCGCGGCTGACCCATACCCTGGTGGCGCTCGGCTATCTGCGCCACGACGAAGCGCTGGGCAAGTACCGGCTCGGCGCTTCGGTACTGTCGATGAGCTACCCGCTGCTGGCGAGCATGCAGCTGCGGCAGATTGCGCGCCCGCTGATGAAGAGCCTGGCGGACCAGATCCAGGGAGCGGTGTCGCTCGGCGTGCGCGAACGCACCCAGATCGTGTACGTGGAAACCATGCGTTCGACCGACAGCCTGGTGATGACGCCCGACATCGGCGCGACGATTCCGATCATGACCACCGCGATCGGCAAGGCCTGGCTTTGCAAGGCGCCGGCGGAGGAACGGGAAGCGGTGCTCAATCGGCTGCGGATCGCCGATCCGGAACGGTTTGCCCGCGATTACCCCGGCGTGCTGGAAGCGAGAAAGGCTTTCGAGCGCAACGGCTATTGCGCCAATCACGGCGAGTGGCGCAAGGACGTGTACGGCTTCGCGGCGCCGCTCGACAAGCCGGTCGACTCGACCCTGTTCGTGTTCAACTGCGGCATCCTGGCCAGGCCTGGGCAGTTCGCCGAGCTGGAACGGGAAGTCGCGCCGCTGCTCGTCTCGCTGGTGCGCGGGACCGAAGTGCTGCTGGGGCTGCGGTAAGGGGAAGCCGCAGCTATTCCCCGGCAGGCTGCTCCACGCGCTCCTCTGCGGCAGCCGGCAAGGAAGAAGACGGCGGACCGGCTCGTTCGCCGATCGCATCGCGCAATACTTCGGCCAGGTGCAGCGCTTGCCGTCCGGCCCCCTGCAGCACCTGCTCGCGGCAGCTGAAGCCGTTGACGATCACCCGCGTATCGGCCGCCGCGCCGCGTACCGCCGGCAGCAACACCCGCTCGCCGATGCGCAATGACGCCTCGACCCGCTGCGGATCGAAACCATAGGCGCCGGCCATCCCGCAGCAACCCGAATCCAGCACCTGCACCCGCAGGCCGGCCTGCTCCAGCATGCGGCGCTCGACATCGACGCCGAACAGCGCCCGCTGGTGGCAGTGCGCATGCACCAGCGCCTCGCCCTCCAGTGCGCCCGGTCGGTAGCCGGCGCGCTCCAGGAATTCGCCCAGCAGGAACGACTGGCCAGCGAGCTTTTTCGCCAGCGCATCATCCGGAAACAGGTTCAGCAACTCGTCGCGGAATACCGACATGCAGCCCGGCTCCAGTCCGATCAGCGGCACGCCGGCCTCGATCTCGTCGCGCAGCGCGTGCAGGATATCCGCGAGTTGTCGCCTGGCCCGGTCCAGCATCCCGAAATCGTACAGCGGGCGGCCGCAACACAGCGCCTGGCGCGGAATCGTCACCGCGAAGCCCGCATCTTCCAGCACCGCTACCGCCGCCTTTGCCACTTCGGGATGGAAGTGGTTGCTGAAGGTATCCGGCCACAGCAGCACCTTCTGCCCAAGCGGAGGCGTCGCGCCGCGCCGTGTGAACCACGCGCGGAACGTCTGCATGGCAAAGGCCGGCACCCGCCGCGCGGGCGCGATACCGGCAAGGCGCTTGGCCCAGCCGCCGACGACCGGCGTCTGCGTCAGGAAATTGGCAAGACGCGGCAGCGCCGAACCGATGCGTGCCCAGCGATCGATCAACCCGACGGTGTAGGCGCGGCGCGGCCGGCGGCGGCCCTGGTAATACTGCGCCATGAACTCGGCCTTGTAGCTCGCCATGTCGACCGACACCGGGCATTCGCTCTTGCAGCTCTTGCACGACAGGCAGCTGTCGAGCGCTTCATGCACGTGTTCGTTGCCGCAGTCGTGCGCCATCGGCGCATCGCCATTCATCATCTCGAACAGCAGCCGCGCGCGACCGCGGGTCGAATCATTCGCGTCGCCGGGGGGGGGGGCGCGGGGGCACCGCGCGCCGCCTGCGCGGCGCCGGCAGTGGCCGGCGCCGACGCAGCGCTGGGCGGCTTGAAGAAAGCTGCCGTTGTCGTTCCGGAAAGCGAAGTGCAGCGGCTTGACTGCCAGCGGCCGGTATTCGGGGCCGGTGCGCAGATTCGCGTGCAGCGGGTAGGCGTCGATCAGCTTGCCCGGATTCATCCGGTTGCCCGGGTCCCAGATCCGCTTGAATTCGCGGAACGCATCCATCAGTTCTTCGCCGAACATGATCGGCAGCAGTTCCGCGCGCGCCTGCCCGTCGCCATGCTCGCCCGACAGCGAGCCGCCGTAGGCGACCACCAGTTCGGCAGCTTCCACCATGAAGGCGCGCCAGTGGGCGACCGAGTCTTCGGTGCTGAAATCGAAGGTGACGCGGCCGTGGATGCAGCCGTCGCCGAAGTGGCCGTACAGCGAGGCGTCGTAGCCGTATTTGTCGAGCAGCTTCCGGTAGTCTCGCAGGTAGTCGCCGAGCCGGTTCGGATCGACCGCCGCGTCTTCCCAGCCGGCATAGGTTTCCGGCTGACCGGGCACCGCGTTGCGGGCGGAGGAGCCGGCTTCGCGGATCGCCCACAGCCGGTTTTGCGCGGCGCGTTCCAGGTAGAGCTGCCGGCCCACGGTATGCGGCGCCTGCGCCTGCATCAGCGCGCGCGCCTTGCCTTCGGCCTCCTCCAGCGTGTCGCCGCCGAACTCGACCAGCAGCCACGCGCCCCCTTCTGGCAGCAGGGCGATGTCGCCCATCTGCAGGTTCTTGCGCCGCATGTCGTCGATCATGCTTTGGTCTAGCCCTTCGAGGCAGATGTTGCCGAACGGGAGGATGGCCGGCGTCTGGTCGGCGGCGAGGGTGATGTCGGGGTAGCCGAGGGCGACCAGCACCCGCACCGGCGGGCTGTACACCAGCCGGGTCTCGGCCTGCAGCACGGTGACGCAGGTGCCTTCGCTGCCGACCAGCGCACGGGCGACATTGAAGCCGTTCTCGGGCAGCAGTTCGTCGAGGTTGTAGCCGGAGACACGGCGCTTGATGCGGGGGAACTTGTTGCGCACCAGTTCGGCATAGCGGTCGCGCAGCGCTTTCAGGTCGCGGTATATCTGGCCGCGCCGCCCGCCTTCGGCGATGATGCGCGCGAGCTCGTCTTCGGAGGTGGGCCCGACCCACATGCGCAAGCCGTCGTAGGTGAGGATTTCCAGCCGCTCGATGTTGTCGACGGTCTTGCCGGCCATCACCGAATGGGCGCCGCAGGAATTGTTGCCAATCATGCCGCCGAGCGTGCAGCGGCTGTGGGTGGCGGGATCGGGGCCGAAAGTCAGCCGGTGCCGTTCGGCCGCATGGCGCAGGCTGTCGCAGACCACGCCCGGCTCGACCGCGGCCAGGCGCCGCTGCGGATCGACATCCAGCACCCGGTTCAGGTATTTGGAAGTGTCGATGACGACCGCGACGTTGCAAGTCTGGCCGCACAGCGAGGTGCCGGCGCCGCGCGCGAGTACCGGCGCATCGTGGCGGCGGCAGATCTCGATTGTCCTGACCAGGTCGTCGATGCTGCGCGGGATCACCACGCCGATCGGCAGCTGCCGGTAGTTCGACGCGTCGGTCGCGTACAGCGAGCGACTGCCGCCGTCGAAGCGCACTTCGCCGGAGATCGCGGCGGAGAGTTCGTCGGCCAGTGCTTGTGCATCGGCGGGCAATGGCGCCTGCCGGGTCAAGGGAGTTGATTCGATCGCACCCACAAAAACCTTCCTTTTCAAATCAACGGTGCCAGCGCACCGTCCATGGACAGGATCGCGCCGCTGACGTAGCTGGCGCGCGCCGAGGCCAGGTAGGCCACCGCATCGGCGATTTCGCCCGGCTCGGCGATGCGGCGCAGCGGCAGTTGCGCGCTCGCGCGCTGCAGCGCCTCCTGTTCGCTGATGCCGTGCATCCTGGCTTCGGCGGCCAGTCCTTCCTTCAGCCGTTCGGTGGCGGTCAGGCCGGGGTTGACCGCGTTCACGCGCACGCCCTGCGGACCATAGGCTGCCGCCATGCCGGCGGTGACCAGCATCAGTGCCGCATTCGCCGCGCCGCCGGGCAGATGCGTCGGCCGCGCGACCTTGCCGCCCGCGCCGATCACGTTGACGACTGCGCCGGCGCCGCGCTGCGCCATGCGCTTCACGGCCGGGGCCATCATGTGCACATAGGTGAAGTACTTCGCGTCCATCGCCGCATGCCAGTCTTCGGCACGCAGCGCGTCCGGTTCGGTGCGGCGCGCGGCGCCGGCTGAATTGACCAGGATGTCGAGCGGACCGGACTCGCGTTCCGCCTGGTCCAGTGCGGCGACCGCCGCGTCGGCTTGGGTGAGGTCAGCGGCGATACAGGCGATGCGGCCGGCACTGGCCGGCAGCTCCTGCTGCAGGGTGGCGGCGGCGCGGTCGAGGTTGTCGTGGCTGCGCGAGACCAGCGTCACGCGAGCGCCTTCCTGCAGGAACAACCGCGCGCAGGCCAGGCCTATGCCCTTGCTGCCGCCTGTGATCAGTACGTGCTTTTGTTGCAGTTGGAGATCCATGTTTGAGTTTCGGTGTGAGGTTTAGGAAAAGGTGTGGGGCTTCGGGGCTGTCGGGGCAGCCCCTTTGGCAGCGAAAGTTTTGTTGAAAATCTGCGCTTTCTCCGTGAGGCCGGCGGGCCGCCGCGCCCCCCCGCCCCCTCGCCCCCCTCCCCCTTTGTGGGGGTTTTGTGGGGTGGGGGCCGCGGAGGCTCAAAACACGATAGCGGTAACTCAAACGCACTACCCCCACCCTAACCCTCCCCCTGCAAGGGGGAGGGAACTATTCGCCGTTTTTCGAAAGCATCAAATATCCGAATTTCCAACTGCTGAGAAAAAGGCTTTTCAGCCCCACCCATCATCCAGCGTAACACCCCGCACTCAATTCCGCCCGTCTACCCGTCTGCTTCCCCGTCAGCACAAAGCCGCGCCGCTTGCCCTCGTCGCAAAGAAATTCCCAGACACCCTCCTCGCGTAAATGCCAGCCGCCTGTCACGCCTGCTTGCGGCGGCACTATCACCAGCGGCAGCGCCGGCGTCTTGACGGTGACCGGCATCAACGGAAACGTCAGCTCGCCCTCTACACTCGCCAGTTGCGCAGCCAGCGTGCGCGCGGCATTCATGATCGGCATCACGTAAGGCAGCAACATGCCGCCGCTCGGCCGCGCATGCGCATCATCCCAGTTGCCGGCTGCATACTGCGCGCAATCGCCGAGCGCGAACACATGGGGCGCGCTGGTGCGCAGCCGGCGGTCAACCACGATGCCGCATTCGCATGCGAGCCCGGCACGCTGCGCCAGCGTCAGGTCAGGACGCAGTCCGATTGCGCTCAGCACGAGATCGGCCTCGATGCGCTTGCCGTTCGACAGCGTCGCCGTCAGCCGCTTCCCGTCGGATTGCACCAGCTGTTCGACCGTAGCGCCGAAATGCCAGCTCACGCCTTGCGCAGCGAGCGCATCCCGCAGCGCCTCTGACGGCTCCGGGGGCAGCAGCGCTGCCAGCGGGCGCGGCGCGGGGTCGACCACTTGCACGCGGTGGCCCGCAGTGACGAGATCGTTTGCGAATTCGCAGCCGATCAGACCGGCCCCGAGGATCAAGATGTCGCGCTGCTCGTCCGGCCCGCCACCCTGCAGCCGTTCATGGAAGATGCCGAAGTCGTCGAGCGAGTTGACCGACAATACACGGCCCGCTGCGTCGCCGCCGATCGGTACGGATATCGGCCTGGCTCCCGTGGCGAGCACCAGCGCGCGATAGCGAATCTCGTCGCCGGCCCGCAGCGTCGCGCGTTCCGGCTCGATCGCTTCAACCCGCGTGTGCGCCAGCAGCCGTACGCCGAGCTTCTCGGCCATCGCCGCAGCCGGCGTACTGACCAGTTGCTCGGGCCGGCGCCGCTGCGCAAACGCGTTCGACAGCGAGGGCTTCGCGTAGAAATCGCCGCCGTCTGCGGTCACCAGCAGCACCGGGGTATCGCTGTCGAGCTTGCGGAATTCGCGCGCGACGGTCCAGCCGGCGAGGCCGCTGCCGACGATCACGATCGGACCGGACATCAGAGCGCGACCATTTCGAAATCGACCTTGGTCACGCCGCAGTCGGGGCAGGTCCAGTCGTCCGGCACGTCTTCCCAGCGGGTGCCGGGGGCAATGCCGCCGTCGGGCCAGCCTGCTTCTTCGTCATACACCAGGCCGCAGACGATGCAGATCCAGGTCTTGTAAGCCACTGCTTCCATTTCTTGCCCCTCAGCCGGCGCTGCTTTCCGCCCGCACCGTGTTGACCAGCGTGCCGATGCCGCCGACCTCGATCTCGACCTTGTCGCCGTCCTGCATGTACACCGGCGGCACGCGCTTGAAGCCGACGCCGCCCGGCGTGCCGGTCACGATCACGTCGCCCGGTTCGAGCTGCGTGAAGGTCGAGATGTAGCTGATCAGGCGCGGAATCGCGAAAATCAATTGATCGGTCTTCGCATGCTGCATCACTTCGCCGTTCAGCCGCGTGGTCAGTTCCAGCACCTGGCCGTCGGCGATCTCGCCGCGCGTCGCCATCCACGGACCGAAGCCGGCCGTCGCGACAAAGTTCTTTCCCGGCGTCCACTGGCTGGTGTGGCTCTGCCAGTCGCGCACCGAACCGTCGTTGTACGGCGCATAGCCGGCGATGTGTTCCCATGCATCCTGCTCGGCAATGCGGCGTCCGGTGCGGCCGATGATGACTGCGATCTCGCCTTCATAGTCGAAGTTGCCGGATTCTGCCGGCAGCACCAACGGCTGCAGGTGGCCGGTCTGCGAGTTCGAGAAGCGGACGAACAGCGTGGGCGAACCGACCTTCGGGCGATTGGCCTCGACCCGGTGTTCCTCGTAATTCAGGCCGACGCAGAAGATCTTGGTCGGATCGGTGATGACCGGCAGGAACTCGATCTCGTCCAGGCCGCAACAGGGAGCGGCGCCGGCCGCGAAACCTTCGATCTCGTCCAGCGAGAGCCGGCGCAGCGCCGCCGCCAGCGTCGCCGCCCGGCCGCCGCACGCCGCCTGCAGGTCCACCACCTTGCCATCCACCACTGCGCCCCAGCTTGCAACACCGTCGCGCGCGTAACTCAACAATTTCATGCTTGCTCCAACAACAGTAAAAATCCGGATGAACCGCAAAAAAAAGCCGGCGCTGCCGCCGGCCAAAGTGCTTGCAAGCCGTTCAGTCGACCTTGATGCCGATCGCCTTGGCGAGCGTGCCCATCTTCTCGTACTCGGACTGGAAGAACTGCGCGAATTCCGCCGAGGTACCGCCGGCGACCAGCGCGCCCTGCGACCCCAGCGTGTCGCGCACCTGCTTTTCCGACAGTGCCTTGTTGACCGCCTTGTTGAGCCGGTCGACCACTTCCTTGCTGGTGCCAGCCGGTGCCAGCAGGCCGAACCAGGTGCCGGCCGACAGGTTCTTGACGCCGGCCTCGTCCATCGTCGGCACGTTCGGCAACTCGGGCGAGCGCTGCTTCGATGTGACCGCGAGCGCGTGCAGCCTGCCCGCCTTGACCAGCGGCGCCGACGTGCTGAACACGTCGAACATCAGGTCGACCTGGCCGGCCAGCAAGCCGTTCAGCGCCGGGGCGCTGCCCTTGTACGGCACGTGGGTCATGTCGACATGGGTCAGCATCTTGAACGACTCGGCCGCGAGATGGGCGGCACTGCCGTTGCCGAACGAGCCGTAGTTCAGCTTGCCCGGCTTCGCCTTCGCATCCTTGATCAGGTCGGCAACGCTCTTGATGCCGGTCTTCGGATTGACCACCAGCAGCAGCGGCTGGGTCGCGACCAGCGCGATCGGCTCGAAGCCCTTGACCGGCTTGTAGCCGAGATGCGGATAGGTGTGCGGCGTGACGGTCAGCGGGCCGGCGGCGGAAAACAGCAGCGTGTAGCCGTCCGCCGGCGCGTCCGCGACCAGCTTGTGCGCGATCACGCCGCCGGCGCCCGGATGATTCTCGACGAACACCGACTGGCCGAGCTCCGTGGTCAGCGATTTCGCGATCAGCCGCGCAGTCAGATCGGTGGATCCGCCGGGCGCGTAAGGCACGATGAACTTGATCGGCTTGTCCGGATAACCCTGCGCCGAGGCAAGCGCGCAGGCGGCAAACGATGCGGTGGCGACCGCGGTTTTGAAAAGTTTGATCGCGTTCAGTTTCATGCTGTCTGTCTCCTCGTGTAAATATCTAAGATTACTTCCCGGACACCCGCCCGGTCGGATGCCCGAAGCGTTCCATCATCACCTGCTCGAACGGCACCCCTTCCGACGCCAGCCAGCTCCCCGAGCGCAGCTTGTAGCTCTCGTGCCGGTACGGCGCTTCCGGCTCCACACCCTCCAGCAGCGCCTTCGCGCCTTCGAGCACCTTGCGGCGGAAACGCACCACGGCCGCGTCCGATGCGGACAGGTGTTCGATCGTGCGGTCCGCGATCCGGCCCTGGCTGTCCTGGATCATCGCGTCCTGCTCGGCGACGCCGCGCACGCCGGTGAAGTTGATGTGCTTCTGCATGCGGCGGTCGATCAGGTATTCGTTCGAGCGATTGCGGATCGGGATGAATTTTTCATCGACTTCGGCGATCACGCCGTGCCCGCTCTTGAACTTCGCGCGCTCGTCGTCGGTCAGCGGCCGGTCCGGGTTCCACGCGTAGGTGTAGATCCAGCAGTTGTAGTCGTCGATCGGCACCCAGGTGTAGCCGAAATGCGTCTCGCCCGGGAAGGTCGACGGCGTGGTGCTGTGCGACGGCAGCGCGAACTGCGCGGTGCGCCAGTAGCGCTGCTCGCCGTCGGCCTTGCGTGCGCCGCCGACCACGAAGCCGACTTCATGTTCCTTGATCGAGAACTGCGGCATCGGGTCTTCGCGAATCCAGCGCAGCCGCTTTTCGTCGGCCGGCGCATCCGGGTTCTCGTTGGATGGCACGCTCGGCGCCGGCATGTGCAGGAACGAAAAGTGCGAGGTATCGAGCGCGCCTTCGATCGACTGCGCCCAGTTGCATTCCTGCAGCTTCTTGGTCACGTAGTAGTGCGATTCGGGCAGCGCGCCGAATTCGAGCTGCGGCACTTCCGGAAGTTTCCTGTCTTCCGGCTCCTGCAAGCCCTGTGGCCCCATGTAGGCCCAGACGATGCCGCCGTATTCGCGCGTCGGGTAGGCCTTCAGGCGCAATGTCTTGTGATACTGCGAACCGGCCGGCACGTTCGGCAGCTCGACCGGTTTGCCTTCGATGTCGAACTTCCAGCCATGGAACACGCAGCGGATCGCGCAATCCTCGTTGCGGCCGAAGTACAGGTTCGCACCGCGGTGCGGGCATTTCGAATCCACCAGCCCGACCTCGCCCCTGGTATTGCGGAACGCGACCAGTTCCTCGCCCATGATGTTCACGCGCATCGGCGCGCCGTCGTTCTCCGGAAGTTCGCGAGACAACGCGACCGGTTGCCAGAAACGGCGGAAGAATTGGCCCATCGGGGTTTCCGGGCCGGTACGGGTTAGCATTTCATTATCTGCTGCACTCAGCATCGCGCGACTCCTCAATCAATCAGCGACAGTCATGGGTTTAAATGGCGGCGCACTCGGCACCCTCAGCGCACTCAGCGTGATATGCCCAGGCCGTAGGGCTTGCCCCAGCCGAGGGTATCGAGCGTCGGGCCGGACGGCGTGTATTCGCAGCCGATCCAGCGGTCCCAGCCCAGTTTTTCGATCTGCTCGAACAGATACGGAAAGTGAATCTCGCCGGTGCCCGGTTCGTGGCGCCCGGGAACATTGCCCACCTGGATGTGGCCGATGTAAGGCCAGGCTTCCTGCAGCTTCGGCGTGATCGCGCCTTCTTCCATCTGGATATGGAAGGTATCGAAGCACAGCTTCACGTTATCCCGCTTCAATGCCTTGACCACGCTGACGCCTTCGTCGAAGCGGTGGTAGAGAAACTGCGGGAAGCGGGCGGAACAGCACGGTTCGAGAATCAGGGTGATGCCTTCGGCGGCAGCCACGTCGGCCGCCCATGCCAGGTTTTCGTGAAAGAGATCCATGCAGCGGGCCGCATCCAGCTCCGGCCCGATATTGCCCGGCATCACGTGGATCATCGGCTTGCCGACCTGGGTGCCGTACTCGATGGCGGTCAGGATGCTGTTGCGAAAAGCTTCCTGCTTTCCCGGCAATGCGGCAAACCCGCGCTCGCCCTTGTCCCAATCGAACGGCGACAGGATCTGTACCAGCGTCAGGTCGTTTTCGTCGAGCAGGCGGGCGATCTGCGCAGCCGGATATTCATAGGGGAAGGCGACTTCGACGCCCTTGAATCCAGCCTGCGCCGCCGCCGCATAGCGCTCCAGCATCGGCACTTCGGTAAACAACCAGCGCAGGTTGGGATCGAATTTCAGCATTGCGGCTCCGGAAATGGAATGAGTGGAAGGCTGTGCGGCATGACCGGAAAAATCCTTGTCTTGAGTTTGTTTCGCGTCCCGCCGCGCATCATGTTTCGAATGATAGTAAAGTCTATTGACTGCTTAAACAAACTAAGAATTCTTACCCATTCCTAAATTATTTTTATGAATAAAACAGCCAACGTTGCAATGAGCATTACCCTGCGGCAGCTGCGCGCTTTCGTGATGGTGGCCGACTCGGGAGGTTTCGCGGCCGCGTCGCACCGGCTGCATCTGACGCCGTCGGCGCTGAGCATCCTGATCAAGGAAATGGAGAACCTGCTGAACGTGCGGCTGTTCGACCGCACCACCCGCAACACGGTGTTGTCGCAGGCCGGAATCGAGTTTTATCCGCTTGCCAAGAAAGTGCTGGACGATCTCGGGCGCGCGGTCGAGAGCACCCAGGACCTGGAACAGAAGAAGCGCGGCACGATCCGTATCGCCTGCTCGCCGCTGTATTCGTCGACGCTGCTGCCGAAGCTGATATTGCGCTATCGCGAACAGTTTCCGGCCATTGCGGTGTACGTGCTCGATTCGCTGAACCAGCCGGCGGTCGGGCGGGTAGCGAGCGGCGAGGCCGATCTGGGCATCGTGCCGGAACGGCCGTCGCCGCCGGAGCTGGTGCAGGAGCGCCTGTTCAAGGACCGCATGACCTTCATATGCAGGCCGGATCATCCGCTGGCCCAGCGCCGGTCGGTAAGCTGGACCCAGGTCCTGCGCGAGCCCCTCGTTTCGCTGACGGTGGATTTCACCACGCGGCTGCAGGCTGATCTGTTCAAGCATTCCAGCGAGCTTGTGCTGAATCCCGCGCACAACGTCTCCTTCATCACGACGGCGCTGGGCATGGTGCAATGGGGGCATGGCGTGACGGCCCAGCCCGAGTCGGCGGTATCGCTGTTGCCGCCGTTCGGATTGATAGCGCGCCCGATCAGGAACCCGGTCGTATTCCGGCATATTTCGCTGTTCTACAAGCGCGATTACGAACTGTCGCCCGCGGCCCAGAGCTTTCGCGAATTCCTTCGCCAGCAGGTGCCGGCGCGCGAAAACTGAAGCCGGCAAGATCCGGCACAAGAAGCCGATTACTGCAGGCAGTTGCGGTGGGAAGATCAGTCGCGCAGCAGCCGGTTGACCGCATCGGCACGCTCGTACTGTACCCAGTGGCCGGCGTCGGGAACGATATGCGCACGGCGATTCGGGTGTTGCGCCGTCAGCGCCGGCGCCAGCACCGCCGGGTCTGCCGCCACGTCGTGCTCGCCCCAGACCAGCAGCGTCTGCATGTCGCTGCGTTCCAGCGCCTGCTGCAAGCCGCCGCCGTGCGAAATGTCCTTGCTGCGAAAGCGGGTGCGGATGCAGGAATCGGTATGGACCTGCAATGCCAGTGCGTCGATCGACGCGTCGTCGTGAAGCATGTGTGCGGCCAGGTTATGCCGCATTCTTCTTGCGAGTTCCGCCTGGTCGCCGGCGTCCCGCCATCCGACCAGTTCGGTTCGCCGGCGCAGCGGTCCGCCATGTCCTGCCGGCCCGAACAGTACGAGCCTGCCGATGTTGCCGCGTTGCGCGGCAAGATGGGCCGCCACCAGGCCACCGAACGAAAAGCCGGCCAGATCGATATCGACCGATGCACCGATCAGTGTATTCAAGCTTGCCAGGGTCGGTTGCAGCAGGCTCGCCAGCGAGGTGCCTTGCGGAGAGCCGGAATCGCCGTAACCCGGCATGTCCGGCACCCACACCGAAAAGCCCTCGGACAGCGGCTCGATATTACGAATCCAGTGCATCCAGCTGCCGTGGCCGCCGTGCAGCAAGACCAGCGGTTTGCCGCGGCCGAATTGCTTCCAGCAGACAGGAACGCCTTCGGCATGGACGACATGCCGAATTGCCGCCCGTTCGAGGCGCGCGATGAGGTTCATGGGCAACGCAGGAGAAGGAACAAGGAGGAGTCCCGGGCGGCGAAACGGTAGGGAAATAACAGGGGAATCGTAACGAAAACGATCGGGGGCCGCGGCGCGCTCCGGAGTCGCCGCGCCCCCCGCACTGATGCTATGCGTCCTCGGTCACCCCAGCCGGGAATGGTTCGCCGGTCTGGGCGGCGGCCTTGCGCGCCTTGACCACCCGCCGCAGCCAGAACCCCAGCTGCACCACCACCAGCAGCG
>CBIHOK010000094.1:0-14962 GCA_966211575.1 uncultured Noviherbaspirillum sp.
CGTGCAGCGTTCCCCTCTGCTCGGCAGCGCGGCCGCGCAGCGGCGCGCCACCCGCGCATTGACTTCCTATCTTGCCGGCGCGGTGCTGCTGCCTTATCCGGCGTTCCACGAGGCGGCGCTGCTGGCGCGCTACGACATCGACTACCTGTGCCGCAAGTTCAGCGCCAGCTTCGAACAGGTGTGCCACCGCCTGGTGACGCTACGCCGTCCGGGCGCCGAGGGCGTGCGTTTCGGCTTCATGCGTTCCGATGCGGCCGGCTACGTGACCAAGCGCATGCCGCTGCCGCACCTGCCGCTGCCGCGCCACGGCAACGCCTGTCCGCTATGGTCGATCTACAGCGCATTCCAGACGCCGGGCGCCACCGTGCGGCAACTGGCCGAATTTCCCGGTGGCGACCGCTACCTGTTCGTCGCGCGTGCGGTGGAAAAGTCGGCGGCCTCGTTTTCGGCGCCGCGCCACTTCATCTCCATCATGCTGATGTGCGACGCGCTGCATGCGGACCAGGTGGTATATGGCGACGGCCTGACGGCGGCAAGCGCGAGCGGCGCCACTCCGGTCGGCCAGACCTGCCGGCTGTGCACGCGGCGCCACTGCGCGCATCGCGAGGAGGATCCGATCATCAACGCCTGATACTCCGGTGTTACACTCGCTGCAGAGTTCCCGGCGCTCCCGGCGCACGGAACCGACCCCGCTCCGGTCGCCAGCCGGCGGTATATGACAACAAGGGGGAGACAAACCAATGACAACGCGTGTACTGATCACCGAAGACGAACCCAATATCGTCGAATCGCTGACCTTCATTCTCAGGCGCGAAGGCTACGACGTCTCGTCGGCGCTGGATGGCGAGACCGCGCTGCTGCGGCTGCAGCGCGATCCGCCGGACCTGGTGATCCTGGACGTGATGCTGCCCAAGGTGAACGGTTTCGAGGTCCTGAAACGCATCAAGGCCGATCCGGCGCTGCGCCACCTGCCGGTGATGGTATTGACCGCCAAGGGCCAGGCGCACGACCGCAGGACGGCGGAAGAAATCGGCGCCAGCGCCTTCATCACCAAGCCGTTTTCCAATCGCGACATCATCGAACAGGTGGGGCGGCTAACGCGCCGGGCGGCATGAGCGAACGCGCCCTGCGCTCCGGCAAGGCGCGCGATGCGGCCGCCGCGCTGCCGCTGTTCGGCCTGCTGCTGCTGATGCCGCCGGTAATCTCGCTGTTGGCGCGGCCGCAGTACCCGTTCGGCGTGCCCTTGGTCGTGCTGTACCTGTTCGGCGTCTGGATCTGCCTGATTGCCTGCACCTTCCTGCTGGCACGCCGGCTGCGCCGTCTTCCGTCCGCCGACGTCGATGCCGAAGGCGGCGACGATCCGGGCCCGCGTTGATGCTGAACGCCAATTTCATCCTGTTTGCCTCGCTCGCCTACGTGGCGCTGCTGTTCGGCGTCGCCTTCGTCGGCGACAGCCAGGCGCGCAGCGGCAGCCACGGATGGCTGCAGTCGCCCCTGATCTACACGCTGTCGATCTCGCTGTACTGCACGTCCTGGACGTTCTACGGCGCAGTCGGCTCGGCCGCCCGCAACGGGCTCGAATACGTCACCATCTATACCGGCCCGACGCTGGTATTCGTCGGCTGGTGGATCTTCCTGCGCAAGATGGTGCGCATCGGCCGCATCCACCGCATCACCTCGATCGCCGACATGATTTCCTCGCGCTACGGCAAGAGCGCCGGCCTGGCGGCGCTGGTGACCGTGATCGCGGTCATCGCGGGCACGCCTTACATCGCGCTGCAGCTCAAGGCCGTCACCACCAGCCTGCAGGTGATCAGCAGCAGCGCGCCGGATGCGCTGAACGGCGTGCCGAGCACGCATCCGGACTTCCGCATCGCGTTCTGGATCGCCGCCGGCATGGCCTTGTTCGCGATCCTGTTCGGCACCCGCAACGTGGACGCCAACGAACGCCACCAGGGAGTGGTCGCGGCGATCGCGGTGGAAGCGGTGGTCAAGCTGGTGGCGCTGCTGGCGGTAGGCCTGCTGGTGGTGACCGGCATCGGCGCCGGGCGCACCGAACTGTTCCAGCACGTGCTGCCCGGCCTGCTTCAGTCGCCCGAGATATTCGGCTCGCGCTGGATCACGCTGACCTTCCTGGCCGGCGCCGCCGTGATCTGCCTGCCGCGCCAGTTCCAGGTGACGGTGGTGGAAAACGTCGACGAACGCCATCTGCATACCGCGTCCTGGCTGTTTCCGCTGTACCTGTTCCTGATCAGCCTGTTCATCCTGCCGATCGCCATCGCCGGCATGCACCTGTTGCCGGCCGGCGCCAATCCCGACATGTTCGTGCTGACGCTGCCGATGTGGGCCGGCCACGACGGCATCGCGCTGCTGGCCTTCCTCGGCGGCTTTTCGTCGGCCACCTCGATGGTGATCGTCGCCTCGATCGCGATGTCGACCATGGTGTCCAACCACCTCGTGATGCCGATCGCGCTGCGCCTGCCCTGGGTATCGCTGGCGGCGCGCGGCGAAGTGCGCGAACTGCTGCTGCTGAGCCGCCGCACCAGCATCATTGCGATCCTGCTGCTGGGTTTCCTCTATTTCCGCCTGAGCGCGCAGACCGACGACCTGGCGTCGATCGGGCTGATCTCGTTCGCCGGCGTCGCGCAGTTCCTGCCCAGTCTGATCGGCGGCTTGTTCTGGCGCCAGGCCACCGCACGCGGCGCGATCGCCGGACTGGCGGCCGGCTTCGTGCTGTGGGCCTACACGCTGTTCCTGCCCAGCTTCAACGGCGATTTCATCCTGTCCGCCAACGATCTCGCAAACGGCCCGTGGGGCGCGGCGCTGCTGCGTCCGCATGCATTGCTGGGCCTGAACGGAATGGATCCGCTGGTGCACGCGATCTTCTGGAGCATCGCGATCAATGCTGCGATCTTCGTGCTGGTGTCGCTGGCGACCACGCAGAAACCGCTGGAGCGCCTGCAGAGCACGCTGTTCGTCGACGTGTTCCGCGCCCCGTCCGGCGATACCTCGCGCTTCGTGCGGCGCTCGGCCACCACCTACGACCTGAACGTGCTGGCCGAACGCATCCTCGGCGCCGACGAAGCCTATGCGCTGTTCCAGGATGCGGCGCGCCGGCACGGCCTGGAAAACAGCCATGCGATCGCGGACGATGCATTCATCTCGGAGCTCGAGCGCAAGCTGGCCGGCAGCGTCGGCGCGGCCTCGGCGCGCGCGATGATTTCGCAGGTGGTGATCGGCGAAACCATCAGCCTGTCGGAGCTGATGAAGATCGCCGACGAAACCCAGCGCATCCGCGACTACAGCCGCAAGCTGGAAGAGAAGTCGCAGCTGCTGGAAGCGACCGCCAGCCAGCTGCGCGACGCCAACGACAGATTGACCCGGCTCGACAGCCAGAAGGACGATTTCCTCAGCCAGGTCAGCCACGAAGTGCGCACGCCGATGACCTCGATCCGCTCGATGTCGGAAATCCTGCTGGAAACAGGCGATCTGCCGCGCGCGCAGTCGGAACGCTTCCTGCGCATCATCCACGAGGAAAGCCTGCGGATGACGCGCTTGCTGGACGGCATACTCGACCTGAGCCTACTGGAAGGCGGGCAAGCGCCACTGCCGTTGGCGCGCATCGATCCGGAACTCGCATTGGACGGCGCGCTCGGCGTCTGCCAGGGACTCGCCAGCGCCTCTAGCGTGCTGCTGCTGGAAGGCGCGCGCGCGCAAAACGTATCCATCGAAGCCGACAGCGACCGCCTGAGCCAGGTGCTGATCAACCTGATCTCGAATGCGATCAAGTACAACACCGACGAGCGCCCCTGGGTCCGGGTCAGCAGCGCAGTGCGCGACGGCATGTATGAAGTATTGGTGGAAGACAACGGACCGGGCATCCAGCCGGATGAGCGCGACAAGATCTTTTCCAAGTTTTCGCGCGGCTGGGAACAGACCAAGGCCGGCACCCAGGGCGCCGGCCTCGGACTGGCGATCAGCTGGCAGATCATGCGCCGCCTGGGCGGTTCGCTGCAGTTGATGCCGGATAACGGCAGGGGCGCCTGCTTCCGGGTGCAGATCGGCATCTGCCCCTCGCAGTGAATAGGCGCAGACGCGGCAAACAGCGCAACGGACAAGGCAGCCCACACCCTTCCGCGGGCGCGGAAAGCACGGAACCGGCGTCAATCGCGGCCTGAAACGGAACACGCTGGGAACGCGCTGGCGCCTGCTCCGTTTCGGAACGCTGCACAACACCGGACTGGTACCGCCCGCGGCCCCCGATAACGGCGGTTGGTGGCGGCGTCCGCTGGATCAGTGCAGCGGTCCCTGCTGCTGTTGCTGCTGCGCGTTGACGTCGGGCTTCGGTTTTCCCTGGGCGTCGCTGAGCCGATACTTGGTGCGGCGGTCGCCCATCAGGTCGCGCAGGTCGCGGATGCTCATGCCGGTCGTTTCATGCATCCGGATCAGCAGCGAAGCACCGATCGGCAGCCGGCGGTGCCGAATCTTGCTGATGACCGGAGGCGCCACCTCCAGCATCCGCGACAATGCAGCATCGTTCTTCAGGTTCATCTTTTCCAGCAGGGTATCCAGCAAACGGTTCGGATCGTAGGTTTCCTGGCCTGCGAGTGCATGTTCAGTCATGGTCTGCTCCTGAGAGGGTTGAGTCGTACTTGGCTGTAACAAAGGACAACTTGACCCTGATTAAGTTTCCCGAAACGACATGATTTTTTATGCATTTGCGCTTTGCATCAAAGATGGCGAGCGTCGCGGCGGGCGGGCCTTTCAGCGCCCCGGGCCGGCCCCTTCGTCCAGGCGCCGGGCGTAGGGAGCGACGATCGTCAAGTCGGTCAGCGGATAGGCCACGCACGGCAAAATGAACCCGTCCCGCTTTTCCTCGGCGCTCAGGCCGGGCCACTCGATCCGGTAGTGCACCTGCCCCGACAGGCAGCGGCAGAGGCAGGTGCGGCAGGTGCCGTTGCGACACGAACTCGGCAGCGCGATGCTGTCCTGCGCCGCCGCCTGCAGCAGCGTCTGATCCGGCGCCGCGGAAAAGGTCCACCCGGAAGGTTCGACAACGACCGTGAAGCAATGATTCATGGATAAGCGGATGAAAGGCAATATCCGATTGTAAACAAACGCCGCAAACTCCGGCGCTTCGGCAAGAGACCGGGCACTTCCGCCGGGCTTCCCTCCTCCCCGCTTTCCCTCGGCCAATCGACACGCCACCCGCCTGTACGCCCACCTGTATTGTTTTCAAATGTGCATGGAACATTTACAAATCGGAACACCATGGTTGCCCGCGCCATCCGCTTCCCTGTCTGCGGACACGGGCACAGGATTTGCAACCCGGCTATCGCGCATGCCGAGGCATGCCGCAATCTTTATTGTCATCAGGAGATCAACATGAATTGGGATACCGTCAAAGGGAACTGGACCCAGTACAAGGGGAAGGTCAAGGAGCAGTGGGGCAAGCTCACCGACGATCAGCTCGACATGATCGACGGCCAGCGCGAACAGCTGGTGGGGAAGATCCAGGAAGCATACGGCGTGTCCAAGGAAGAAGCGGAAACCCAGATCCGCGGTTTCGAAGGCCGGCTCCACTGACAAGCGTTTGCGGCCGCCGTCCCGGCGGTCGCGCGCAGCCATCGCACTCGACAAGGAGCCAGCCAATTTATGGGATTCGATCGGAAGGAAGCCGTCGTCATCTGCGTGTCGCCGGGTATCAATGGGAAATGGGATGTTTCGGAAAAAGGCTTCGAACAACCGCTCGCTTCATTCGACCAGAAGGAGGATGCCTATGCATATGCGACCGAATTGAGCATGTCCAGCAAGGACGCGACCGTCCTGCTGGAAGAGGAAGAAGGATTCTCCCTGCTGCCGCTGCCGGGCGACAGGATGCCGGGCGGCGCCGGCCGCTCGCCCGGACGCACCGGGTGAACGCCGCGCCGCCGGCGCGAATGGTTCCCCGGCCCGCCCGGCATTTCGATGCCGGACAACTGCGGGCAAGGCTTTGTCGGGAAGCAGTGCTGCCGGGATGAACCAAACCAGACGCAACCATGTCTATTCAACGTAGCCAGTCTTTCAACATACATAGGAGGTAGCAATGAACTTCATCATCTGGATTGTTGTCGGCGGCATTCTCGGTTGGCTCGCCAGCCTCGTCATGCGAACCGATGCGCAGCAGGGCCTGCTATTGAACATCGTGGTGGGTATCATCGGCGCCTTGTTGGGCGGGTGGCTGCTCGCACCGCTGTTCGGCACCGGCACCATCAACCAGAACGATTTCAGCTTTTCGTCGTTACTGGTGTCCTTCCTCGGCGCGGTGGTCTTGCTGGCGATCGTGAACCTGTTCCGGCGCGGCACGCCACGCTGACGCAACCGGATCGTGCGCTCCGAAGCGCCGGCAGCGGGATATTCCCGTGCCGGCGCTTTTCCTTTGGCGGCGCCCCTAGCCCCTTCTCGCTTCCTCCTCCGCGTACAGCTCCTTCTTCGACAGCTTGCCGACCGGCGTCTTCGGCAACTGCTCGCGGATTTCCATCGCCTGCACCATTTCGTGCTTGCCGAGGCGGCGCCTGAGGAAGGCTTTCAACTCATCCAGCGTGAATGGCTGCGCATCCTTTTTCAGCGAGATGAAGGCTTTCGGAGATTGCCCGCGGTAGGCATCCGGAATGCCGATCACGCTGACTTCGGCCACCGCCGGATGCTCGTAGATCGCTTCCTCGATGATGCGCGGATAGACGTTGTAGCCGCCGCACAGGATCATGTCCTTGGTGCGGTCGACGATGTAGACGAAGCCGTCGTCATCCATGTAGCCGACATCGCCGGTGCGGAAATATCCGTCCGGCGTCATCGAAGCCGCAGTGGCTTCCGGCTTGTTCCAGTACCCCTTCATCACGTTCGGGCCCTTGATGCACATCTCGCCGCGTTCGCCGCGCGCCACTTCGCGGGTCGCGTCGTCGACGTCGACGAACTTGAGCCGCACGCCCACCGCCGGCATGCCGCAGGAACCGATTTTCTGCATGCCGTACACCGGGGTGAAAGTGCCGGTCGGCGACGTCTCGGTCATGCCCCAGCCTTCGACCAGGCAGCAGCCGGTGAGGCGCTGGAAACTCTGGTTGACCTCCATCGGCAACGGCGCGCCGCCCGAGTTGCAGAACTTGAGCGAACCGAGGTCATGGCGCTCGATGCCGGGATGGTTGATGATCGCGGTGTACATGGTGGGTACGCCGGGAAAGACCGTGATCTTCTTGGTTTCCAGGTCGCGGATCACCTGTTCCACGTCGAACTTCGCATGCAGCACCAGCTCCGCTCCCATCTGCAGGCCGAACAGCATGTCGACCGTCAGCGCGTAGATATGGAACAGCGGCAGCACCGCGAGCACGCGCTCCCTGCCCTCTTCCAGCACCTTCGGTTCGCCGCTGACGACCAGCCGGATCTGCTCGCAGGCGGCGCTCAGGTTCGCGTGCGTGAGCATTGCGCCTTTCGGCAGGCCGGTGGTGCCGCCGGTGTACTGCAACACTGCGATCGATTCGTGCGGATCGTCTATCGGGCAAGGGCGATAGACGCCGTCGTTGTCGAGCAGTGCGGCAAAGCGCAGATGGCGAGCGTCCGATGCCATCTCGGCCAGCTGGCCGGCCTGCCGCAGGTGGGCGCGCACCGCATCAGACGCCGCCGCCATTTCCGCGATATCGCCCACGATCAATGCTTTGAGCCGGGTGCCGGCGAGCAGCTTGTCCATCTGCGGATAGAGCGCGGCAAGGTCGAGCGTGACGATGAAATCGGTGCGGCTGTCTTCGACTTTATGCTCCAGCACTTTTTCCGCGTCCAGCGGAGAATAGTTGACCACGGTGCCGCCCGCCTTCAACACGCCGAAGAACGCGATCACGTAATGCGGCGTGTTCGGCAGGTACAGCCCGACATGCACGCCCGGTCCCACGCCGAGCTGCTGCAGGCCCTTGGCGGCGCGGTCGGTCAAGGACTGCAACTCGCGGTAGCTGATTTTCCGGTCCATGAAATCCAGCGCCGGCTGCTCGGGCCAGCGCGCGGCCGCCTCGTCCAGCAGGCGCGGCACCGGCTTCACCACGAGTTCGGCGTCCCAGCGCACGCCGGGCGGATAGGATTTGATCCACGGGTATTGCAAGGTTTCGCTTGTCATCGTCTGTGCCCTTGTCCCCTCTTTCCCGGCTTGATACGAACGGTTTCAATGTGCGTTCTGCAGCGTCTTGTAGCGTGCCAGTTCCATCTTGCCGATCTGGTTGCGATGCACTTCGTCCGGGCCGTCCGCGATGCGCAGCGAACGTGCGCCCGCATACGCGTGCGCGAGAAATTCATCTGCCATGCCGCCGCCGCCATGCGCCTGGATCGCCCAGTCGATCACCTTGCATGCCATGTTGGGCGCTGCCACCTTGATCATCGCGATTTCCTTCGCGGCAACCTTGTTGCCCACGGTATCCATCATGTGCGCCGCATTGAGCACCAGGAAGCGCGCCTGGTCGATCAGGATGCGCGCTTCGGCGATGCGCTCCAGCGTCACCGTCTGTTCCGCCACCGGCTTGCCGAACGCGACGCGGTTCAGCGTGCGTTCGCACATCTTCTGCAGCGCGCGCTCGGCCAGGCCGACCAGCCGCATGCAGTGATGGATGCGGCCCGGCCCGAGACGGCCCTGCGCGATCTCGAAGCCGCGTCCCTCGCCCAGCAGCATGTTCGATGCCGGCACCCGCACGTTCTCGAACAGCACTTCGCCGTGGCCGTGCGGCGCGTCGTCGAAACCCAGCACCGGCAGATGGCGCAGCACGGTCACGCCGGGCGTGTCGCGCGGCACGATGATCATCGATTGCTGGCGATGCCGGTTCGGATTGCCGGGATCGCTCTTGCCCATGAAGATGAACACCTTGCAGCGCGGATCGTTGGCGCCGGACGACCACCACTTGCGGCCGTTGATCACGTACTCGTCGCCGTCGCGCTCGATGCGGCTCTCGATGTTGGTGGCGTCCGACGACGCCACCGCCGGTTCCGTCATTCCGAAGCAGGAACGGATCTCGCCGGCCAGCAGCGGCTTGAGCCACTGTTCCTGCTGTTCCGGCGTGCCGTAGCGCGCCAGCACTTCCATGTTGCCGGTGTCCGGCGCCGAACAGTTGAAGACCTCGGGCGACCAGCTGGCCCGCCCCATGATCTCGCACAGCGGCGCGTATTCGAAGTTGGTCAGGCCGGCGCCCAGCTCGGATTCGGGCAGGAACAGGTTCCACAAGCCGGCTTCGCGCGCCCGGCCCTTCAGCTCTTCCATGATCCGGGTCGGCACCCAGGGATTGCCCTTCGCACGGTTGTCGGCGATCTCGGCGAAAAAGCGCGCTTCATTCGGGTAGATATGCGCGTCCATGAACGCGTTCAGGCGCTCCTGCAGTTGCTTGACCTTGGGACTGTACTGGAACTCCATGCGATTCTCCTTGGGGTGTTTTTTTAACCAGGGCGAAAAACACACGATGTCCGCCGTGTTCGCCGTGGTTCAAATTCCTTCAACCGATCAAATATCCGCCATCCACGTTCAGGCAGGTACCGGTCGTATAGCTCGCCGCATCGGATGCCAGGTACAGCACCGCGCCGGCCATTTCGTCCGGTTGCGCGACGCGTCCCAGCGGCACGCGCGGCATCAGCCGCTTCAGCACTTCGGGGTTGTGCACCAGCGCCGACGCGAACCTGGTGTCGGTCGCGCCCGGCAGCAGCGCGTTGACCCGCACCCCGCTGGACGCGCATTCCTTCGCGAACGCCTGTGTCATCGAGATCACGGCGGCTTTGGTGATCGAATAGATGCCCTGCTTGTCGCCGGGAATCACGCCGTTGACCGAGGCAACGTTGACGATGCTGCCGCCGCCGTTCTTCGCCATCAGCCTGGCGCCGTGCACCGAGCTGTAGAAGTAGCCGCGGATGTTGACGTCGACGGTCTTCTGGAACGATGCCGGGTCGGTATCGACGATCGGGCCGAAATAGGGATTGGTGGCGGCGTTGTTGACCAGGATGTCGAGCCGGCCGCGGCGATCCGCGATGCCGCCGAACAAGGCCTCGATCTGCGCCATTTCACCGATGTGGCAGGCGGCCGCCTCGGCCGAACCGCCGGCTTCGCGGATCGCCGCGGCCACGCTTTCGCAGGCGTCCAGCTTGCGGCTGGAGACGATCACGTGCGCGCCGTAGGCGGCCAGCGTGCGGGCGATCGCTTCGCCGATGCCGCGGCTGGCGCCGGTCACGAGCGCGGTCTTGCCGCTCAGGTCGAACAGCTGTTTCTGGGTCATGGGGAGTCCTAACGGTAAGTGACGGTATGCGGCTGGCCCAGCCATTCGAGGTGGGCGTAATTGTTCAGGTAGCTGAGGGTGACGGCGCCCGGGCGGTACAGCAGCTTGGTGACGCCGCAGTTTGTCAACGTCCAGTTGAGTTCCGCCATCTGCCGGTCCTGCAATCCGAGCAGGTGCTGGCACAGCACGGAAATGGTGCCGCCGGACGTGAACACGATGATGTTCTGCGACTTGCCGGCCCCTTCCACCAGCCGCTGCAGCGCGGCCACGCAACGCTGCCGGAACTGCGGCCACGGTTCGCGGTAATCGGCGTCGTAACGGCCGCTCATCCAGCGCGACATCGACGCCTGGAAAATATCCTGGAACGCGTAACGCGCCTGCGGATGCGACGCGAGGAAACGCTTCACTTCCTGCGGATCCTCGAACTCGGGGCGGTGCCGCACCAGCACTTCATGGTGGTCGTATTCGTTGAAATCGGGATCGGTCAGCCATTCGGTCTCCACGCGGTGCGCCTTCGGCAGCACCGCCAGGCAGGCGTCGGCGGTCTGCCGGTGCCGCTTCATCGCGCCGGTCACCACCTGGTGAAAGCTCTGGTGCGAATTGGCGAACCACTCGCCCAGCAAGCGGGCCTGTTCCAGCCCCAGTTCCGACAAGCGGTCATAGTCCGTGCTGCCGAACGACGCCTGTCCGTGCCGGACCAAATAGATCTGTCCCATTGCAAGCCTTCCTCGATGCCGCCGGGTAGCGGCGGTTGTGGAAAGCATATCGGCAGCCTTAAAATCTATCAAATGAATAGTTATTATCCAATTCGATAAATTCCATGCATATATCACGCGTCGACCTCAACCTGTTCGCGGTGTTCGAAGCGATCTACACCGAGGGCAGCGTCACCCGCGCCAGCCACAAGCTGAACCTGACGCAACCGGCGATCAGCCATGCGCTGGGCCGGCTGCGCCAGCTGTTCAACGATCCGCTGTTCGAACGGCGCGGCCATGCGATGGTATCGACGCCGCTGGCCCGCCGCATGATCGAGCCGGTGCGGCGCTCGCTGCGCGAACTGGAAGTCACGCTGAACGGCCTCGACAGTTTCGATCCGGCAACGACACCCAAACACTTCAATCTCGCGTTGCGCGACGTGCTGGAAGCGACCGTGCTGCCGCCGCTGATGCAGCGGGTGCGGGCGCGGGCGCCGCTGGTCGATATCGCGGCCGGCCATGTCGAGCGGCGCGAACTGGAGAGCGAACTGGCGGCCGGCACGCTGGATGCGGCAATCGACGTGCTGCTGCCGTTGTCGAAGAACATCATGCATACCCGCATCTACCAGGATACGACGGTGGTGGTGGCGCGCGCCGGGCATCCGGCGATCAATGGCGCGCTCGATCTCGCCACCTATCTGAAGCAGGACCATATCCTCGCCAGCTCGCGCCGGCGCGGTCCCGGGCTGGAGGATTTCGAGCTGAGCCGCTTCGGGCTGGAGCGGCATGTCCGGCTGCGCTGCCAGCACTATTTCGCGGCCTGCCGGGTAGTCAGCCAGACCGACATGATCCTCACGATGCCGGGCCGCTACGCGCAGATCGCGAATCGCCAGTTCGGCAACCAGATCCTGCCGTTCCCGATCGACGTGCCGGCCTTCGACGTATTCCTGTACTGGCATGCGAACGTCGACAACGATCCGGCCAGTCGCTGGCTGCGCGAACAGGTGAAGGAATCGATCACGCAATAGGCTCTAGTGTCCTAAGTTAGGAGTTCGTTGAATAAAGCCGATGAAATGAACGTCATCCTTCGTTGCAAATACTCGCAAGGCACCCGGCCTTGCTCCGTTTTGCGCCTCGCCTGCCGCTCATTGCATCAACTTTATTTTTCAACGAACTCCTGACTCAGGACACTAACTCGGCCCGGTCATCGCGCGCGGCTGCACCCAGCGGTCGAATTCTTCCTCGCTCACGTAGCCGAGCGCCAGCGCCGCCTGCTTCAGCGTGCTGCCGTCGTGGTGCGCGCGCTTGGCGATCTCGGCGGCGCGGTCGTAGCCGATGTGCGGCGCCAGCGCGGTCACCAGCATCAGCGAACGTTCCATCAGTTCGGCGATGCGCCCGGTGTTCGCTTCGATGCCGTGCGCGCAGTGGCGCTCGAAGCTGTCCATTCCGTCGGCCAGCAGGCGCACGCTCTGCAGGAAGTTGTGCGCGATCAGCGGCTTGAACACGTTCAGCTCGAAATTGCCGGACGCGCCGCCGATGTTGATCGCGACGTCGTTGCCGAACACCTGGCAGCACAGCATCGTCATCGCCTCGCACTGGGTCGGATTGACCTTGCCGGGCATGATGGAACTGCCCGGTTCGTTCTCCGGTATCGTGATCTCGCCGAGACCGGAGCGCGGGCCCGACGCCAGCCAGCGCACGTCGTTGGCCAGCTTCATCAGCGCCGCCGCCAGCGTCTTCAGCGCGCCGTGCGCGCCGAGCATCGCCTCGTGCCCGGCCAGCGCCGCGAACTTGTTGGCGGCACTGAAGAACGGCAGCCCGCAATCCCGTGCCAGCTCGGCGGCCACGCGCTCACCGAACTGCGGCGCCGTGTTCAGCCCGGTGCCGACCGCGGTGCCGCCGACGGCCAGCGCCTGCAGCGCCGGCAGCGTGGCCGACATCAGCGCTTCGGCCTGGTCGAGCTGCGCCACGTAGCCGGAAAATTCCTGGCCCAGCGTCAGCGGGGTCGCGTCCTGCAAATGGGTACGACCAATCTTGACGATCTCCGCGAACGCCTGCGCCTTGCGCTCCAGCGTCGCACGCAATGCGCGCAAGGCCGGCAGCAATGCATGGGCGATCGCGGATGCGGCGGCGACGTGCATCGCGGTCGGGAAGATATCGTTCGACGACTGCCCCAGGTTCACCTCGTCGTTCGGATGCACCACCCGCCCCTCGCCGCGCGGGCCGCCCAACAGTTCGGAGGCGCGATTGGCGAGCACCTCGTTCATGTTCATGTTGGTCTGGGTGCCGGAGCCGGTCTGCCATACCGACAGCGGAAATTCATCGGGCAGTGCGCCGGCGATCACTTCGCCGGCGGCGCGCACGATCGCATCGGCCTTCGCCGGATCGAGCCGCCCGAGGTCGCGGTTGACGATCGCACAGGCGCGCTTGACGCGGGCCAGCGCATCGATCAGTTCGCGCGGCATGCGTTCGCTTGAAATGTGGAAATGTTGCTGCGAGCGCTGGGTCTGCGCGCCCCACAGCCGCTGCGCGGGCACCTCTATCGGTCCGAAGGTATCGCGTTCGGTTCTGCTGGCCGCCATGCACGCTCCTTGATGGGGTTTCGATGCGGATTCGATCCGCGTTGCCGGCAAGCGTTCCGCTTTAGTCGCCGGGTGCCTGCATGCCGGGCGCGTCTTCTTCGGCCATGGACCCGTGCAGCAGCCGGTAATGCGCGAACGCCTCGCGGATGCCGGCGCGCAATCCGCCGTCGTCCCAGGGCTTGGTGAAGAAACGATAGATCTCGCCACGGTTGATTGCCTCGATCACCGCCTCCAGCGCCGCGTAGCCGGACAGCATGATGCGTATCGTGTCCGGATACAGGCATTTGATCCTGGCCAGCAACTCGCTGCCATCCATCAGCGGCATGCGCTGGTCGCATACCACCACCTGCACCGGATGGCGCGCCAGCAGCTCGAACGCGTCTTCCGGCATGGATGCGGTCAGTACCCGGTAGCCCTCGTTGCCCAGCAGCCGCGTCAGCGCCTGCAGTACGCCGGGTTCATCGTCGATGATCAGCAGCGTCTCCGTCGTCCCGGCATGCGCCGGGCGCGGCAGGCTGCGCGCTTCGCGCAGCAGTCGTTCGCATGCCAGGGCGGCCAGTGGCCGGCTGAAATAATATCCCTGGATATGGTCGCAGCCGCGCCGCTGCAGGTAAGCCAGCTGCGCCTCGGTTTCCACTCCTTCCGCGGTCACCTTCAGGCGCAGGCTGTGCGCCAGCGAGATGATGGAATTGACGATCGCCGCATCGTCCGGGTCGGAGGTGATGTCCTGCACGAACGACTGGTCGATCTTCAGCAGGTCGATCGGGAAGCGCTTCAGGTAGGACAGGCTGGAATAGCCGGTGCCGAAATCGTCGATCGACAGATGGACGCCGATCGCCTTCAGGCCGCGCAGGATCGCGACCGCCTGTTCGACGTCGTTCATCATCATGCTCTCGGTCAGTTCCAGCTCCAGCAGTTGCGGCGCCAGTCCGGCCTCGTCGAGAATCGCCTTGATCGAATCGGCCAGATCCTGCTGGTAGAACTGGCGCGCCGACAGGTTCACCGCGATCCGCACCCGCCCCAGTCCGGCCAGTTCCCAGCTCCGGCCCTGACGGCAGGCGGTGCGCATGACCCACATTCCGATCGGCACGATCAAGCCCATTTCCTCCGCCAGCTGAATGAAACGCGCCGGCGGCACGATGCCGAATATCGGATGCTCCCAGCGCAGCAGCGCCTCGACGCCGACGATGCGGCCGGTGCGCAAATCGACTTGCGGCTGATAGTAGAGCCGGAATTCGTCGCGTTCCAGCGCATTGCGCAGGTCGCCTTCGATGCGCAGGCGCTCCAGCGACTTTTCGTTCATTGCCGCCGTATAGAACTGGAAGTTGTTGCGCCCCAGTTCCTTGGCACGATACATCGCGATGCCGGCATGCTTGAGCAGCACGTCGGCATCCTGTCCGTCGGCCGGGCATACCGCGAC
>CBIHOK010000095.1:0-14837 GCA_966211575.1 uncultured Noviherbaspirillum sp.
GCCGCAACGCCGTGCCGCGGGCAAGGCGGCCGGCACCGGCTAGTCAGGTCAGGCCGAAACCGCTCTAGGCTTGCAAGGCCGGTCGGCAGCAGGGCAGGCAGCATCACATTGCCCTGCGCCGTTTCTGTCGCAGAAAACCCCGGCCCGTTACTTGTAGTAGCCGGATGAAATGATCATGTCGCCCACTCTCTCGAAGTAGGCGCGTTTGGCTTCGATTTCCTTGCTGACCGGGTTGACCCATTTGTAATCGACCCAGCCGGTGCTCGTGCCGCTTGCCTTGGTCACGATTTCCTTCATGAAGTACTTGCCGTCGGCATCTTTCAGATCGATGATGTCCTTGCCGATCAGGCGCGCGTTGGTACCGTGCGCCAGCACCTTCGCGTGCATATCCCATACGCTCAGGTACATCTCGCCGTCAATGAATTTCCCCTTGCCGCTGTCATTGACTTCGGCAAGGAATTTTTCCCTGCCGTTCGCCTTCAGGAATTCGACGCCTTTTTTCACCATCGCCACCGCGTCGTCGGCAGTCCCGTGATGTTGTGCCGCCATCGCTGGCGCGGCAAAAGCAAATGCTGCAATGGAAATGAATAGTCCCTTCAGAAAGTTACGCATGGCTTGCCCCCGGTGAATTTCATATACGGCTGTGGCGCCGTTTCCACGCTGGAATGTTTTCTCTCCAGCGCCAATCCATGCTGAACTTATTATTTCCTATCGTCAACATTGGCGCGCGGCCGCTGTTTTCCGGATGCGACACCTACGCGCTTCCTGTATCTCGGCTCAGCCGATCTGCGAAGAACGCCAGGATTTCATCGCGTGCGGCAATGGTGGGCTGGCCCGCCTCGTCGATCAGATGCGCGGTGACGACGCTATGCGGGAATGGGACGTGTTGCGCAAAGAACGGCGCCACGTCGGTATTGGCGGCGCTGTCCGGCAGCACGCGCGCGACGAAACGCTCGCCCAATGCGCTGCGGTATGCGGCGAAACGCTCGGCTCTGCAAATCCTGTCGCCCTGGAAGCGATAAGCCAGCACGCTGAGATTTTCCCGTTCCAGCCGCTGGCGCACCGCTGCCAGCTCGTCGGGAGCGATTTCGAGGCCGTCCGGATCGTTGAGCGGTAGTGACGGCTGGCACAGCACCGGCGCCAGCATCGCCGGTTCCAGCATCATCGAGAGCGCGAAGTTGCCGGTGAAGCACATGCCGATCGCGCCCACGCCCGGCCCGCCGCATTCTTCATGCGCCAGCCGCGCCAGCGCCCGCAGCCAGCGGATGACCGGACTGCTCTGGTTGGCGGCGAATGCGCGGAATTCGGCGCTCACGCATACCCGCTTGAATACCGCCGCTCCCTCTTCGGCACCGGGCACGGCGCCGTCGCGCCCGAACAGCGACGGCATGTACACGGTGAATCCGGCTTCGCACACCCAGCGGCTGAATCGCGCCACCTGCGGACTGATGCCGGGCATCTCCGTCATCACGATCACCGCCGGGCCGGCTCCCGCCACATGCACCATTTTCGATGCACCATCGAGCGTGATGATGCGGTGCGCGAAATCATCGAGCCCGTCATCCTGCATATCGGTTTGCCTGCTGGCTGCTGTCATCGTCTGCCTCCATGATTAAGGTGGAGTATGGGGAAAGAGTCGTCAGTAGACCGCTTTTCGAAGTTGGTGCCAAGTGTCTGATTTGACCTGTTTCGTGCTAAATTTGACAAATGCAAGACTTTGACTTCACAGTATTGGTGCTGGATGGCGCGAGCGCATCCAGCGTGGCGACCACGCTGGACCTGCTGGCCGCCGCGGCAGCGGTGGCGCCCGGGACCGGTGCGGCGGTTCCGCGCTGGCGCGTGCTGTGCGCGGGCGGCGCGCAGGCGGTGTTGTCGAATGCGATGACGGTGAGCGGCAAGGCGCTTCCCCGCGCGCCGCGCGCGGACCGTTCGCTGTGGGTCGTGCCGGGCCTGCAACTGACGAACGCAAAAGCACTGGCCGCCCGTTTCCAGCAAGGCGATGTGCTGCAGGCCATTGCCGCGCTGCGCGCGCACGCGGCTGCCGGCGGCCGCGTGGCCGCCTCGTGCTCGGCAGTATTCCTGTTGCAGGCGGCCGGCTTGCTGCCGGACGCGCGGGTGACCACTTCCTGGTGGCTGGCGCCGCTGTTGCAGCGGCGCGAACCGGCCTGCAGGGTCGATGCCGACCGCATGGTGATCGAGGATGGCGCGATCATCACGGCCGGCGCGGCGATGGCGCAGGCCGACTTGATGCTGCACTTGCTGAGAACCCGCTTCGGACCTGCACTGGCGGACGCGGTGGCGCGGGTGATGCTGATCGATGCGCGCCAGGCGCAGGCACCGTTCGTGATGCCGGCGATGATGTCGATGGGGAATGCGCTGATTGCGCAACTTGCCGCGCACGTCGAGGCATCGTTGCCGCGCATGCCGGGCATCGACGAACTGGCAGCGAAATTCTGCGTATCGCAGCGCACGCTGGCGCGTCGTGTGAAGGCAGCGACCGGCCGCAGCCCGCTGGCCTTGCTGCAGAGCGTGCGGCTGAACAAGGCGCGTGCGCTGCTGGAGAACAGCAAATTGTCGGTCGAAGAGGTGGCCGCGCGCGTCGGCTATGCGGATGCCACTGCGCTGCGGCGCCTGATGCGCAAGACGGCCGGGGCGACGCCGCGCCAGTTCAGAAGTGCTGCGCAGCGGTGAAGGGCGGCCGCCATCTTCCCCTGACATCGCCCGTTGTGGCCGCACTGTGTCCCGTCCTGCACTATTTCCGGCAATCCTTGCACCGCGCCCGCGCATTCCCCGGCATCGGCCGTGCATCGGATGCGCATTCATCGCTTTTTCCCGCTGGCACGGCGCCTGCTTAGCTGAGGTTGTCAGGCCGCGATCGGCATGAGGGCGCGTAGCGAACAAGTCGCCTCGCCATCGTCGATACCAACGACGGCATCCGCTTCCCCGCCAGCATGTCCACGGCAGACGCGGCGGTGACGATTGATACCTATATCGGACTTAAGGGGAACTGCAGCGGCTTGTCTCACGCCTTCGGAATTCGTCACCAGGATGGTGGATGCGGGTGAATCCAAAATCTTCGTGGCGCCCAGAGACACCTTGATTCGGGCCTGCATGGCCGGTGTGATTCTCGCGCTGGCGGCGGTATTCGCAGTCTCCGTGAATGTCCAGACCGGCTATCCGATCATCGGTGCCAGCCTGTTCCCCGTCGGCTTCTGCATGCTTTACCTGCTTGGCTTCGATCTGCTCACCGGCGTCTTCATGCTGACGCCCCTGGCACTGATCTGGAACGAAATCCCGACTGCGCTCGGCAACCTGGTCGGCGGCATCTCGTTTGCCGGGCTGACGCTGTACGCGACGCATCTGAAGACCGCTCCCAAGCGCTTCACCGCCTGATCCGGATCACAGCGGGAGCGCCCAGTTTTCGCCGGGAAGCGGGGCATCCGGACCCCGCGAAGCGCTACCAGCAATTTCCCCGATTCCTGTTCGATTTGCGCCATCCGAGCCCGGCATTCCTGGCGAGGATGCGCTTGCCGTTAATCCAGCGTAATCCGGAGAAGCCGGTCTTTCAGGCCCGCTGCGGTCGTTCTGATACCGAGCGCGTTGAACGGGTCGTGACAATGCGGAATCAGGCGCCGGGTCACGCCAGCACCGGCAAGTGCCGGCGCGATCGCAGCATGTTTTCCATTTCCGCTGCCGGCAGCGCGGGGCTGAAAAGGAATCCCTGGATTTCATGGCAGCCCTGGCGCTGCAGATAGCGCCGCTGTTCTTCCGTCTCCACGCCTTCCGCAACGACTTCCAGGCCCATCTTCTGCGAGAGCGCGATGATGCTCGCGACGATATTGGCGGAGCCGGCGTCGGTGGTGATGTCGTGGATGAAGGAACGGTCGATCTTGAGCCGCTGGACCGGGAAGCTGCGTAGGTAAGACAGCGAGGAATAACCGGTGCCGAAGTCGTCGAGCGAGAGGCCCACGCCCATGTCCTTCAGGCGTCCCATGGATTCGGTCACCTGCTCGGAGCTGTCGAGCAGCAGTCTTTCGGTGATTTCCAGGTCCAGCCAGCGCGCTTCCAGACCATGTTCGGCGAGCGCGTCGGCTACCGTGCGCACCAGGCTTCCGGCGACGAACTGGCGTGCCGACAGATTGACCGCCATCCGGACCGGCGGCAGGCCGGCTCTTTGCCATGCTGCGTTGGTGGCGCAGGCAGTGCGCAGCACCCAGTCCCCGACCTCGCTCATCAGCCCGATTTCTTCCAGGATCGGAATGAAGTCGGCAGGCAGCGTCATTCCGTATTCGGGATGATTCCAGCGCAACAAGGCCTCGACGCCGGTGATGGCGCCGCTCGCCAGGCTCACCTGCGGCTGGTAATGCAGCACCAGTTCGCGGCGCGCCAGCGCCTGTCGCAGCTGGTTGGAGACGGCGAGGCGCTGGTGTGCCTTCGCATTCAATTTCGGCGTATAGAACTGGTAGTTGCTGCGGCCCTTGGATTTGGCGTCGTACATTGCCGCGTCCGCCGCCTTGATCAGCGCATCGGCGCTGTCGCCGTCGTTCGGATACATGCTGATGCCGATGCTGCTGCCGATTTGCAGCATATGGCCGCCGATGGCCAGCGGTTCGGCCAGCACGCGCTGGATTTTTTCCGCGACCATGGCCGCGCTGCCGTTGCCGTCGAGCTCGGGCAGGCAGACCACGAATTCATCCCCGCCCAGCCGCGCCACGCTGTCGCCTTCACGCAGGCATTCCTGCATGCGGTCGGCGACCGCTTGCAGCAGATGATCGCCGGCCTGGTGTCCGAGCGAGTCGTTGACCGTCTTGAAATGGTCGAGATCCACGAACAGCACCGCCGCTATCGTCTGGCGCCGGTGCGCCTGTGCGATTGCCTGTTTCAGCCGGTCTTCCAGCAGCAACCGGTTCGGCAGCCCGGTCAGCGTATCGTGGTGGGCGATATGGTGGATATAGGCTTCGTTGAGCTTGCGCTCCACCGCGATGCCGGCGATCCGTAACGCCAGTTCGATCAGCTTCCATTCCGCGGGCCCCGGTTCGCGCGGTTCGCAGTAATACATCGCGAACGCGCCGAGCACGCGGCCGCTGGCGGCAAGAATGGGAGTGGACCAGCAGGCGCGCAGGCCGAACCGCGCGGCAACTGCCCGATACGGCTCCCACAACGGGTCGCGTTCGATATCCTTCACGATGACCGGTTCGCCGCGATACATTGCGGTGCCGCAGGATCCGGCGGTCGGTCCTATCGCCAGGCCGATGAAGGCGCCCGCATATTCGCGCGGTAGACTAGGCGCGATTCCGCTCCGGATGTGCTTGCCGTCATCATCCAGCAGCAGCACCGAGCACAGCATTCCCGCGACCTGCGATTCGATACAGCGCAGCAGCACGTTCAACGCATCCTCCAGCGGCGCATCGACGGCGATCATTTCCAGTACCTGCTGCTGCCCCTGGCGCAAGGCTTCGGCGCGCTTGCGTTCCGTGATGTCGCGTGCGATCCCGGTGAAGAAACGCTTGCCCTCATGGGTGAACTCGCCGAATGAAAATTCGATCGGCACGGTATGGCCGCGTTTGTGCAGGCAGAACAACTGCACGCCCTGCCAGCGCAAGCGCTTTTCTCCGGTTTCCAGGTAGCGCTGCACGCCGCGCCGGTGCCGGTCGCGCATTTCGGGCGGCATCAGCCTGGTGATCTTCTGTCCCAGCATCTCGCTGCGCGGATAGCCGAATATTCTTTCCGCGGAGGAGTTGACGAATACGATCACGTCGTTTTCATCGATGGTGATGAATGCGTCGATCGCTGCCTCGGTGGCGGCGCGGTAGCGTTCCTCGCTCTGGCGCAATGCTTCCTGCACGCGCCGGCGCTCGCCGATCTCCGCTTCCATCTGCAGTTTCGCGCGCTGCAGCGCGCGGTTGATCTTTTCATTTTCGCGCAGCGCCGCTTCCAGGTCTTCGGTGCGCCGGCGCACCTGGTCTTCCAGCATGATCGTGGTCTGGAACAGGCTGAAATCGGAACCGCGCGCGCTGCTGCTGCGCTCGGCCCGGTCCATCAATGCTTGCAGCATCTTGTTGAGGCGGACGATTTCGTCGCGCAACGCCTGCTCTTCGCTGCCGGTCCGCGGTGCCGGGGCGGCAGTCATGAACCGCCCTCGGTGGAGGCGCCGATCGCCATGCCGGTGAAGGTCTGGTTCACGTGCACGCCGCCGAACTGTTCGCCGTAGGTGTTGAAGCCGATCGCATTGTGCCGCTGCAGCAGCGCCGCGACGCGCTCGTGCAACCCGCCTTGCATGATTTCCAGCTCGCGCAGGATGCAGTCGCAGCTGAGCAGCAGTTGCGGCGGTCCGATCTGCGCCCGCACCTGGTCGAGCGCCTGCGCCAGGTTCTCCACCAGGTCGACCCCCTGGGCCACCCGCAGCACCAGTCCTTCTTCGATCGCGCAGTAGAAGGTGAGACTGCCGTCCGGATTCGCCTTCTGTATCGACCGCACGTAATCCATGCCGTCGATCAGCACCACCACCGGCGACGCCGCGAAGCGCATCGGATCGAGATCGTTGACGTCCACCCCGACCAGGCGCGCATATTCCTGCGCTGCGGGCAAGCCGTTGATTTCGCGCACGATGCGGCGTTCGGCATCGGCCTCGGTAACCACCATCCGTTCCTGGGTGGAGACGAAATGCTGGGTCTTGAAGATGCGGAACGGCAGATCGGTGCTGGCGACCACCAGTATCGCGCTGTTGTCGCGGAATGCGCCGTCGATATAAAGAAGGGTAGTGCCGAAGCGCAGGTCGTCGCCGGCCGAACCGCCGAACATCTCGATGCGTCCCAGCGCGTTTTGCAGTGCCCGCGTCACCGGCTCCTCGCGCACCGACATGCCGTCCACCATCAGAAACGCAAAGCTGTTGTGCGCCTGCGCAGTCGGCGCCTGTGCCTCGAGCTGCTGCAGCAGCGACTGGGCGAATGCCTGGCCCCGGGAAATTTCGAAGTGCTGCAAATCGCCGAGGCGTCCGGCAACCGCGGAAAACGCCTGCGCCGGAAAACTCGCGCCGGTCAGGCTGTGCTTGCAATAACCGGCCGGGCCGATTTCTCCCGCGGTGGTGCAGCCGACCACCAGGGTGCTCCCGAAACGGCACCGCATTTCTTCCGCGATCAGGTCGAGGTCGTAGTGTGATGAACAGAAGAAGATGACGAGCGCTATCTCTTCCTGGACTACCCCGGCATGGAATTCCGCCACGGCCTGCCGGGGATCCGGCGCGCATGATTGCGCACGCAGAATCCGCTGTCGCCCCCCCATGATGTTCTCCATGCGCTCGCGCGCCGATATTTTCATCGTTATATGTAGACGGGTACGATCACTATAGTAAGAAATGTTACACGTGGTCAATAGCGAAAAATCGCGGATGGGCAGGAGGCCGCAACGGCGCCTGCGGCGTACCAAGGCGAGCGTTCCGAAACGGCAGATGCAATATGCACAACAACTCCGTTCCATGGGAACGGGCTTCGGGCGGCTGGGGTCGAACGCCTGTCCGCATCGACACGAGCGCCGCCATGTCGACAGGAAAAGCACCTACCGTCTTGCTCCCGATTTTCTGCGCTGCATGCGCTGCGGCGGCGAGCGCTCCGTGCGCGGCGGAAAACATGATCCAGCTCTATACCGGTTCGTCATTCTCGCGGGACAGCGATCTGCGCGTCCGCCAGCCGGGCGCCGCGACCGATCTCGACATTCGCGATGTGCGATGGAGCGCGGATCCGCTCAAGCTCGCGCCATACTATGGTTTGCGGCTGCTGCACTTCTTCGCGCAGCGCCCGAATTGGGGAGTGGGACTGGATTACACCCATTACAAGATGTACGCGCAGACCGATCGGGTGACGCAAACAAGCGGAACCTGGAAAGGTGCGCCGGTCGACGGCCAGGCGCGCGTCGACCAGTATGTGCAGCATTTCGAAATGTCCCACGGCGTCAACATGCTCAGCCTGATCGGCGTCTATCGCTGGGCCGGCGAGACCGATCGCTTGCGGCCCTACCTGGGAGCCGGCCTGGTTTATTACCTGCCGCATACGGAAAGCACGGTCGACAACCGGGCGCATGAAACCGGCTATGCGTCGTCCGGCGGCGGCTATCAGATATTGGGCGGCCTGAACTATCGGCTGACCCGCAGGCTGGGACTCTTTGCCGAAGCAAAATTCAACAGCGGCACGGCGAAAGTGGATATCGCGGACGGAACGGCGGAAACTTCGCTGCGCACCTTCCACCTGCTGGCGGGAGTCGGGTACAGCTTTTGATCTTCCGGCTGTAGCAGGCAAGGAGCAAGGGACAGAAAAGCGGCGGGCAGCCGCGCCACTATTGCTTGGCTGTCCGCCGCCGGACGGCTGCGCCTCGAGCGGCGCTCATGCGTGGCCGTCAGTGCATGGTGGGCGCCGGAATCCCGGCATCGGCGCCGGCGCCCATGCCGGTCGGCATGAACGCGGCCCGGGTTGCCGCGGTGTCGAAGTATTGCTGGAAGCGGACGATCTTCCCGCCTTTCACGGTGAACAGGTGCATCCACGGATAGCTGTAATGCTTTCCGGTGGAGCGCACGCGCCAGCTGGCCTCGCCGGTGACGGCTACCTTGTCGCCTTCGGCGATCATGTCCTGCGGCTCGAACATTTCCACTTCCTGGGAGCTGCTCAGCTCGGAGAAGAAGCGGCCGACTTCCTGCCTGCCGTGATACTCCGCCGAAAAAGGCGCGTACTCGACTTCACTGCCTATCCATTCGATATCGTCCGAAAACAGTTGAAGCAGGCCGTCGATATCTCCGGCCCGGAACATCCGGTACCCGTTCTCCACCAATTGCTTGTTTTGCTGAATGTCCATCGCGAACTCCTTCGCTGCGATTGCCGCTGTGGCTGCTATTGCTGCTCCCTGTGATATTCCTGCATATACCCTATGTCGGCTCGTGTCCCTGCGATTGACGAAAATCAAAGGGCGGCGATGGCGGTAAGTGCAGTCCGACTCGGGTCCGGCTGGATCGCCGAATCGGAAACCATGCGAGCGGCATTAAGCCACATTAAGCGGCATTATCCAGGCAGCGCGCAAACCGGCGACGGCTCGGATTCCCGCGCTGCCGTCACGCATTCAGCGGCGCCTTCTTCACCGGTTGCCGGAAGCCGATCGCCATCCGGTTCCATCCGTTCATGATCGCCACTGCGAATCCGATGTCGGCGATTTCACGGTCCGTGAAATGCTGCTTGAGCGCGGCGAACAGTTCGTCCGACGCATCGCTTCGAATAATGTCGGTGAGGGCTTCGGCCCAGGCCAGCGCCGCACGTTCGCGCTCGCTGTAGAAATCCGTTTCGTGCCAGGTGACGAGACTGTTTATGCGCTGCAGGTCTTCTCCCCGCCGCAATAGATCGCGCGCATGCATATCTACGCAATAGGCACATCCGTTGATTTGCGATACCCGCAGGTAGATCAGGTCGACGAGCGTCGAGCCAAGGCTGGATTGCTGGAGCGAGGCGCTGGCGGCCCCCAGCGCACGGTAGGAATCCGGGGCAAGCGTGGAATAGGGAAGACGAAACTCAGGCATGCGATTTCTCCATTTACAGGTGGTTGAAAATCCGATTACACCTGTAAGACGGATACGCCCGCGCATTTGTGACAGCATGCGCGTCGATCCAAGTCCCGCCCCCCTTTTTGGCTTAATGCGCTTTTTCCCCCTCCATTCTTTCCACTCCCTCGGCCGCGTGCTTCGCCAGCCGGTCTTGCAGCGTGGCCGCCAATCGGTACAGTACCCGCAATCGCGAATTCGCTGTGTAATCCTCCCGCAGGCGCGGCCGGGTTTGTTCTTCGAGTGCCGCGATTTCCGCGCGCACCCTCCTTAATTTCCACTCGTAGTACCACTTCATCGCGTCTGATCCACCGTATCCAAAAAAAATTCAAAGCAGGGCACCAGTAGGCTGCAAACCCGGTTTTGTTCCATCTTGGAAAGGTTTTTTTATGACACGAGAAAAAGCTTTCAGGCGCCGGCCCGCCGTGCGTCCACACTCCACGTTCCCGCACCCCAGGCAGCCAGCGTGAGCAAGCCGCCGACCACCGCGATGTTCTTGAAGAACATCAGCTGCTGAACCATCTGCTGGGCCGCCGGCGCCGCCCAGAAGTTGTGAAAGAAGAACGAGGCGACCAGGGTGAACACGGCCAGCGCGACGGCGGCCAGCCGGGTGCCGAAACCGAAGATCAAGGCCAGGCTGCCGCCGATCTCCAGCGTCAGCGCCAGCGCCGCCGCCAGCTGCGGGGCCGGCAGCCCGACCGAAGAGATGTAGCCGACGGTGCCGGCAAAACCGGTGAGCTTGCCGATGCCGGCCGGTAAAAACAATGCGGCGAGCAGCAGGCGGCCGGCCAGCGAGAGCGGGGATTGAAGCGACTTGAACATGATGGTTCCTTTCTTGTGGTTGTGATGAAAAAATCAGGGCGCCAGGTCGAACACCAGCACTTCGGCATCGTGGCCGTCGGCGAGCGTGATCCGGTCTTCGTTATCCAGCAGCACCGCATCGCCGCCCTTGATCGGATTGCCGTTGACGACCAGTTCGCCGCGCACCAGGTGCACGTAGGCCTTGCGCCCGGGCGCCAGCATCAGCTCGGCCCGTTCGTCGCCGTCGAACAAGCCCGCGTGGATCGAGGCATCGGCATTGATGGTCACCGAATCCCCGGCACCGTCCGGCGAAGCGATCAGCCGCAGCCGACCGCGCTTCTGCTCGGCCGGGATCGTCTTTTGTTCATAGCCCGGCGCTACCCCGGCGATCTTCGGCAGGATCCAGATCTGCAGGAAATGCGTGGTCCGGTCATGCGCATGGTTGAACTCGGAGTGCAAAACGCCGGTGCCCGCGCTCATGCGCTGCACGTCGCCCGGCGGAATGCCCTTGATGTTGCCCATGCTGTCCTTGTGCGCGAGCTCGCCCGACAGCACGTAGGAAATGATTTCCATGTCGCGGTGGCCATGCTGGCCGAAGCCGGCGCCCGGCGCGATCCGGTCTTCGTTGATCACGCGCAGGTTGCCCCAGCCCATGTGTGCCGGGTCGTAATAGCCGGCAAACGAGAACGAGTGCTGGCTCTTGAGCCAGCCGTGGTCGGCGTGGCCGCGGTCTTGCGATTTGCGTAATGTGATCATGAGGTTCTCCTGGCTGGTTGATGGGTTCCATTGTGGGCGACCGGGATGGTGCGATGGCTGCGCTGATTTGATGGCATCATTCAAATTATTTGAATAAAAGACGGCCATGCCTACTGCCCGCGATGTATTGACCCCGGACGCGCTGGCGATGCTCAAGCGCATCGCCGAAACCGGCAGCTTCGCTGCCGCCGCGCGTGCCGGCGACATGGTCCCGAGTGCCTTGACCTATCGGGTGAGGGTGATCGAAGAGGCGCTCGACGTGCTGCTGTTCGACCGCAGTTCGCGCCAGGCCCGGCTCACCGAGGCGGGGGCCGAACTGCTGCGCGAGGGCGAGCGGCTGCTGGCCGACATCGACGCGGTGGCCAATCGCGTGAAACGGGTGGCGACCGGATGGGAGCCGCAATTCACGGTTGCCGCGGACAGCATCATCAACCGGACCACGCTGATGGAATTGAGCGAAGCATTCTTCGCGCTCAACCCGCCGACCCGCCTGAAGCTGCGCACCGAGACCCTGTCCGGCACGCTCGATGCGCTCACTTCCGGCCAGGCCGACCTTGCGCTCGGCGTGGTCATGGACGCCAGCACCCGGCCCGGGCTGCAGCAGGAGCCGATGGGCATCGTGGATTTCGTGTTTGCGATGGAACCGAACCACCCGTTGGCACAGGCGGCCGAGCCGCTGACCGACGAGGTGATCCGCCGCCACCGGGCAGTGGTGCTGGCCGATTCGACCGCGCGCGGAAGCGGCCTCACGATAGGCGTGCTGACCGGGCAGGATGCGTTTACCGTCACCGACATGTCGGCCAAGGTCGATGCGCAACTCAGGGGAATCGGAGTCGGCTTCCTGCCCGCCTGCGTCGCACAACCCTACGTCGATACCGGAAGGCTGGTGACCAAGCGCCTGGACCGCCCGGCGCACCAGGTCAGGTTTTGCTATGCCTGGCGCAAGAGCGACAAGTCGGGCCAGGGGCGGGCATTGCAGTGGTGGCTGGAGCAGTTGCGAAAGCCGCTCAGCCGGGATGCGCTGTTGAACCGGGGGCGGCCAGCGTGATTCCTCCCGGCCGAAGTTGCCGGTAATCGCGGCCTGCCTCCTGTGCCGGAAAAGTGGTCCGATTAAAGTGGCCCGATTAAAGTGACCCGATTCCAAGCGGCAGATTCGATGCGATGTAAAGATCGAATCTGATATCCGGCGCGAACCGGATTCAATCGCCCCTTGTCTCCATATCCGCCAGCAGGTCGCGGCCGCGTTCGGTCACGTCGAAGCCGCTGCCCACGATCTTCGGCGCGATCAATCCCTTCCTGCTCAGGAAGGTCGCGACATCCGTTTCGACGCCGCCGGGCGCCGCGTATGCCACCGCCCGCAATCCATCGATGCAGCGTTTCACGAACAATGCCTGCTGCCCCTTTTCCGTGAGCGCCAATACGCCGCCTTTGCCGGTGATGTATTTCAGGCCGGCCAGCCGCTTCGCATTGCGCGACACGCAGGCGCTCTCGCGTTCGCCTTTTTTCAGGCGTCGGATCTGGGCCAGCGCCTCGAATTCATCTTTCGTCAACTTGTCGTCCATTTCTGTTTTCCTTGCATCGTTCGTCATTCCCGTCTGGCTGTATGCCACTGCATGGCGTGCAGCCTGACAGCGAGAGCCCGGGCAGTATATCCGGCATGGGAGAGGTCTTCGTCGCCGGGCCATCCGCTTGCTGCTAAAGTACCAATCCCGGCGCTCGTCTTTGCTTTCGCGCCCCATCCGCACACTCCAGTCCGCCATGCACGACCTGTTGCTCACTCCCATCGTTTTCCTGCTGACCGCCGTCCTGCTGGTTCCCCTCGCGCAGCGCTTCGGCCTCGGCTCGGTTCTCGGCTATCTGCTCGGCGGCTGCGTGATCGGCCCCTGGGGGCTGGCGTTGATTCGCAACGTCGGCGTCATCGGCCATGTGGCCGAGATCGGGGTCGTGTTGATGCTGTTTCTCATCGGCCTCGAATTGCAACCGAAAAAGCTGCTCGAAATGCGCACCATCGTGTTCGGCGGCGGCACCTTGCAGCTCGCCGTCTGCGGCATCGCGTTCGCCGCCTGCGGCCGCATGGCCGGACTGCCCTGGGCCGCCGCGCTGGTCGGCGGCCTGACGATGGCGCTCTCGTCCACGGCAATCGCGGTGCAAAGCATGCAGGAGAAACACCTGACCAACACGCCCGCCGGCAAGTGCGCGTTCGCCATTCTGCTGTTCCAGGACATGGCGGCCATGCCATTGCTGGTGGTGGTCCCGCTGCTCGGCGCCGGCGGCGACGACAGCAGCACCGGCTTCAACTGGCTGCTTGCCGCTGCCGTGCTGGCCGCCGTTTACCTGGTCGGCCGCTATGCGATGCATCCTGCGCTGACGCTGATCGCCCGCACCCGGCTGCGGGAGATTTTCACCGCGTTTGCGCTGCTGCTGGTGCTGGGCATTGCGGAACTGATGACGCTGGCGGACCTGTCGATGGGCCTGGGCGCCTTTCTCGCCGGCGTGCTGCTCGCCCGCTCCGAATACCGCAAGGCGCTCGAAACCGACCTGGAACCGTTCAAGGGTTTGCTGCTCGGGCTGTTCTTCACCTCGGTCGGCATGTCGATGAACCTCGGCTTGCTGGCTTCGGCGCCGCTGCAGATCCTCGCGCTCAGCGCCGGCTACATGCTGCTCAAGATGCTGCTGCTGGGATTGCTCGCCCGCATGTTGCCGATCGCACCGGTCCAGCGCTGGCCTTTCGCCGGCGTGCTCGCGCAAGGCAGCGAATTCGCGTTCGTCCTGTTCGCCGTGGCGCGCGACGTGGAGCTGATTCCGGCGCCCTGGAACGACCTGCTGCCGCTGGCCGTCGCCATCTCGATGGCGCTGACACCGCTGGCCGTTGCCGCCGGCAACCGGATCAGCAGGCTGTTGCATCCGCAACCCGTGCGCGAAGCCGACGCCATCGAGCCGGACGGCGCGCGCGTGCTGATCGCCGGATTCGGCCGCGTCGGCCAGATCGTCGGCCGCATGCTGTACGCCTCGGGAGTGAAGGTGACCATCCTCGACAACGATCCCGATCTGATCGACACGGTGCGCCGCTTCGGTTTCAAGGTGTTCTACGGCGACGCCACCCGGCTGGACCTGCTCAACGCGGCGGAGGCCGACAAGGCGGTCCTGCTGGTCAACGCGATCGACGATGTGGAAAGCAACCTGAAGCTGACCGACCTGGTGCAGAGCCATTTCCCCCACCTGAAGATCATCAGCAGGGCATACGACGTGCCCCATGTGTTCGAGCTGCGCAGCCGCGGCGTCGAGATGATCGAACGCGAAACCTTCGAATCGTCGCTGCTCATCGCCGAGGAAGCGCTGGCGCAGATGGGCATGGACAAGGCGAAGGCGCGGCTTGCCAGGAAGCGATTCCGCGAACACAACCTGGCAACGCTGGACGCGATGTTCCCGAATTTTCGCGACGAGGGCAAGACGCTTTCCATCGCGCAGACCGCGCGCGACGCGCTGGCGAGTTCGTTCGAGCAGGACGGGATCCGGGTGGGGGAGTGGAGGGAAACGGAATGATGCGGGCGAAGCCGTAAAACGCCTCCCTTTAAAGATCATTAGATGTTCAATGTATCGAGTAACGAATGAAGATTTCCCTCAACGTTTCACTTGTTTGATGGCCGATCCACAGTAGCCGGACGGTTCCCTCCTCCTGTAAGGGGGAGGGCTAGGGTGGGGGTGG
>CBIHOK010000096.1:0-14761 GCA_966211575.1 uncultured Noviherbaspirillum sp.
CCCGCTCTCATCCCCCTGCAAGGGGGAGGGAACTATGTGCCCTTCCTTGATCGCCATTCGCAAAACTGCATCTTTAAAGGCCTTCAAAGAACTCGCACCAACACTCCCCCGTTTCATCCATATCAATTCGCATATCAAATCCTTCAAAAAATTCATTGGATTGTTATCAAGCCTCTCCCTACGATGCAGGCGTCGCCTCCCGGTCTGCACATCGGCGTGCTGCTTCCTGCTCGTCAGGCAACGCGGGTCTTACGGGAAGTCGGATGCGGCAGCCGGCACCGCACTTTCTGCCGGCATAAAAACTTGGAGAGAGACGACCAATGAAGACGAACAGACGTTCCGTGATCGCGATGCTGCTGGCCGGTGGCGCCACCATGGCCGTCGGCCTGCCCGCGCTGGCGGCCGACAAGAAGATCGTGCTCGGCTTTGCGCAAGTGGGCGCCGAGAGCGAGTGGCGCACCGCGAACACGCGCTCGATCAAGGAAAGCGCGCGCCAGGCCGGCATCACGTTGAAGTTTTCCGACGCCCAGCAGAAGCAGGAAAACCAGATCAAGGCGATCCGTTCCTACATCGCGCAGAAGGTCGACGTGATCGCGTTCGCGCCGGTCGTGGAATCGGGCTGGGATACCGTGCTGCAGGAAGCCAAGGCGGCCAAGATCCCGGTGATCCTGACCGACCGCGCGATCGATTCGAAGGACCCGTCGCTGTACGTGACGATGATCGGCTCCGACTTCCTCGAAGAAGGCCGCAAGGCCGGACGCTGGCTGCTGGAGCACTACAAGGACCGACCCGGCCCCGTCAACATCGTCGAACTGCAGGGCACGGTCGGTTCGGCGCCGGCGATCGACCGCAAGAAGGGTTTTGCCGAAGTGATCGCGGCCGACCCGCGCTTCAAGATCATCCGCTCGCAGACCGGCGACTTCACGCGCGCCAAGGGCAAGGAAGTGATGGAAGCCTTCCTCAAGGCGGAGGGCAGGAAGATCAATGTGCTGTACTCGCACAACGACGACATGGCGATCGGCGCGATCCAGGCGATCGAGGAAGCCGGGCTCAAGCCGGGCAAGGACATCACGATTGTCTCGGTGGATGGCGTCAAGGGTGCGTTCGAGGCAATGATGGCCGGCAAGCTGAACGTGACCGTCGAGTGCAGCCCGCTGCTCGGCCCGCAGCTGATGCAGGCGGTCAAGGACGTGGTGGCCGGCAAGACGCTGCCGCGCCGCATCGTGACCAAGGAAAGCATCTTCCCGATGGAAGTCGCCGCAAAAGAATTCCCGAACCGGAAATACTGACCGTGTCTCCCTTGCCGTGCGTCCGCCATCGCGGGGGCGCACGGCGATTTTTTTCGTGAACCCGGACAGGAAGACGCATCCCCCATGAGCAGCAAGCAATCGGCGGCGGCACTGGCCCGCCCTGCCCCGCAACCGATGCTGGCGATGTCCGGCATCTGCAAATCCTTTCCCGGCGTGCATGCGCTCGCCAACGCCAGCCTGCGCCTGTTCGCCGGCGAGGTGCATGTCCTGATGGGCCAGAACGGCGCCGGGAAATCCACGCTGATCAAGGTGCTGACCGGCGTCGAGCGCGCCGATGCCGGCGAGATCCGGCTGGCCGGGCAGCCCATCGCACCGGCCTCGGTGCTGGAAGCGCAGCATTGCGGCATCAGCACCGTGTACCAGGAAGTCAACCTGTGCCCGAACCTGTCGGTCGCCGAAAACATCTTCATCGGGCGCTTTCCGACCCGTCGCGGCCGCATCGACTGGCGTGCCGCCGAAAGCGCGGCGCGCACGCTGCTGCGCGAGCTGGATCTCGACATCGACGTCGCCGCCAGCGTGTCCGCCTATCCGGTCGCGATCCAGCAGATGGTGGCGATCGCGCGCGCAGTCAGCGCCGATGCCCGCGTGCTGATCCTGGACGAACCGACTTCCAGCCTCGACGAGCACGAAGTTGCGCAGCTGTTCAAGACCATGCGCGCGCTGAAGGAAAAAGGCATGGCGATCCTGTTCGTCACGCATTTCCTGGAACAGACCTATGCGATCGGCGACCGCATCACGGTGCTGCGCAACGGCGAATTCGAGGGCGAATATGCGGCGCGCGAGTTGCCGCGCCTGACGCTGATCAACAAGATGGTCGGGCGCGAGCTGGACGAGCAGCCGGGCGCGCGCAAGAGCGGCGCCGCGACCGAGCGCGGCACCGCTCCCGCCTTCCTGGCGGCGCGGCAACTGGCGCGCAGCGGATCGATACAGCCGCTCGACCTCGAACTGCGGCGCGGCCGCGTGCTCGGGCTGGCCGGCCTGCTCGGCTCCGGCCGCACCGAGCTGGCGCGGCTGCTGTTCGGCATCGACAAGGCGGAATCCGGCGCGATCCATATCGACGGCAACGAAGTGCGGCTGCGCACGCCGGCCGACGCAATCCGCCACGGCATCGCGCTGTGCCCGGAAGACCGCAAGACCGACGGCATCGTGGCCGATCTCTCGATCCGCGAAAACATCATCCTCGCGCTGCAGGCCAAGCGCGGCATGTTCAGGTACCTGTCGCAGAAACGGCAGCGCGAGCTGGCCGACCATTACATCGCGCAACTCGGCATCCGTACGCCGGACGCGGAAAAGCCGATCGGCCTGCTGTCCGGCGGCAACCAGCAGAAGGCCCTGCTGGCGCGCTGGCTCGCGACCGAGCCGCAGATGCTGATCCTGGACGAGCCGACGCGCGGCATCGACATCGCGGCGAAGATGGAAATCATGGCGCTGGTCACCGCGCAATGCGAACGCGGCCTCGCGATCCTGTTCATTTCATCGGAAATGGCGGAGGTATTGCGGGTCAGCGACGATATCGCGGTGTTGCGCGACCGCAGCAAGATCGGCCAGCTGGCCGGAGCCGATGCCGACGAAGGCGCGGTGTACAGAATGATTGCAGGAGGACAGGCATGAACATCAAGACCATGCAGCCGCGCTCGGAAGAGCGGCTGTTTCGAATGTTACGGGCGCTGCGGACCCTGTCCTCGCACCACCTGTTCTGGCCGGCGATCACGCTGCTGCTGCTGTGCCTGATCAACCGGCAGTTCAATCCGGGCTTCTTCCATATCATCGTCAAGTCCGGCCACCTGTACGGCAGCACCATCGACATCCTGAACCGGGCCGCGCCGCTGATGCTGGCCGCGCTGGGGATGACGATCGTGATCGCCACGCGCGGCATCGATATCTCGGTGGGCGCGGTAGTCGCGATCAGCGGCGCGGTGGCGGCGGCGCTGGTCGGCGGCACGCTGGTGATCCACGACGGCGTGCCCGAATACGTGAGCAATGTACCGCTTGGCCTGGCGTTCGCGGCCGCGCTCGGCGCGGCACTGCTGTGCGGCCTGTGGAACGGCCTGCTGGTGGCCGGCGCCGGCATGCAGCCGATCATCGCAACGCTGATCCTGATGGTGGCCGGGCGCGGCATCGCGCAGCTGATCACCCACGGCCAGATCATCACGGTCTACTACAAGCCGTTCGCCTACATCGGCAACGGCTTCCTGTTCGGCCTGCCGTTCTCGCTCTACATCGTCGCCGTGGTGCTGGTCGCGCTGCTGCTGGCGGTGCGCCGCACCGCGCTCGGCCTGTTCATCCAGGCGGTCGGCATCAATCCCGCCGCCGCCCGCTTTGCCGGCCTCAATGCGCGGCTGCTGATCTTTTTCGCCTATGCGTTTTGCGGGCTGACCGCCGGCATCGCCGGATTGATCGTCAGCTCCAACGTCAAGAGCGCCGACGGCAACAATGCCGGCCTGCTGCTGGAGCTGGACGCGATCCTCGCCGTCACGCTGGGCGGCAATTCGCTCAACGGCGGCCGCTTCAGCCTGGTCGGCACGCTGCTCGGCGCACTCGTGATCCAGACCCTGACCTACGCGATCTATTCGCTCGGCGTGCCGCCCGAGGTCAACATGGTGGTCAAGGCGGTCGTGGTGCTCGCCGTCTGCCTGATGCAGTCCGACGCATTCCGCCGCCGGCTATGGGCATGCCTGCCGCGCCGTGCCGGGAGCGCGGCATGAAGGCGCTGCGATTCAATGCGCGGCTGCTGCCGCTGCTGGTGACCTGCGTGCTGTTCGCCTGCATGTTCCTGTACGGCGCGCTCAGCTACGAAGGCTTCTTCTCGCTGCAGGTATTCCTGAACCTGTTCATCGACAATGCCTTCCTCTGGATCGTGGCAATCGGCATGACCTTCGTGATCCTGTCCGGCGGCATCGACCTGTCGGTGGGAGCGGTCGCGGCGCTGGCGACGATGATCTCGGCGGCGCTGGTCGAACATCACCACTGGAGCATCTGGGTGGTGATCCCGCTGGTGCTGCTGCTGGGATGCGGATTCGGGATGGCGATGGGCGCGCTGATCGAGCTGTTCGAGCTGCAGCCGTTCATCGTCACGCTGGGCGGCATGTTCCTCGCGCGCGGCAGCTGCTACCTGATCAGCATCGATTCGATCTCGATCACCGATGCGCATTATGTCGCGATCTCCCAGTACCGGGTCGCGCTCGGCGGCGGCAACTTCGTCTCGCCCAGCGTGCTGATCGGGCTCGCGGTGCTGGCTGCCGGCATCTACCTCGCGCACTACACGATGTTCGGTCGCACCGTCTATGCGATGGGCGGAAACGAGCGCTCGGCACTGCTGATGGGCTTGCCGGTGCGCCGCACCAAGATCCTGGTATATGGCTTGAGTGGCTTTTGTTCGGCGCTGTGCGGCGTGGTGCTGACCTTCTACATGCTGTCCGGCTACGCCTTGCATGCGGAAGGGATGGAACTGGACGCGATCGCCGCCGCGGTGATCGGCGGCACCCTGCTCAGCGGCGGCTACGGCTATGTCGCCGGCACCATGGTCGGGGTGCTGATCCTGGGGCTGATCCAGTCGCTGATCACCTTCGACGGCACGCTCAGTTCCTGGTGGACCCGGATCGCGGTGGGCGCGCTGCTGTGCGTGTTCTGCCTGATGCAACGCGTGCTGGAAAACGGCATCCGCAAGCGCAATGCCGCCAGCAGCGCACGCAGCTTGGCGGCTTCCGGCCGGCTCTGAATAACGAAAGACGATGACTACATTGCATTCCGAAACCCTGCCCGGCGTGCTGACCCTGCGCGCCGGCGCGCTGGTGGCCGAACTGGCGCCCGCCGTCGGCGGCTCGATCGCCGGCTTTTACCGCTTGCAGGAAGATGGCGGACGCTACGACTGGCTGCGCCGCGCCAGCGCCGAGGCCTTGCGCCGGCGCGAGGTGGAAGCGATGGCCAGCTTTCCGCTGATCCCGTTCTGCAATCGCATCCGCGATGGGCGCGCGCAATTCCAGGGACGCGACATTATGCTGCCGCCGAACCGCGGCCGCTCGCGGCACGCCATACACGGGCTGGCATGGCAGGCGCCGTGGCAGGTGAAGGAGCACGGCAGCACCCACGCGGTGCTGGAATTCGACAGCCCCGCCGGCGCCTGGCCCTATCATTTCCATGCGACGCAACGCTTCACGCTCGCGCCTGATGGCCTTGCGGTTGCGATCGAAGTCGAGAACCGCGATACGATACCGATGCCGCTCGGCGTCGGTCACCATCCCTACCTGCCGCACCGCCCCGGCACGGTGCTGCAGACGGACGTGGAGCGGATCTGGCTCGGCGACGACGAAGTGATGCCGACCGGGCTGGCGGTGACGCCGGTGGTCGAGCAATTGCGGCACGGCGTGCTGCTGGAGAAGATCGTCGCGGACAACAATTTCACTGGCTGGGGCCGGCGCGCGCGCGTGAGCTGGCCAGAAAGCGTCGGGCAAGCCGCCGCGACGCTGGTGCTGCAGGCGGATGCCCCGCTCGACTACTTCGTGCTCTATTCGCCGAAGGATGCCGGCTATTTCTGCATCGAGCCGGTCAGCAATTGCACCGACTGGCTGAATCTGCGGGAATATCGGCGGGATGAAATCGGCGGGGCGGTGGTCCTGCCGGGTCAGAAATTTGAAGCAAGGTTTGCGTTGTTGCCGGATTGCTAGCGGGTTCGCCACATTTTTTGGCGCGGCAGTCAGGGAATTTGTCCACTTGAAGGCTGCAGAGCGCTGCTGCAGTATGAATAACGCGCGGTACAGTTCCTTCCCCCTTGCAGGGGGATGAGAGCGGGGTTTCGCAACGCATGCGTTGTGCCGCTCGAATCGTGAGCCCCTGCAGGGGCGAGGGTGGGACGGATAGGATGGGGGTAGTGAGTTTGAATCGTCGCTAACGCAAAATCGACGTTCCCACCCCCATCCCAACCGTCCCACCGCGGCGCTTGCAAGCGCCTTGGATTCGGACGGCGCAAAGCAGTGCTTTGCGAAATCCCGTCCTCATCCCCCTAAGAGGGGGAAGGAGCCTTGTCATGCGGGGCGACCGGTTATGCACGCCGCCATCAATCGATACACGTACTGCCTCATCACGCAAAACCAGAGAATAGAGAAACATATGCAAGACAGAAAAAACGACGCCCCCCTCAAAATCGGCCTGATCGGCCTCGGCAAGATCGCGGTCGACCAGCATATCCCGGCGGTCCGCGCGAATCCAAAGCTGGAGTTGGTCGCGGGTTGCTCGCCGCATAACCGCCCGGAAGGCATCCGCGCCTACCCGAGCCTCGCCGAGATGCTGGACGCGCACCCGGAAATCGAAGCAGTGTCGATCTGCACTCCGCCGCAAATACGACATGCGATTGCGCGCGAAGCGATCGCGGCGGGCAAACATGTATTCCTCGAAAAGCCGCCGGCAGCGACGCTGGGCGAAGCCGAAGCGATCAGGCATCTCGCCGAAGAGCGCGGCGTAACGCTGCTCGCCAGCTGGCATTCACGCTTCGCACCCGCGGTGCAAGCGGCGCGCGACTGGATCACACAACGCCCGCTTAAACAGGTGCGGATCGTCTGGAAGGAAAACGTGCGCCAATGGCATCCGGGCCAGGACTGGATCTTCGCACCCGGCGGAATGGGCGTGTTCGACCCGGGCATCAACGCGCTTTCGATCCTGACACACCTGCTGGGCGACAGCATGATGGTCAAGCAGGCCGACCTGCACATTCCGGCGAATTGCCAGGCGCCGATCGAAGTCGCGATGAGGATGATCACGGCCCGCGGGATAAGCGTGCATGCCGATTTCGATTTCCTGCAGCAGGACCGGCAGACCTGGAGCATCTTCGCCGAGTCGAACAACGGCGAAAAACTGGCGCTGCATGGCGGCGGCACCACGCTGGAGATCGACGGCGCCGTCGTATTACAGGGAAAAGAGGCCGAATACGCGGGCCTGTATGCCCATTTCCATCAACTGGTCCACAACGGCGAATCGGACGCGGACTTCTCGCCGTTGCGCATCGTAGCCGACGCGTTCATGATCGGCCGCCGGATAGAGGCGCCGGCTTACGTCGAATAGCAGGCGCGAATCACCGGAGCCGCTACGGCCCAACTACTGGTTCTTGCCCGAATCGGACTGGCTCGTGGCGGAGGTACCCGAGCTTCCCGAACTGTCGTCCGAACGATTGGCGGAACCCTGCGACGAGCCGGTTTGTGAGTTGTCGGACTTGGCCGATTGCTGCTTGTCTTGCTGCTTGTCTTTCTTGTTGGCTTCGTGATGCCCGATCGCGCAGCCTGCCGCCGCGCCGAGCACGCCATGTTCCCCGGCAACGTGTCCCGCGACGCCGCCTACCGCCGCACCTTTCAGGCATCCTTTTGCATACACGCCGCCGGTGGCGGTCATCAGCACCATCGCGATCGAAAGCGCGAAAATATTTGGTTTCATTGCGGCATCCTTTCCGGTAAATCGGAAGGCCGCCGGTAAGCGGCTTCCGATACAGATAAGACTTTGATAACCAGAAATGATTCACTTTCCGACAGGAGCCCTATAGTGATTTCCATACGCTTGCCGGCTCCACACATGCCCAATACAGGCAGGTGAACGATGTCGAAAGCTCATATTTTTGCAACGGTTGCCTGACGAAGGCCATTGGCGCAAGCGGCCAGCAGCGTCAGGCCTGCGGCGCACCAGGCGATCCAAGTGGTTTGATTGCCGTGTACCAAGCCGAAAACAATCGCCACAAACGCCGCACCGATCGACTGGCCGAGAAGCCGCCCCATCGACTGCAACCCGCTCGCGCCACCGCTGCGTTCGCGCGGCGCGCTGCCGATGATGATGCGATTATTGGGCGACTGAAAAAAGCCAAACCCCAGGCCGCATAATGCCAACCGCCAACCCAGATCAAAACCGGATGGCTCCGGACCAATCATTGCAATGCTGGCCAATCCCATCGCCAGAATGGCCAAGCCGACGCTGCAGAGCCGCGCCGGCGTAAAGCGGTCCGACAAGCGCCCGGCAATCGGTGCAATCAGGGCCGTCGTCAACGGCCACGGCGTCATCAGAAAACCCGTCGCGACTTCGGAACGGCCGAGCGCATGTTCGAAATAAAAAGGCAAGGCGACATACGCCATGGTTTGCGCGGCGAAAGAACTGATCGACGTCATCATCGAAAAAGCGAAAACAGGCAATCGCAACAAATCAAAAGGCAGTATCGGTATGGCGATGCGACGCTCACGCCGAACGTGGAAAGCGCCAAAAAGCAATGCGCCCGCCAGCAGGCCGGCAGAACGGGTATGGCCATTGACGTCCCCAAGAGAATTGAGGCCCGCGATCAAGCAACCGAATGTCAGTGCATTCAGCACGGCACTCGCCATATCAAACCGGTGGCCGGATGCCGGTGTCGCCGGCAAGGTACGTGCCGCCACGAAAAGGGCGACAAGCCCCAGCGGCACATTGACGAGAAAGAGCCATTGCCAATGCGCGACCGACAAAATGATCGATGCGATCGTCGGTCCTGCGGCCGAAGACACCGCCACGATCAACGAGGCGTAACCCATTCCGATGCCGAGTTGCGCCTTCGGAAAGATGTAACGCACGAGCGCGATATTCACACTCATGATTCCGGCCGCGCCGATGCCCTGCACCACGCGGGCAGCAGACAAGGCAAACAAAGAATGGGAGCTGGCGCATGCAAAAGACGCCGCGGTGAAAACCGCGAGACCGCACCCGTAGATTTTTTTGTAACCAATGCTGTCGCCGAGAGAGGCAAGCGGCAACAGCGAGACTGTTACGGCCAACTGAAACGCGTTCACGATCCATATGGTTTTCGCAGGCGAAACGGCCAGTTCCTGGCCGATCGTCGGCAGAGCGACATTGACAATCGCACTGTCCAGCACGGCCATGGTCATCGCGATGGCGATCGCCATAAAGGCATAGAGGCGCTGCGGTTGCGGCATTCCGTCCGTCATAAGATCAGTCTTTCAAATGAGATGATGCTTCCCAGTATGCACAGGAAACGTCGCGCCAACACGGCAAGCAGTTTTTTCTCGTCTCGAAGAACGCTGCGTCAATGAAGAACGAGCGCCCCTTCTCCGGGGGAAATGCAGCAGGGTCTTTCCGGATGCGGTGTCGAGCAAGCTGCGGATCGCCCTGAGACGTTCGGCTGGCGTGAGCGTCCCTGCAATCCATTCATCGAACACCTTTTTTAATCGCCAGGCATTTGTTTGGCCGACTCCATAACCTCAGCGAACATTTTTCGGACAGATCATGAGCCATTACAGGGACAGGAACAGGAACATGGGCAGGGAACGGTGCCACTGAGAAATTGATATGGCCGGCACCGCAACCGAGATCCGGCACTGCTGATAACTCGTATCGTTGCATGATGGCCTTCATCGCTTCAGGATCCGCCCCGCTCGCATGAACCGCGCGAGTCAAGTAGCCTTCCCCATGTTGCCGAACTGTGCCGCCACTAACGCTTGCTGTTTTGCTTTTCGCCTCCCGGTGAATGAGCCAGCCAGAATATGCGCTCACTGATCCCCTAACAAGACAACCATTCATACTGGTGTATTTTGTAATAGCCAGACAACCGGGCAATAATGAGGGTCAAACGAACGACCTACGCAGGCTCACTATGCGGTGTCGCCAGGCCTTTGGACGTCGTCGGCGACTGGTGGTCATTGCTGATCGTCCGTGACGCTTTTGACGGCCCGCATCGCTTTGGGGAGTGTCAAAAGAACTTGGGACTTGCAAAAGACATCCTGGCGGTTCGGCTATGCAATCTCGTAGCTCACGGCATCATGGAAACGGTACCTGCGTCCGACGGCAGTGCATTTCAGGAACATGTGCTCACGGAGAAGGGGCGTGGTCTTTTCCCGTTGCCGGTCGCGCTTAGGCCGAGGATTGCTTTTTTGAAGCGGACGAGCCGCATGTGACCGTCGTGGACAGGAAGACGAACCTTCCAGTCAGAAAACTTGAGCTTCGCTCTCAGGAAGGACGGGCGCATATTGGAGCCCGAAGACACGATTATTCTCTCTCCGCCGAATAAGGCGGCGAAGAAGCGAGGGAAAACCGCAAATGCTGCGAGCCCCAACTGGCACGTGCCCTCAAGCGCTGAACTATCCGAGCGGAGCATCACGACACAACCCCCAGCCCCTCCGAAGAAAGTGAAAAAGCCCTACCAGATCCACAAGGCGGTGTTCACTTTCCACCTCGCCCCGCACAGTCGGGATCCCTGCCGGCTGCCTTGATTTTAATCAACGCAAACTTTCCCTTTCGAATCATCAACATACGGAAGCCGAGAAACGCTTATCCACAACATTGCACACAGCAAATGTGGGAAACCTACCCCCTCGCCGCTATCTATAGTGAACGAATTTCCTTGATGTGCAGGAATAGACCACGAGCGAGACAGGAGATCACCCAGATGGCGATCTGCTTGATCTCATCCCCGTCTATCCTATGCTTGTTGGGTAGGCGCACAGACGACGCGCCACTCCTGCTTCCGGCTTTGCGCTCTGTGCGGCTGCTCCTCGTCATCAATGGCGAGCAACCTTTCCTGCAAGGAGGGAATATCATGAGCACCATACTCGAAAGACGCAGCTTGGTCCGCAAACCTGCCGGTCATCCTGATGAAACCAGGTCGTTCATGGACGGCAAGGGACGAATGCAAGTCTATGAACTTGGAGATCACATCGTAGGCATGGGCGAATTTGAGCCTGGCTGGAAATGGAGTCAGCATGTAAAGCCGATTGCGGGGACGAACTCCTGCAAGGCCTCCCACACCGGCTTTATTCTCCAGGGCAGGATGACCGTACAGATGGATGACGGTTCGCAGATTGAATACGGTCCCAACGACTTTTTCTTTATGCCGCCTGACCATGATGCATGGGTCGTCGGCAATGAGAGATGCGTCTTGATTGACGTGACAGGCGTCGCAAAATATGCGAAAGCGCATTGAATAGCCGCCGAGTTTCTTGAATTTGAAAGAACTTGATTTACCGGCCGGCTGCGGATCGTGAGAGGCAATTTTATCTGCACCGGTCGGCCATAAATTTCTGCGAATAGCTGTCCAGGAGATCAGACCGCTTCTGATCGAGAATAGACAATAATGAAGGGCTGCTTTCGGCCTCAACCGGACTGTCACCAATTCCTAGTGTGCTGAGTCAGAAGTTCGTTGAAAAATAAAGTTGATGCAATGGGCGCCAGACGAGGCGCAAAACGGAGCAAGGCCGGGTGCCTTGCGAGTATTTGTAACGAAGGATGGCGCTCATTGCATCGGCTTTATTCAACGAATTTCTGACTCAGCACACTAGTAGCGAACATTCCAAGGGCCGTTCAGCCTTGAGAGCACACGTACGGCAGCTTCCCAAACCCGTGAAAGCATACAATCGAGGTTGAGGCGAAATTCACGTACGGTCGGTCGGAAGCGCAACTATCCGGCAACGACACGCTGCATCGATGTCTTGTCGTGCACCCAGGTGTCGTCGAAGAAGGTCACTTCTCCGTTGGCCAGGTTGTGTTTGGCGCCGATGATGCCTATCTTGCCGGCGGCGATCATGTGCTCGAGGATGGTGCTGCGGTTGATGATCGATCGCACGGAGCGGCGCACATTCAGGTCGGCAACATTCTCCACGAACGCAGCGTTCTTCGAATTGCGCCTTGCCTGGTCCGGAGTGTGGCTCTCTTCGTACACCGCCGGCTGGATCTTCGACAGCAGTTCGGTCAGGTTGCCAAGCTCCACATGGTCGCAGGCCCCCTTGATTGCGCCGCACGAGGTGTGTCCGAGCACGACAATGAGTTTCGACCCGGCCACGTGGCATGCGAACTCGAGGCTGCCGAGGATATCGGTGTTGATCACGTTGCCGGCAATGCGCACGGAGAAGATGTCGCCCAGGCCTTGGTCGAAGATCAACTCTGCTGACGTGCGGCTGTCGATGCAACTGACGATGGTGGCGAACGGCCATTGGCCGTCGCGCGTCTCGTTGGCCTGCTGCAGCAAATCGCGGCTGGCGCGCAAGTTGTTAACGAAGCGGGCGTTGCCATCCTTGAGGAACTGCAAGGCAAGTGCCGGGGTACAAGTGGCTTGAGTTTCGGAGGTATGCGTTTTCATGGTCGGACGTATCTTAATTTTTGACAATTGGGCTTGGCCGCTATGTTAACTAAAGTAAAAATAATTAATAATCGATATTAGTTATCATATGTATAGTTAAAACCCTATGAACACCACTTTTCGCCAGCTGCGCCTCTTTCTGGCGCTGGCCGAGCACGGCAGTGTCACTGGCGCCGCCAAGGCATGCCATGTCACGCAGCCAACGGTGTCGATGCAATTGCGCGAGCTTGCCGACGCCGTCGGCCTGCCCCTATATGAACAGATCGGGAAGCGCCTTCACCTGACCGAAGCTGGCGAGGCGCTCGCCGAGACAGCCCGGGCAATGCTCGACGAATGGATAAAGTTCGAGCAGGCCATCAATGCGATGAAGGGGCTTGAGCAGGGGCGGTTGCGCGTCGCCCTGGTGAGCACCGCGAAGTATTTCGTGCCGCGCCTGCTGGGCAGTTTTTGTACGAAACATCCGAACATCGAGATTGCTCTCGAGATTCTGAACCGCGATGGCGTCGTCGCGCGCCTGCGCGAAAACCGTGATGATCTTTACATCATGTCGATGCCGCCCGAGAGCCTTGACCTCGAACAGCATGCATTCCTGCACAACCCCTTGGTTTTGATTGCTCCCGCAGGGCACCGACTGAAGGGGCGCCATCTGGAACTCACCGACCTCCTGGGGGAGCGATTCATCCTTCGAGAACGCGGTTCTGGCACGCGCCTCACATGCGACGCTTACTTCGCACGCAGCGCTTTCGTACCTGCCGTGCGGCTGGAGTTGGGCAGCAATGAAGCGATCAAGCAGGCCGTTTCCGGTGGCCTTGGTCTTGCCGTGATCTCGCGCCATGCACTTCCAGCCCGGCCGGAGGACGATCAGCTGACAATTCTCGACGTGACGGGATTCCCGCTCCAGTCCCGCTGGTTCACTCTGTATCCGCGCGGCAAAAGGCTTTCCCCGATTGCGGCTGTTTTCCTCGAACATCTCAAGCGGTCAGCATTCGAATGGAGCGAGCGGCGCGAGTCAGGCGTATAGCAGGCAAGAATTGCCGATTAATAGTCCCGCAGCGATGCCGATGCTATTTGCCGAAGCGAGCTCTGCCCCGCCTGCCGACGCTGCCCAATAACCGCATCGGGCAATTGCTGCCGCATCACCGGATATCAGCCGACTATTCTTTGCCATCATGGGGAGGTCAAGTCCAAACCGAACATCCTGCAAAGGACGAAGGTGAAGAGCCCCACGCCGAGGAGCAATAGCATGAAGACTGCAGCCACCTTGCCACCCGCGCGTAGCACCGCGCGCTTGTCCATCTCCATCTCCTTTTGCCCTCGATCGTAATGCCACTTGATGGCGAAGAACATGCCCGTGCCTAACACGAGAACCTTGAACGTAACGAAGACTATAGGGATCCAATCCATGATTTTGAGTATTTCCGGGCTATTACTTGACAATATCTAATCAGTTGTCATTTTTGGGCAAAGGGCAAGTTCATGACGAACGAGGTTGGAACTAAGTCCCGTTATCTGTATGGCGCAGGTGCAGACGCGCTTTACCAGACCAATATGGTCGAATGCCATCGCGCGTCCCAGATCAGCCGGTAGGGCAAAGGCCCCCAAGCATTCTGTTTGAATCTTTCATTACATCTACCCATGAAATAACAATGGCATCCAGCGGAATGATTTGCCGAATGCAGGTGAGGGAGGAGAAAACGTCAGCGACTGCCATGCAAGGACGGTGTTGCTGCGCGTTCTGAGGCATTCTACTTAAAAGCAATTTCCATACATTGAGACAAACTGCCCCAGTTGAAAATCATGCAAGATGAAAATTTGCCAATCTGGTTGCCGCAATTAGCCGTGCACGGCGGGTCACGTTTTTTGCAGATTGCGGATGCGTTGCAGGCAGCGGTGGCAGACGGATCGCTGAAACCGGGCGACCGTCTACCTCCGCAGCGCCAGTTGGCAGCACAGCTGGACATCGACCTGACGACGATCACGCGCGCATACGACGAAGTCAGGCGCCGCAACTCGTTGGAAGGCCGCGGCGCTCGAGGCACTTATGTCGCGGCGCCGAAAGTCGAATCGACCTCGATCCTCGACTTGAACATGAATAGCCGTGCAGCACAACGTCCGCTTTGGATCACAAGCGACCGTCGAAGTATGGCTGTGTCCGACCCTTAGAGCCTGTTTAGTGTTTATTTGGCAGGTGCGCAGCCCCGGAAACCGGTCGGATACCAGGCGCAGCCGGCCCTCTTCCCCGCCCCTCGCTCCGCGCCCCACGATCCGGCCTGCAGGCCGTATCGGCTGCGGCAGCGCGAACCTGGGGTTCGCGAAACCCTGCCTCGCCCCGCAAGCGGGAGAAGGGAGCAGATAGCTTCCCTCT
>CBIHOK010000097.1:0-14725 GCA_966211575.1 uncultured Noviherbaspirillum sp.
GCTCGGCGACCGGGATGAAGATTTCCTGCGTCTCGTTGCGCTTCTGGTATTCGTGTTCGGACAGCTCGTTGAAGCGGGCCAGGCGCGCCTTGCTCTTCGCCTGGCGGCCCTTCGGATTCTGCCGGACCCATTCCAGTTCCTTCTGGATGGTTTTCTGGCGTGCCGATTCGCTCGCTTCTTCCTGTTTCAGCCGCGCCTCCTTCTGTTCCAGCCAGGAGCTGTAATTGCCCTTCCACGGGATGCCGTGGCCGCGGTCGAGTTCGAGTATCCATTCGGCTGCGTTGTCGAGGAAGTAGCGATCGTGCGTGATGCCGACTACGGTGCCGGGGAAGCGTTGCAGGAACTGCTCCAGCCAGTCGACAGATTCGGCATCGAGGTGGTTGGTCGGCTCGTCCAGCAGCAGCATGTCGGGCTTGGACAGCAGCAGCCGGCACAGTGCGACGCGGCGCTTCTCGCCGCCGGACAGGACGCCGATCTTCGCGTCCCATGGCGGCAGCCGCAGCGCGTCGGCGGCCATTTCCAGTTGCTGGTTGACGTTGTTGCCGTCGGAGGCGGCGATGATCGCTTCCAGGCGCGCCTGTTCGGCAGCCAGCGCATCGAAATCGGCGTCTTCGTCCGCATAGGCGGCGTACACCGCGTCCAGTTTCGCTTGCGCCTCGAAGATTTCGCCGAGTCCGGATTCCACTGCCTGGCGTACCGTCTGCTCCGGATCGAGCTGCGGTTCCTGCGGCAGGTAGCCGATGTTCAGGCCCGGCATCGGGATCGCTTCGCCTTCGATTTCCTTGTCGATGCCCGCCATGATCTTGAGCAAGGTCGATTTGCCGGAACCGTTGAGGCCGAGCACGCCGATCTTGGCTCCCGGGAAGAACGACAGTGAAATGTCTTTCAGTATCTGGCGCTTGGGCGGCACGATCTTGCCCACGCGGTTCATCGTGTATACGTATTGAGCCATCTGTTTCCTGCTGAATCGAGAGAGGGAAAACGGATAGGATACGACAGAACGACCGGCTGCCGGGCTGCCGCAGGCAAAAGACCTTGCGCCGCGGCGAACACGAGGAACACGGCGAAGGACGAGCTTGTCCAGGTACGGCTTTTCGCCGTGGCAGACCGCTGTTCCGGATTCAGGCGTTACGCGGACGCGCCGCCCAGGTGCGCCACAATCCTTCCAGCGAATACACGCCCAGCGCGCTCCAGATCAGCAGGAAGCCGACCGCCCGCTCCGGGCTGAACGGCTCGCCGTACAGCAGCACGCCGAGCAGCAGTTGCAGCGTCGGCGCAATGTATTGCAGCAGGCCTAGCATCGACAATGGAATGCGGCGCGCGCCGGCGGCGAACAGCAGCAGCGGAACCGCGGTGACCGGACCGGCGGCCGCCAGCAACAACTGCTGCATCAGCGGCGCGCCGGCAAAGGCGTTGCGATGCTCGAAGCTCAATACCGCCAGCGCGCCCAACGCCAGCGGAAACAGCAGCAGCGTTTCCAGCGTCAATCCTTCCAGCGCGCCGAGCGGCGCGGTCTTGCGCATCAGCCCGTACAGCCCGAAGCTCACCGCCAGCATCAGCGCGACCCACGGCAACTGGCCGTTTTGCCAGGTCAGCCAGGCGACTCCGCATGCTGCGAGTCCGACCGCCGACCATTGCAGCGGCCGCAGCCGCTCGCGCAGCAGCACGAAGCCGAGCAGCACGCTGACCAGCGGATTGATGAAATAGCCCAGGCTGGCGTCGATCACGCGGCCATTGTTGACGGCCCAGATATAGGTGAACCAGTTGGCGGAAAGCAGCAGTGCGCTGGTGAGGAAGCCGGCCACCACTTTCGGTTGGCGCAGCGCCTGTCCGAGCCAGCGCCAGTGGCGACGCCAGGCCAGCACGATGATCACGAAGGCGAGCGACCAGACCATCCGGTGCAGCAGGATCTGCGACGGCGGGATTGCCTGCAGCGACTTGAAATAGAGCGGGAACAGGCCCCACGCCGCATAAGCCGCGGCCGCGAACAACATACCGGTTTGCATGGTGGACGATCAGACGATGAGTGCCCACGCGGACTTGGCGCCGCGCGATGGCCCGGCCATTATCCCAGCAAATGTCGAACGCCGCCGAGCCGCCACGTGACGTCGACACGGCCGGCGAGTTTCCTTCCACGATGACGCTGTTCCTGCCGTATCGGCGACGGATATTGCAGGGATGCGCAGTGCAGTTCGAGGCCGCGTGCGACGGATGACAGCGCTGCCGCGATCAGCCCAAGCAGGCGGCGCAGGTGCCAGGAATGCCTAGCCGCTCTTCGAAGAAAATTTTCTGATTCAGAGCGACGCTGCCGCGCGCGCGGCAGCGTTGTACAGTCCCGACATGCGGTGCAGGTGGCGGGCGAGGTCCGCCAGGCCTTCCTTGTCGATGTGAAAAGACGCGAGCGCATCGAGCAGTCTCTGTTCCTGTTCGTCCCGCAGCAGTGCCAGGCGCCGTTCGCTGTCCGGATGGATCGAGTAGGTGACTTCCTTGCCGTGACGCGTCATGTCCACGATTCCCATGCCTGCGAGCTTGCGCAACGAATAGCCCACCACGTGGACGTCCTCGGTATTGAGGATGAAGCAGATGTCTGCCAGCCGCTTGTGGTTGGCACGTTGTTTGAGTTGATCCAGGACAACAGCATCCATCACGGTCAGCAGGGGGAAGCCGGCATCGCGAATCAGATTATGGATCCAGCGCTGGAAGGCGTGGACGGCAGCCACCATGCCCAGGTCTATCTGCTCCAGCGCTTCCGCACGGGTGCCCGCTTCCGTTGCGTCGTGGCCGGGCGGCGGCCGTTCTTCGGTGGTGCGCGTGCTGGCTTCCGGTGCGGCGCCGGGGCGATTCGAACGATTCTTGTGCATGGAAGCCTCCTGCGTTTGCAAGGGGGTGGACACCGCCTCGGATATTTCTTGAATCAACGAATCCTGTCGTCTATTGTTGTTTTAACGTCGATAAAATGTATTACAATTTATTGACATATTAGCGATGAGACGCTTAGTATTCAAGAAAAAATCTGGGAGGTGACGGTGGATACGATGAAAAACGCTGTGCTTCGCTGTATCGCCTGGGTGCTTTTTCTGGGTGGGGTTTCCCTGGTTCCTTCCGTCTGCGGAGCCGTGACGCTGAATTTCGCCACCGCTTATGGCGCGGACAATTTCCAGACGCGGAATCTGCAGGTCTACGCGGACGAACTGGAGAAGGCGACGAGCGGCAAGGTGGTGCTCAAGGTCCATCCCGCGGGCTCTCTGCTGAAACCGGCCCAGATTTTTGCGGGCGTGCGCGACGGCGAGGCGGAGGGCGGCGAAGTCATCATGTCCAGCCTCGCCAGGCTGGACCCCATGTTCGGCATGGATGCGCTGCCGTTCATCGTCTCCGGCTATGCCGATGCACGCCGCATGTGGAAGATTTCGCGGCCCCTGATCGAAAAGGCGATGAAGAAGCAGGGCCTGGTTCTGCTGTATGCAGTGCCGTGGCCACCGCAGAATTTGTATTCGCGCGTGCCGATCGAATCATTCGAATCGTTCAAGGGCATGCGGATGCGTACCTATAACCCGGCCACGGACCGGATTGCGCAGCTGGTGCACGCGAAGCCGATGAAGATTGAAGTGGTCAATCTGCAGAAGGCGATCGCCGACGGCGAGCTCGACATGATGATCACATCCAGCTGGACCGGCGTGGAAGTGCAGGCCTGGTCGGCCCTTCGCTATTACTACCGGGTCAGCGCATGGATACCGAAGAACATGGTGTTTGTCCGGCAAAAAGTGTTCGACGCGCTGGACAACGAGTCCCGGCAGCAGATGATGCGGCTGGCGCAGGAGGCCGAGGACCGCGGCTGGCGGATGAGCCAGAACAGCGATGAAGGATATGAGAGCCAGCTTGCCGCACACAAGGTAAACGTCGCGACGATGGAATTTTTCAACCGCGAATACCTGGACCGGATCGGCGAGACGCTGGCACGCGAGTGGCTCAAGCGGGCCGGCCCGGAAGAGTTGAAGGTTTTGTTGCAGTACACCACAAACCGGTCCGTCGAGCAGGCTGCGAAGTGATGAAATTTCTGAATGGAAATTGTTTGTTTTGGCAGTAAAGTAGTAACCGGAAGCTTTACCTGGCCTGAAGCTCCGGTGTGGTCCACGCATCGTTGTTTTTCCAATTTCAAGGAGGCTTACATGAAACTCATACGCACCGTTGTTCTCGCCACCGTGGCGGCCGCCAGCGCGCAGGTCGCCGTCGCCCAAACCAAGTGGGACTTCCCGAGCGGTTATTCCGCCAACAGCTTCCAGACCCAGCTGCTGCAGGAGTTTGCGGACAACGTCGCCAAGGAAACCGGCGGCAAGCTGACGCTGACGGTCCACCCGGGCGGCTCGCTGTACCCGGCCAACCAGATCAAGCGCGCGGTGCAGACCGGCCAGGTGCAGATCGGCGAATTCATCCTGTCCGGCGCGTCGAACGAGAACCCGCTGTACGGCGTCGATTCGATTCCCTTCCTTGCCACCAGCTATCCGCAGGCGAAGAAACTGTGGACCGCTTCGCAACCGGCGTTGGAAAAACTGCTGGCCTCGCAGGGCATGAAGCTGCTGTACGTCTCGCCGTGGCCGGGCCAGAGCCTGTATTCGCTGAAGCCGATCAATTCCCCGGCCGACATCCGCGGCACCAAGATGCGTACCTATAATCCGGCGACCAACCGCATCGCGCAGTTGCTCGGCGCGCAGCCGGCGACCATCCAGCTGGCCGAACTCGGTCAGGCGCTCGCCACCGGCGCGGTCGACGACTTCCTGACTTCCAGCGCCAGCGGTATCGAATCCAAGCTGTATGAACAGGTCAAGTACTTCTATCCGGTCAATGCCTGGCTGCCGAAGAATGCGATCGTGGCCAACAAGAAGGCATTCGACGCGCTCGACAAGGCGACCCAGGATATCGTGATCAAGGCCGCGCAGGCCGAGGGCGAAAAGGCCTGGACCGTCAGCCAGCAGCATGACGACGAGTACATCAAGGAACTCGGCGCGCACGGCATGAAGATTTCGCAGCCGTCGCCGGAGCTCAAGAAGGCGCTCGACAAGATCGGCGACACCATGACCAATCAATGGCTGCGCACCGCCGGCGACGAGGGCAAGAAGATCATCGACGCCTACAAGAAGATGTAATACCGACTGAACAAGAGAGAAGACCGCCCGGCCGAGCCGGGCGATTCCTGGAAGGAGATAATGATGATTCGCCTGCTGAACGGGTTCTACCGGATCCTGCTTTGCCTTGGCGCGATTTGCATGATCACGACCTTGCTGTCGATAGTCCTGGGAGTGGTCGAGCGCCAGTTCGACTTCGAGATCCCGGGGCTCGATGCGTATGCCGGCTATTCGATTGCCGGCGCGCTGTTCCTGGCATTGCCGGAAACGCTGCGCAAGGGCGATCACATCCGCGTCACCCTGATACTCAACAAGCTCAACGGCCGCGCACGTACCATCGCCGATTACTGGTGTCTCGGTGCCGCCGCACTGGCCTCGACCTATCTCGCGTATTTTGCGGTGCGCCTGGTCTGGCTTTCCTATCTGACCCATGATGTTTCTCCCGCCAGCGATGCGTCGCCGCTGTGGATTCCGCAGATCCCGATGGCGCTCGGCTGCATCGGCCTGAGCGTGGCCTTCATCGAAGACCTGGTCAGGAAGATCATCGCGCGCGAACGGGTGGCGCTGCCATCCGACGAACTGGCGCACATCGAGTAGCAACGGGGAGACTAACGTGGACGTATTCATTGCAATACTGCTGGTAGTGGCGATATTCGTGGTGCTGGGTTCCGGCCTGTGGATCGGCTTGTCGCTGCTGGGTGTCGCCATTCTGGCGATGGAAATATTCACCGGTCGGCCGGTCGGCGACAGCATGGTGTTCAACATCTGGGGCGCGTCGTCGAGCTGGACGCTGTGCGCGTTGCCGCTGTTTCTGTGGATGGGTGAAATCCTGTTCCGCAGCAAGCTGTCGGACGATTTGTTCAAGGGGCTCGCGCCCTGGCTGGAGCGTCTGCCGGGCCGCCTGCTGCATGTGAACATCATCGGCTGCTCGATCTTCGCCGCGGTATCGGGTTCGTCGGCCGCCACTTGCGCGACCGTCGGCAAGATCGCGCTGCCGGAGCTGAAGAAGCGCGGCTATCCGGACAACATCTCGGTCGGCACGCTGGCTGGCGCCGGCACGCTGGGCCTGATGATTCCGCCGTCGATCATCATGATCGTCTACGGCGTCGCGGCCAACGTGTCGATCGCCAAGCTGTTCCTCGGCGGCGTGCTGCCGGGCCTGTTGCTGGGCGTGCTGTTCATGGGTTACGTGATCGTCTGGTCGCTGTTGCATCCGGGTGCCATTCCCTCCGCCGGGAAGGCGACTTCGCTGAAGGAAAAGCTGATCGCATCGCGCCACCTGATTCCGGTGGTCAGCCTGATCGTGGTGGTGCTCGGCACCATCTACCTGGGTGTTGCCACCGCCACCGAGGCGGCCGGTTTCGGCGTGCTGGGAGCGCTGTTGCTGGCGCGGATAGAAGGTTCGCTGACCTGGAAGGTGTTCGTCGAAGGCCTGATGTCCGCCACCCGCGTCTACTGCATGATCGGCCTGATCCTCGCCGGCGCGTCGTTCCTGACATTGGCAATGGGCTTCATCGGCCTGCCGCGTCACCTGGCGGAATTCGTCGGCTCGCTGAACCTGTCGCCGTTCATGCTGATCCTTGCGCTGACCGTGCTGTTCATCGTGCTCGGCTGCTTCCTCGACGGCATCTCCATGGTGGTGCTGACGATGGCGGTGCTGCTGCCGACCGTGCAAAAGGCCGGTATCGACCTGCTCTGGTTCGGGATCTTCATCATCGTGGTGGTCGAGATGGCGCAGATCACGCCGCCGGTCGGATTCAACCTGTTCGTGCTGCAGGGGATGACCAAGCGCGAGATCAACGAGATCGCGCGCTGTGCACTGCCGCTGTTCCTGCTGATGGTGCTCGCGGTGTTCCTGTTGTATTTCTTCCCGCAGATCGTATTGCTGCTGCCCAGCCATATGTCCTGAACTCACTACGGCAACCATTCCTGAAGCGCCCATGGGCATGTCCATGGGCGCTTTTTTTTGTGGCCGTGCAAACGAGGCTGGAGCGTTGCGTGATCTGCTTGCCGGTCGTCGACGACAAAGGCAGCAAAGGTCTGGCAAGTACGATGTATTGTCGGCCCGTCCGCCGGCCCCGATTGCCGGGACGGCATCAATGCAGATGCAAGCGCCAGCGAGCGAGCGCCTCTATGCGCCGGCGATCGCGCCGTTGCGGATCAATATCGGTTGCGAACCGGGAGAACCACGGCTGCCGGGGAATGGAAGTAAAGGTAAAGCGAAGGCTTGTCGCGCGCGCAGCATATCAGGGCGCCCGAATGGGGATGGAATGAATTCCGGTCCGCTGTTGCCGTTGTCCGCCGCCAGCCGGAATTTCCTGGAAATTTCCCGGCCATCTTGGTGAGTCCTCTTGCCGCAGGCCGGTGACGCATCGACCTCCGCTACGGAAATAGCGCTGTGCAGCCCGTGTCGACCCTGCGGGCTGCATCAGTATGCGGCATCCTCATACCGCGACAGCCCGCCTTCTCTCGTGCGTGCGCTTCCTTGCCTGGATAAACCGTCAAGCCTCAGCCTGCCGCTCCCAGCGTCCGCTGCCGACGCTGGTCACTGCGGTAGGCGAGCTGCGGATGTGCCTGATCCTCGGCCGCGGAATGGCCGGGCGCCGGATTGCCGTCGCCGGCAGCCAGCCGGAAGACGGACAGGCTCCGTGCAAGCGAGGCGGCTTGTTCCTTCAGCGAAGCTGCCGCCGCAGAAGCCTGTTCGACCATGGCCGCGTTCTGCTGTGTCGTCTGGTCCATCTGCGCAATCGCACGCCCGATTTCCTCGATGCCGCTGGTCTGCTCCTGGCTTGCCACGGTGATCCCGTTCATGATCTCGGCGACATTGGAGATGGCGGCGACGACTTCGGTCATCGTCGAACCGGTCTGGTTGACCACGGTGGAACCGGCTTCTACCCGGCTGACGGATTCGTTGATCAGTTCCTTGATTTCCTTTGCTGCCGACGCGCTGCGCTGCGCCAGGCTGCGGACTTCGGTGGCGACTACCGCGAAACCGCGCCCCTGCTCGCCGGCGCGCGCAGCTTCCACTGCCGCATTCAGCGCCAGGATATTGGTCTGGAATGCGATGCCGTCGATGACACCGATGATGTCGGCGATGCGTTGCGCGGAATCGTTGATTTCCGCCATCGTTTGTATCGTACGGCTGACCGCGGCGCCGCCGCGCTCCGCCACCTGGGCCGCATCGGCCGACATGCGGTTCGCGTTGAGCGCATTGTCCATGTTTGCCTTGACGGTGGAAGTCATCTGTTCCATCGCCGATGCCACTTCCTCCAGGCTGCTAGCCTGTGACTCGGTGCGCGCCGACAGATCGGCATTGCCCATCGCGATTTCGGCGCTTGCGGTATTGATCGTTGCGCCCGAGGTCTTGATGTCGGCGATCATTTTCCCCAGCGTCTGCTTCATCTGCTGCATCGCCGCCAGCAGGCTGTCGGTATCGCCTTTTCCGACCGCGATTTGCATCGAGAGGTCGCCCTGGGCGATGGCGGTAGCGATTTCATGCGCATATTCGGGCTCTCCCCCAAGGCGCCGCCACACCGCCTGTACCACCAGCCAGGAAACCCCGATCAGGACGAGTGTCACGATCAGCGCCGAGATCAGCGTGCTGTTGAGTACCTGGTGCACGTTCGACTTGCTTTCTTCGGTGCCCGCGGCAAATTCCTTGCGCGCTGCCTGGTTGGTGGATTGCAGGTCCTGCTCAAGGTCCTTCAGCGCCGTCACCGAATGCTGCATCGCTGCCTTTTCATCGTTTTTCGAAATGCCCATCATCCATTCGGTGCCGGCCTTGGCGGAATTGTAGTAGTCGTCGAATTCCTTTGCGATGCGCGCCCCGAGCTCTGCCTTGGTCGGCACGGCACGCAATTCGGCGATGCGTTGCCGAACCTTGTCTGCCAGCTTGTCGGTGGCGGCGATTCTTTCCTGCTCTCCGGCGGTGATCGCCCCTTGAAGACCGGCGGTGACGGCCTTCACGTCGTTGATCAGTGCGCCGGTCTTGTCAAGGACCGGGTAGGTGATGTTGGCGTTGGATTCGATGCCGGAGATCGCGCGCGTGGTGAAGTAGGCGCTGGTGGAAAGGCCGACCGCGAAAATTGCCGTCGATACCACCGGCAGCGTCCAGAGTGTCCGTCGAATGCTCATGCTTCACCTCACCTGTCCGAAAGTAGGAATACCGTCATTGGCGCCGGATGATCCGCTGCGCCCTGGCTGCCATCTGCATTTCGGATGGCAAGCATTGCCCGTTGTGCTGCGAGGGAAAATTCCCGCAAATTTCCGCAAGAAAGACGTCGTCCATGTCGGCCTTCACAGCCCGCCAAAAAAATGCCCCCGCGCAAGGGCGGGGGCAAACTTCCCGATGTCAGGGGGAAGGAGGAGACAACCGTCTGGATGAAAAGCGGATTCACGACCGGCTCGTTTTCGCACTTGCCGCGCTCGCCGGACCGTAGCCGCCACCGCCCGGGGTTTCGATGACGAACACGTCACCCGCTTGCATTTCAGTGCTGGCAACGAAACCCAGCTCTTCGGTGCGACCGTCGCCACGGACCACATAATTCCTGCCGCAACGGCCCGGTTCGCCGCCCCCCGCGCCGAACGGCGGCACGAGGCGGTTGTTCGACAGGATCGATGCGGTCATCGGCTCCAGGAAACGGATCTTGCGGATGCCGCCGTTGCCGCCATGCCATTGGCCGTGGCCGCCGGAATCCGGGTTGATCTCGTAGCTGTCCAGACGTACCGGGTAACGCCATTCGAGCACCTCGGGATCGGTCATCCGCGAGTTCGTCATGTGCGTCTGCACCACGTCGGTTCCGTTGAAACCCTTGCCGGCTCCCGAACCACCCGAAATCGTTTCGTAGTACTGGTAGTCGTCGTTGCCGAAGGTGAAGTTGTTCATCGTGCCCGGCGCCGACGCCAGCACGCCGAGCGCGCCGTACAGCGCATTCGTGATGCAGCTCGAGGTTTCGACGTTGCCCGACACCACTGCCGCCGGATAGCGCGGATTCAGCATCGAGCCTTCCGGAATGATCACGTTCAGCGGTTTCAGGCAGCCCGCATTGAGCGGAATCTCATCGTCGACCAGCGTGCGGAACACGTACAGCACGGCCGCCATGCAGATGGCGCTGGGTGCGTTGAAGTTGTTTTCCAGCTGCGCCGAGGTGCCGGTGAAGTCGATGTCGGCGGTGCGCTGCTCGCGGTTGACGCGGATCGCGACCTTGATCACCGCGCCGTTGTCGAGCCGGTATTCGTAGCTGCTGTCCTTGAGCGCAGTGATCACGCGGCGCACCGCTTCCTCCGCGTTGTCCTGTACGTGCCGCATGTAGGCCTGCACCACTTCCAGGCCGAAGTGCTCGACCATCTTCAGCAGTTCCTCGACGCCCTTCTGGTTCGCCGCGATCTGCGCCTGCAGGTCGGCCAGGTTCTGCTTGATGTTGCGGCATGGGTATTTGCCGGAAGAGAGCAGGGCGATGGTTTCGGCTTCCAGGAAGCGGCCGCCCTTGACCAGCTGGAAGTTGTTGATCAGCACGCCTTCTTCTTCCACCACTTTGCTGTCGGCCGGCATCGAACCCGGCGTGATGCCGCCGATGTCCGCATGGTGGCCGCGCGAACCGACATAGAACAGCACCTTGCTGCCACTGGCGTCGAATGCCGGCGTGATCACCGTCACGTCCGGCAGGTGGGTGCCGCCGTGGTACGGATCGTTCAGCATGAACACGTCGCCCGGCCGCATGGTGTTCGCGTTTTCGCGGATGATGGTCTTGATACTTTCACCCATCGAACCAAGGTGCACCGGGATGTGCGGCGCATTCGCGATCAGGTTGCCGTCGGCATCGAACAGCGCGCAGGAGAAGTCGAGGCGCTCCTTGATGTTGACCGAGAACGCGGTGTTCTGCAGGCGCAGGCCCATCTGCTCGGCGATGCTCATGAACAGGTTGTTGAACACTTCCAGCATCACCGGGTCGGCCGAGGTGCCGATCGCCTTGCGCTGCGGGCGCGCTTCGACACGGTTCAGCACGAGGTGGTTCAGCCGCGTCACTTCCGCGCGCCAGCCGGGTTCGACGATGTTGGTGGCGTTCTTTTCGGCGATGATCGCCGGGCCATGGATGATGTCGCCGGGACGCGTATCTTCGCGCCGGTACAGCGCAGTGTCATGCCACTGGCCGCCGGAGAACAGGCGCACGATTTCCGCCGGTTGCAGCGCGCCGTCGCGCGGTTCCAGCTCCTCCACATGCGCGGAGGCTTCCTCGGCGAGGCCGATCGCTTCCACCGAAATCGCTTCGATCACCAGCGCCTTGTCCGGCATCAGGAAGGAATAACGCTTCTTGTACGCGGTCTCGAAGGCCGTGACCATCGCGTTGATGTCGGCATACGGCACCACGATCACCGAATCGGTGCCGTCGTAGCGCAGGTGCACGCGCTCGACCACGCGGATGCGCAGCGGCTCCACGCCCTGCGCCAGCAGGTCGCCGCGCGCGGCGTCGGCCAGCGTGTGCAGCTTCGCTTCGAGCGTCGTCATCACGGATGCGGACAGCGTCATTTCCAGCGCCTGTTCGCGCATCGCGGTCTGGTCGGCCAGGCCCATGCCGTAGGCTGACAGCACGCCGGCGAACGGGTGCGCGAACACGCGCGTCATGCCGAGCGCATCGGCTACCAGGCAGGCGTGCTGGCCGCCGGCGCCGCCGAAGGTGGTGAGGGTGTAATCGGTCACGTCGTGGCCGCGCTGCACGGAGATGAACTTGATCGCATTGGCCATGTTGCCGACCGCGATTTCGATGAAGCCTTCGGCGACTTCCTCCGGGGTGCGGCGGTTGCCGGTGGCGCGGTAGATGTCGTCGGCCATCTCGGTGAATTTCTTCACGACCACGTCGCGGTCCAGCGTTTCATCCGCATGCGGGCCGAACACGGCGGGGAAGTATTTCGGCTGGATCTTGCCGAGCATGACATTGCAGTCGGTGACTGCCAGCTTGCCGCCGCGACGATAGCTGGCCGGGCCCGGATTGGCGCCGGCGCTATCGGGGCCGACGCGGTAGCGCGAACCGTCGAAGTGCAGGATGGAGCCGCCGCCGGCGGCGACCGTGTGGATGCTCATCATCGGCGCGCGCATGCGCACGCCGGCGACCTGCGTCTCGAACTCGCGCTCGAATTCGCCCGCATAGTGCGACACGTCGGTCGAGGTGCCGCCCATGTCGAAGCCGATGATCTTGTCGAAGCCGGCGGTTTCCGCGGTGCGCACCATGCCGACGATGCCGCCGGCCGGGCCGGACAGGATCGAATCCTTGCCCTGGAAGCGGTGCGCATCGGTCAGGCCGCCGTTGCTCTGCATGAACAGCAGGCGCACGCCTTCCATCTGGCTCGCGACCTGGTCGACATAACGACGCAGGATCGGCGACAGGTAGGCGTCGACCACGGTGGTGTCGCCGCGCGACACCAGCTTCATCATCGGGCTGACCTTGTGCGACACCGAGATCTGCGTGAAGCCGATCTCGCGTGCGATGCGTTCGATCGCCTCTTCATGCCGGGTGAAGCGGTAGCCGTGCATCAGCACCACCGCCAGCGCCCGGTAGCCGCGCTCGAACTGTGCCGCGAGTTCGCGTCGTACCGCCTGTTCGTCGAGCGGCGTGATCACGTCGCCATGCGCGCCGATGCGTTCGTCGACTTCCACCACGCTTTCATATAGCAGCTCGGGCAGCACGATATGGCGGTCGAACAGGCGCGGCCGGTTCTGGTAGGCGATGCGCAGCGCATCGCGGAAGCCGCGCGTGATCAGCAGCACGGTCGGGTCGCCCTTGCGTTCCAGCAGCGCGTTGGTCGCAACCGTAGTGCCCATTTTCACGGCCTCGACCAGCTCGGGAGAAATCTGCGCGTCCGGCCCGATGCCCAGCAGCCGCCGGATGCCGGCCACGGCCGCGTCCTTGTACTGTTCCGGGTTTTCCGACAGCAGCTTGTGCGTGAGCAGGCTGCCGTCCGGACGTCGGGCCACGATGTCGGTAAACGTGCCTCCCCGGTCGATCCAGAACTGCCAGCGCTGGTCCCGTTCCCCTTGCTTTTGTTGCTGATCCATGATGTTCAACCTCTCGTTATTAAAGTGATGCAGCTGCGCGCGCAGCTTGATCGTACAAGCCCGGCATCCTGCGCAGGTACAGCGCAAGCTCCTCCAGCGCCGTCTTGCGCAGACCCATCGTTCCCAATGCATCGAGCAGCCGATGCTCGCGAATCTCGTTGTAGCGCACCATGCACTTCCGACCTGCCTCGGTGGCCGAATAAGCGACTTCCTTGCCGTGCCGGCCGGTGCAGGCCAGCCCCAGCCCTGCCAGCTTGCGCAGCGAGCAGGCAACCACATGCGAATCTTCGATGTTCAGGATGAAGCAGATATCCGCCAGCCGGCAGTCGTGCGCCCGCCGGTTCAGGTGATGCAGCAGCAGCCCGTCGATCGCCGTCAGGTCGCGTTGCCCGGTCGCTTCCATGCAGCGCACGATCCAGCGCTGGAAGGCGTGCGTGGCGCCTATCGTTCCCAGCTCCATTTCCGTCAGTGCCGGCTCACGACCGTGCGGCGCGGCCGGATTGTTCGAACGGGATCGGGAATCGGGTATCAAACCATTTCTCCTGGTGGCGTAACGGGGGCTTTTCGCCGGCCGTGCGCGCCTCCGAAGCGGCGGCCCGGCGTGCGGCATTTTCCCTTCTTTTCGCTATTCTAGTCTTTTCGTCGACGAAATGTAAAACAATTTATTGATATTTTATTGATGTAATGCTCGATACCCAACAAGCGCCATCCGGCCGGACCGGGACGCGGGGGCCTTGCTTTTTGTACAGGCGATTCTGCGGTTAAGATGCGGGGTATGGATTTCATCGCCGAACGAATCCGGCAATCAACCCTTCCTGGAGTTTTGCATGACCAAAGAAAAGAGCAGCTCGAAGGCCAATTTCGCGCAGCCGAACGCTCCCGCCACTCCTCCGGCCAAGATTCCGATCGTCTCGTCTGCGCACCTGGCGGCCGGGCGCAGTGCCGAACTGAGCGAATTCGAATTCGGCCTGATCATTGCCAGCAATGCGTTCAACCGCTGGGCGGTGCGCTGCATGTCGGCGGCCGGCATGAAGGACATGACGATCACCGACGTGCTGGTGCTGCATCACATCAATCACCGCGCGCGAGAAAAGAAGCTGGCCGACATCGCGTTCATCCTCAACATCGAAGACACGCACATCGTCAATTACTCGCTGAAGAAATTGCAGTCGCTCGGCCTGGTGAAGACCGAGCGGCGCGGCAAGGAAGTGCTGTATTCGACCAACGATGCGGGGCAGGCGCTGTGCAAGCGCTATTACGAGATTCGCGAGCAGGTGCTGGTTTCGGGGCTTACCGGGGATGGGACCGAGAGCTTCGAGCTGAGCGAGCTGGCGCGCTTTCTGCGCATTTTGTCGGGGTTGTATGATCAGGCTGCGCGATCTGCTACTTCGATGTAGGTTTGCTTGGGGTGTTTGGGTTTTTTTGGGCAGGGCTTCGTGGTGAGTTGCCGGGGGCGGCCCGGCGGCCGGTCACTTTATTTTTATCGCCAAAGAAAATAACCAAATAAACGCGACCCCGAGAAGCAGCCCCCAAGGGGTTCCCAAAAGAGAGAACG
>CBIHOK010000098.1:0-14403 GCA_966211575.1 uncultured Noviherbaspirillum sp.
CCTCGGCCGTGTTCGGCGTGGACCCGACGGAGTTCCGGCAGGCGCTGCAGCGGGAAAAGCGGATGCAGGCGGAAAAGGCGGCGCGCTACGATGTCGCGCTGCGCATCGGCACCGGCGAAGTCGCGGCCTTCGTCGAAGCCTTCCTCGAAAGCAAGTGGGTACCGGTGCTGACGCTGGCCTACACGGTGCAGGAAGAAAAGCCGCAGGTAGTCAAGGGCGCCCTCAAGACCATGGACGACCTGTGCTGGAGCGTGAAACCGAAGATCACGCCGGAGGAACGCAAGGAGTTGCTGGCGAAGCTGCCCGGCATCGTCGCCATGCTCAACAAGTGGCTGAACCTGATCAACTGGAACGATGCAGAGCGGGCCAGGTTCTTCGACGAGCTGGCGCGCTGTCACGCTTCCATCGTGCGCGCGCCGATCGACATGTCGCCGGAGCGGCAGGTGCGGCTGGCGCTGAAGGTGGCGAAGAGAGCCGCCGAGCGCCGCCTGCAGTGGCAGGCGCGGCAGGCGCCGGAACCGGTGCCGGATGAATTCACGCGCCTGGTGAAGCGGCTGGAATGCGGCAGCTGGCTGGAATTCGCCGCCTCCGCCAAGGGGCCGGCAAGCCGGCTGCGGCTGGCCTGGATCAGCCCCGGGCGCAGCCTGTTCCTGTTCGCCACCCGGGAGCGGCAGGAAGCGCTGGAACTGACCGAAGACGAGCTGGCGCAGGCATTGCGCAACGGCCAGGCGCGCCTGTTGCTGGCGGCCGGCGTGGTGGCGCAGGCGCTGGAACAGGCGCTGGCGGCCAACCTGCCGGCGGCTGACGGCCAAGCAGCTTAGTCTCCACATTTCTCCTCAACGAGAGTAAGCCTGTCAGCTCGATTCGCAAACGGGCAAAACACAGTTCCGGGAAAAGAAACGCGGATAAGCTACACGACGTGTGCCGGCGCCAGCTCGCACACATGGCCCGATTCGCCGGTCTCGATCTGTATCGTCGCATGTCCGATCGCGAAACGTTCGCGCAAGCCGTCGCTGATCTCGCACCGCTTCGCATCGCCCGGATAGGCGCCGGGAAACACCAGGTGCGCGGTCAGCGCGGTTTCGGTGGTGCTCATGCCCCAGATATGCAGGTCGTGCACTTCGACGACGCCTTCGACCGAGGCCAGGTAGGCTTCCACCTGCTGCGCGTCGATGCCCGGCGGCACCGCGTGCAGCGCCAGGTTCACCGAGTCGCGCAGCAGGCTCCAGGTGCCGGCGATCACCAGCAGCGCGATCACCAGGCTGAGCGCCGGATCCAGCCAGGCCCAGCCGGTGTACAGGATGGCAACACCGGCGACCAGCACCCCGAGCGTGATCGCCGCATCGGCCGCCATGTGCAGGTAGGCGCCGCGCACGTTGAGGTCGCCGGCGCGGCCCGGCATGAACAGCAGCGCGGTCGCGCCATTGATCACCACCCCGATCGCGGCGATCGCGATCATCACGCCACCCTCGATCGGGCGCGCGTCGCCGAAGCGCAGGATCGCTTCCCAGGCGATGCCGCCGGTCACCACCAGCAGCATCGCCGCATTGATCAGCGCTGCCAGGATCGAAGTGCTGCGCAAGCCGTAGGTGAAGCGGCTCGATGGCCGGCGTTTCGCGAGCGCGCCGGCGCCCCAGGCGAGCGCCAGCGCCGACACATCGCTGAGGTTGTGGCCGGCATCGGCCAGCAGCGCCAGCGAACCGGCGATCAGGCCGTAGGCGGCTTCGATCACGACGAAGCCGCTGTTGAGAATGATGCCGAGCAGGAACGCGCGGCCGAAATCGCGCGGAGCATGGGCATGGCCATGGTCGTGACCGGCATGATCGTGATGGTGATGGGAATGATGGAGACCGATGATATGTCCTTCCCGCGGCATTCGCGCCGCGCATGCCGGTTAGCCTGAATGGGAAATGACGCCGCTGCGGAGGCGCGCTGTCGTCTTGCCCCGGGTATAGCGTCAGCGCACGATTTCTTCGGAGCGCGGCGCGCTTCATCGGAATCGATTGTACCTGCTTTTCGCGCAGCTTCGGATCGCCGGCCGCTTGCGAGGCACGGCTTCCGGCTCGATAATCGGGCAAGCTGTCCAAGCATGGAAAGCCATATTTTTCACCGCGGCGGCCACGGCGAAAACCGGAAATGTAGCGCCTTCGTCGTGATCGCCGTGTTCGCCGTGGTGAAAGATTTTTGTCTACTTGCTTGGTCGTCTAATCCGGCCGCCGGAATCAATCGGCATGACCGCCGTCCAAGCATGCAACAGTATTTTCCGGGGAGGATTGCCTGATGAAAACCAGAGCGGCAGTGGCATGGAAGGCCGGCGCACCGTTGACGGTGGAGGAAGTCGAACTGCAGGGACCGAAGGCCGGCGAAGTGCTGGTCGAGGTGAAGGCGACCGGCATCTGCCCTACCGATTACTACACGCTATCGGGAGCCGACCCGGAGGGCATCTTCCCCGCGATCCTCGGCCACGAAGGCGCCGGCGTGGTGCTGGAAACCGGGCCGGGCGTGAGCTCGGTGCGCGCCGGCGACCACGTGATTCCGCTGTACACGCCCGAGTGCCGGCAGTGCAAGTTCTGCCTGTCGCGCAAGACCAACCTGTGCCAGGCGATCCGCTCCACGCAGGGCCGCGGATTGATGCCGGATGCGACCAGCCGCTTCTCGCTGGACGGCAAGCCGATCTTCCACTACATGGGCACCTCCACTTTTTCCAACCATATCGTGGTGCCCGAGATCGCGGTCGCGAAGATCCGTTCCGATGCGCCGTTCGACAAGGTCTGCTACATCGGCTGCGGCGTCACCACCGGCGTGGGCGCGGTGGTGTTCACCGCCAAGGTGGAGGCGGGCGCGAACGTTGCGGTGTTCGGTCTCGGCGGGATCGGCCTGAACGTGATCCAGGCGGCGCGCATGGTGGGCGCCGACCGCATCATCGGGGTCGACCTGAACCCGGCGCGCGAAGCGATGGCGCGCAAGTTCGGGATGACCGACTTCATCGATCCGCGCGCGGTCGACAACGTGGTCGATGCAATCGTGCAGCTTACCGACGGCGGCGTCGACTACAGTTTCGAATGCATCGGCAACACCACCACCATGCGGCAGGCGCTCGAATGCTGCCACAAGGGCTGGGGCCAGTCGGTGATCATCGGCGTGGCGGCCGCCGGCGAAGAGATCAGCACGCGGCCGTTCCAGCTGGTGACGGGGCGCCAGTGGAAGGGTTCGGCATTCGGCGGCGCGCGCGGCCGCACCGACGTGCCGAAGATCGTCGACTGGTACATGGAGCACAAGATCAATGTCGACGACCTGATCACGCACACGCTGCCGCTGGAGCGGATCAACGAAGGCTTCGAACTGATGAAGCGCGGCGAATCGATCCGTTCGGTGGTGCTGTACTGAGCGGTTTGCCGGAGAAGAGCCAAGGAGAACCATCATGCTGGAAGTCATCAGCGAACATCGCTGCTTCGACGGGATACAGGCGTTCTACCGGCACGATTCGCGCGAGACCGGGCTGCCGATGCGCTTTTCGGTATTCCATCCGCCGGTGGAGCAGCGGCAACTGGTGCCGGTGCTGTTTTTCCTGGCCGGCCTGAGCTGCACCGAAGAGACGTTCATGGTCAAGGCCGGCGCCCAGCGCTGGGCGGCGCAGCACGGCATCATGCTGGTCGCGCCCGACACCAGTCCGCGCGAGACCGGCATCGCCGGCGCCACCGGCGACTGGGAGCTGGGGGAGGGCGCCGGCTTTTACCTGGATGCGACGCAGCCGCCGTGGAACCGGCATTTCCGGATGGAGTCGTATGTCGCGCATGAATTGCACGACCTGGTGCAGCAGGAGTTCAACGCCGACGGCGAACGGGTGGGTATTTGCGGCCATTCGATGGGCGGGCATGGCGCGCTGGTACTGGCGCTGCGCCATCCGCAGCGCTTCCGCTCGGTATCCGCGCTGGCGCCGGTGGCCGCGCCCACCCGCTGTCCGTGGGGACAGAAGGCGTTTGCCGCCTACCTGGGGAACGATCGCGTGGCCTGGGACGCGCACGACGCGAGCGAACTGATGCGGCAGCGCGAGGCGCCGTTGACCGACAGCATCCTGATCGACCAGGGCATGGACGACCAGTTCCTGGAACGGCAATTGCTGACCGACCATTTCGAGCAAGCCTGCATCAGCGCCGAACAAGCGCTCGACCTGCGCCGGCATCCCGGCTACGACCACGGCTATTACTTCATCGCGAGCTTCATTGCGGACCACATCGCGCATCATGCGCGCCGGCTGAGCCTGCCCTGACAGGTTTCTAAACGCCTGCCAGAACGGGCAGGGTGCGCGGCCTGCGCTGTGCCAGGCTCACGCGGAACGTCGCCCCTTTGCCGAGGGAACTCGATACCGAGATGTCGCCGCCATGGGTCCTGGCAATCGCGTAGGCGATGGCGAGGCCGAAGCCACCGCCCTTGCCCTGCGGCCGGCAGGTGAAAAATGGATGGAATATCGCTTCCAGATGTTCCGCCGCGATGCCGCAACCGTTGTCGCCGACCTCCACCCATACCTGCCCCTCGCCACCGCCGCTGCGCAGCACGATCCTGCCGCTGCGCTCATGCTCCCGGTCGGCGAGCGCCGCCAGCGCATTCGCCAGCAGGTTGTGGAACACGCGGCGGATTTCGGCCGGCCGGCCTTCCATGTCGGGCAAGCTTCCGTATTCCTTCACCACCCTGGCCCGGGATCCGATCTGCTCGCGCAGGCTGTCGAGCACCGTATCCAGTTCGCGGTGCAGGTTCACGCTGGTCCATTCGCCTTCGCTGCCGGCGTGCGCGAAAGCTTGCAGGTCGTGCACGGCCCGCGCCGCCTGCCGCAGGCTGTCGCGCGACTCTTCCAGCAGCGACGGCAGATCGCGCCGCAGGAACGGCAAGTCGAGCGCGTCGCTGACGCGCTGGAAGGCGGCATGCCGCAGTGGATCGCCGGCAGCAGCCTCGGCCAGTTGGTCGAACGCGCGCAGCAAGGTGTCGAAATAGTTTTCGATGCTGCCAAGCTGGGCGCGCAGGCGGCCGACCGGACTCCTGAGCGCGGCCGAAGCGGCGGCGGCAAGCGCTGCCGGCGACAACAGCCTGGCGCCGGGGTCCGGCTGCCGCAGTTGCGCGAGTTCGGAGCCGCGCGCCAGGCCGGCCCGGACCGCGGGGCCGATCTGGCGTACATCCACCGGTTTGACCAGATAGCCGAGCGCTCCCAGGCCGATCGCGTGTTCGACGCTGGCCGCATCGTCGAGGCTGCTCAGGAACAGAAACGGCGGGCCGCCCGCCTGGCGCAGGTGCTGCGCCAGTTCCAGGCCGGACATGCCGGGCATTTCGACATCGAGCAGTGCGAGATCGGGTGCGGACTGTGCGGCCAGTTGCAGCGCGACTGCCGCCGACCCGGCCGGCAACGGTTCGCAGCCGGCATTGCGCACCGCCGAAGCCAGCAGCGCGAGCGTGACGCGGTCGTCGTCCACCAGCAGGATGCGCGGTTTGGCGGTCGGAACCGTTTTGCTGAGAGACATCGTTTTCCTGGTCGGAGCGGGCGGCGCCGTCCCGGCCCGGATGGGCCGGCTATACCGCGCCGTTGCGATGGCGGCCATTACACTCCATCGCCCACCCCGGCGGCAATCCCATGTTTATGAGAACCGGTACACGGCCCGCGCAATTCCGTCTTGTGCCATCGCAGACCGTCTTCGTTGAAAAAAGGACAGTTTATTGACTTGTATCAATTGCCTACCAGATGAAAAGAAATTTATTTCACACTTTGTCGTGCGGGGCGGTAGCATTGCCCGATAACCATTTGTCGCCGGGCCATCGCTCTCGCTCATGCCTTCCCGCATCCTGCCTTTACCTGTCTCTGCCGCGGCACTGCTGACGCTCGGTGCCGGACTGGCGGCCAGCGGCATCCTGGCTGCCTGGCTGACGGCGGTCGAGCAGCGCGAGGCGGACCGGGTGTTCCAGCGGCGAGCGGAAATCCATTTCGCCGCAGTGCGCAATGGGCTGCAGAACGCGGAAGAGGCGCTAACCGCAGTCAACAGCCTGTTCGCGACCTTGCCCGAAGTGAGCCGTGCCCAGTTCCGCCAGTTCGCGCGACCGCTGCTGGCGCGCTATCCGCAGGTGCGCGCCTTTATCTACCAGCGCGAGCTGCGTGGCGCCAAGCATAGCGCCGACGAATCTTCGGAGCATATTCTCAGCCCCGGATTCCAGCTCCTCGAGCAGCATGACGGCAAGAGCGCCGCCGCAGGCAACCGGTCCGCCTATCGCGTCATCGAATACATCGAACCGGCCAGCGCCAACGAAGCGGCGCTCGGGCTGGATACCGCGTCGATGGCCGGGGCGGAACGCGCAGCCGAACAGGCTGCCGCAACCGGACAGCCGACCGCGACCCCGCTGTTCCGGCCGGTCGATGCGGCGCCCCACGAACGCGGATTTGCGATCCTGATGCCGGTGTACCGGCCGGGGCCGCTGCCGCAGCAGGCAAGCGCGCGGCGCGCCGCGCTGACCGGCTTTACCTCGGCCGTGTTCGACGTCGAACGTTTGTTCGGCGCCATCCTCGGCCGGGCCGGCTCGGGTCGGGCGACGGAGTTTGCGATCAGCGTGTACGCGGGCACTTACAGCAACGAGGAGCAGCTCGCATTCAGGACCGGCGGCAAGTCCTGGGAACCGGCGACGACCTGGCTGGCGCACTGGCTGCTGGACCTCCGCGCCGCCAGCATCAGCGGCACCATCGAGGCGGCCGGCGTGCCGTGGCATGTCGAAGTGGCGACGCCGCCTGACATGGTGCGCGGCTCCTATGCCAGCGCCTGGAGCGCGCTGGTCGGCGGCGCGCTGATCAGCGTGCTGGTGGCGGCCTACCTGCAGCTGCTGGCGATGCGCAACGCGCAGCTGGCACGCGCCAACGCGCAACTGACGCGCGACATTGCCGGCCGCGCCCAGGCCGAACGTGCGCTGCGCCGTTCGCAGGTGGAATTGCGCGAACTGGCCGCGCACCAGGAGCGGGTGCGCGAAGACGAGCGCAAGCGCATCGCCCGCGAAATCCACGACGACCTGGGGCAGAACCTGCTGGCGCTGCGCCTCGACGTGAGCACGGTGGAAGCGCGCAGCGTCGCCCTGGACAAGGACCTCAACGCCCGCGTGCGCATCGTGCTCGGCCAGATCGATACCACGATGAAATCGGTGCGCGCGATCATCAACAACCTGCGTCCGCCGGTGCTCGACCTGGGCCTGCAGGATGCGCTGGAATGGCTGGCCGCGCAGTTCCAGGAACGTAACGGCATCGTCTGCGAGCTGAAGATGGACCGCTCGGCACTGGATGCCAACCTGGACGACGAACGCGCGACCGCGATTTTCCGTATCGTGCAGGAATCGCTGAACAATGCGTCGCGCCATGCGCATGCGACCCGGGTCGAGATCGGCGTGCGGCGCGATGCTTCGCGGCTGTTCGTGACGATCACCGACAACGGCGTCGGCAGTTTCCCCGGAGATCGCCGCAAATCGCGTTCGTTCGGACTGGTCGGCATCAAGGAGCGCGCGCTGGCGCTGGGAGGCCAGTTCCAGCTCGACAGCCAGCCGGGCAAGGGCACCGTCGTGATGTTTTCGGTGGCCGCGGAACCGGCGGAGCAGACGTACGATTACGAGCGGCGCGCGCCGTGAACGCCGGGCGCGTACCATCAGCGACGGGAAGGTCTTGAATCCGCGTGTTCCCCCCGCTCGTACCGCAACAACCGGAAGGAGGATGAATGCGCATCGCACGCCTGTTTGCATTGTTCCTGTGCGTGGCGCTGGCGGCGCCGGCGGACGCCGCCCGGCCGTTGCGCCTCGCCACCCTGAATTGGGCGCCGTATACCGCCCCCGGCCTGGACAAGCAAGGATTGTCTGCCTACATCATCGGCAGCGCGGCGCGGCAGTTCGGCCGCACGCTGGAGATCGACTACTTTCCCTGGAACCGCGCATTGCAACTGGGATTGCACGGTCCCGGTTACGCCGGCTATTTCCCCGCCTACTACACCGAACAGCGGGCGCGGGAGTGCTATTTTTCGTCTCCCATCGGTACCAGCACGCTCGGCCTCGCCTACCTGAAGAGCGCGCCGATCCATTGGCGCCGACTGAGCGACCTGGCGCCGCTCACGCTCGGCGTCGTCGCCGGCTATTCGAGCGGCCCCGCATTCGACCGGCTGGTGGAGCAGCAAAAGCTGACCGTCGACCCATCGCCAAACGATACGCTGAACCTGCGCAAGCTGCTGGCCGGGCGCGTGCAGGCGGTCGTGATCGACCGGCTGGTGATGCGCTTCCTGCTGCTCGCCGATCCCGACCTGCGGAAACAGCGCCGGCGGCTGGCATTCGGCAGCAAGCCGGTGGCCGAATTGCCGCTCTACGTGTGCTTCCGACACACGCCCGAGGGCCGGCAACTGCGGCAGAAATTCGATGCCGCACTGCGAACGCTGCCGTTGCACGCGATGGAGAGCCGGTATCTGGAGAGACTGGAGGGCAGCGTGAACGCGTCCCAGGCGGGCCGATGAACGTCGCCATTTGCGCACGATCGTACTAAAATCTTCATTCCGGGCTAGTATTGATCCGTTCCTTCATTCTCTTTCCTGCATACGAGACTTGCGCATGGCCAACCACGACTTTCATCCCGAAGACTTGCTCGACTGCCCGTTCGATACGCTGCCGCAGCTGATCCGGCGACATGCGGCGGCACGGCCCGCCCATCCGGCCCTGATACAGGACGGCAACGCGCTGAGCTACGCCGAACTCGACGCCCTGATGGACCGGGTGGCGGCCGCGCTGCAGCGCGACGGCCTGCAGCCGCGCGACGCGATCGCGATCTGCGCCTCCACCTCGTTTCCGTACGCCGCGACCTTCCTCGGCGCCTTGCGCGCCGGCGTCGCGGTGGCGCCGCTGGCGCCTTCTTCTTCGGCCGACAGCCTGGCGACGATGGCAGCCGATGCCGATGCCCGGCTGCTGTTCGTGGACGCCACTGTAGCCGAAGCGCTGGCGCCAGTGCGCGAGCGCATTGCCGCCCGCGTCATCGCGCTCGACGGCAGCGCCGCCGACGCACGCTTCGAAGACTGGCTGGCGGCGCCCGGTACGCAGCCGGCACCGGTCGGAATCCAGCCCGACTGGCCGTTCAACATCATCTATTCGTCCGGCACCACCGGCGCGCCGAAAGGCATCGTGCAGCCGCATTCGATGCGCTGGGCGCACGTGCAGCGCGCCAGCATCAACGGCTACGGGCCGGATGCGGTGACCCTGATCTCGACGCCGCTGTACTCGAATACCACGCTGGTCAGCTTTTTCCCGACGGTGGCGCTGGCCGGCACCGCCGTGCTGATGGCCAAGTTCGACGCCGGCGCCTACCTGGCGCTGGCCGCACGGCACAGCGTCACGCACACGATGCTGGTGCCGGTACAGTACCAGCGCATCATGGCGCGGCCCGATTTCGGCGACTACGACCTGTCTTCGTTCCGGATGAAGTTCTGCACCAGCGCGCCGTTTTCGGCGGCGCTCAAGGCCGATATCCTCAAGCGCTGGCCGGGCGGGCTGATCGAGTATTACGGGATGACCGAGGGCGGCGGCACCTGCATGCTGGCCGCGCACGAGCATCCGGACAAGCTGCACACGGTAGGGCAGCCGGCGCCGGGCCACGACATCCGGCTGATCGACGATGCCGGGCACGAAGCGGCGCCGGGCGAGCTGGGCGAGGTGGTCGGCCATTCGCCGGGCATGATGGCCGGCTACCACAAGCAGCCGGGCAAGACCGCCGAAGCCGAATGGTACGATGCGAGCGGCAAGCGCTTCATCCGCACCGGCGACGTCGGCCGCTTCGACGCCGACGGCTTCCTGACGCTGCTGGACCGCAAGAAGGACATGATCATCTCGGGCGGCTTCAACGTGTATCCGAGCGACCTGGAAAGCGTGTTGCGCGAACACCCGGATGTGGCCGAGGCGGCGGTGGTGGGCGTGCCGTCGACGCGCTGGGGCGAAACCCCGGTGGCGTTCGTCGTGCCGCGCGAAGGCAGTGCCGCCGATGCGGCCGGCATCCAGCAGTGGGCCAACGAAAGACTGGGCAAGACGCAGCGGCTGGCAGCGGTGGAACTGACCGATGTGCTGCCGCGCAGCCCGATCGGCAAGGTGCTCAAGCGCGAACTGCGCGACCGTTTTGCCGCGCTCCGGCCGGCGCTCGATTGACGCCGCCCTGGATCAACCACTTTCGATCAACCATTTCCCCGGCCTGCCGATGCTCGACCATTCGCTATTCAACACCGACACCATCCTCGACCTGCTGAAGCTGGAACAAATCGGCGACGACCGCTTCCGCGGCCAGAGCCATTTCATGGGCAGCCCCAACGTGTTCGGCGGCCAGGTGCTGGGGCAATCCCTGTACGCGGCCAGCGTGACGGTCGAGCGGCGCCGTCCGCATTCGCTGCACTCGCTGTTCATTTTGCCCGGCAACCATCAACTGCCGATCGAGTACGAGGTGGAGCGGGTGCGCGACGGCGGCTCGTTCAGCACGCGGCGCGTGGTGGCCTACCAGGAAGGGCGGCGCATTTTCGTGATGTCGGCATCGTTCCAGAATGAAGAGCAGGGGCTGTCGCACCAGAAGGACGCGCCGCCGCACGCGGATCCGGAAACGCTGCAGTCGAACCTGCAAAGCTGGCGCGACAGCGCGGCCTCGACGCGGCGGCCTTTCCAGCCGGTGCCGGTGGATTTCCGGGCCGACCATCCGGGCGACGTCTTCGACGGCAACATCGGCGCCACCGGCAAGCAGGTCTGGACCCGTACGCCGATCCCGCTGCCGGACGACGTGCTCACGCATGAAACGCTGTTCGCCTACGTGTCCGACTACGGTTTGCTGTGGACGTCGCTGCAGCCGCACGGCGTGAAGATGGGCGACCGGCGGCTGCAGATCGCGAGCCTCGACCATACGATCTGGTTCCATCGCCCGTTCCGCATGGACGAGTGGCTGCTGTTCGTGATGGACAGCCCGAATGCGTCGGGCGGACGCGGGCTGTGCTTCGCCCATGTGTACAACCGCGCCGGCGTGCTGGTGGCGACGCTGGCGCAGGAAGGGTTGATCCGGCTGCGCGAACCGAAAGGCGCCTGACCCGCATCGTTCCCGGCGCGCTGAAACAGCCGGCTACAGCCTTTCGTGCAACAGCCTGAACAGCTCCGCCAGCGAGGTGACCCCGAGCTTTTCCCGGATGCGCGCACGATGGAATTCGACGGTCTTGACCGAAATGCACAAGGTGTCGGCAATCGTCCGCGTTTGCATCCCTTTCAACACGAAATCGAGCACTTCGCGTTCGCGCTCCGACAGCAGGGCCAGGCGTTCGCCTACCGGGTCCCGTTCCTCGCCGGCGGCGGCGGCCGGACCGCGGGGCTCGGTTTCGGAACGCAGGGCGTTCAGCACCGCCAGTACCAGGCGCTGCGGATCGAGCGGCTTTTCGATGAAATCGAAGGCACCCCGCTTCAGCGCACGTACCGCCATCGGCACGTCACCGTGTCCGATCAGGAATACGATCGGAATCCGCACCCGTCGCTTGTAGAGTTCTTCCTGCAGCGCGAGACCGCTCATGCCCGGCATCCGGACGTCGAGCACGAGGCAATCGAACTGCCCCGGCCGGAAATCCTTCAGGAACGCGGCAACCGACGGAAAGCCTTCGACACGCAGGCCGGCCGCCTCGAGCAGCATGCATAGCGCATCGCGCACTGCTTCATCATCGTCGATGATGGATACCCTGTGCCTGCCGGTACTCATGGACCGGATTCCTCGCGCGGCAGCGCAAAATGGAAAGTCATGCCGCCGTCGTCGTTCGTCGTGTGCCACAATCTTCCGGCATGCGCCTCGATGATGGAGCGGCAAATGCACAGCCCGAGTCCGATCCCCTGGACCTTGGTCGTGAAGAACGGCGTGTATAGCAGGGATTCGGACTCGGCAGGAATCCCGTTCCCCTGGTCGGACACCGAGACTGCGAGCATCGCGTCGTCGTCCAGTGAAACGGCCAGCGACAACAGGCGGCGCGACGGATCGACGGATCGCACCGCATCGATCGCGTTATGCAGCAGGTTGACGATCACCTGCACGATCAGCGTGCGATCGAAAACCGCCTGCGGCAACGCCCCGGGCGACTGCAGGGAAACCGTTACGCCGGCATCCTGGAGTTCGGACTCGAGCGATTCCACCGCTTCCCGCATCGCGTCTTCGATATTGCCGGGCATGGGCTGGGCATCGCGCTTGCGGATGAAGCCGCGGGTTCGGCTGATTACCTGTCCGGCGCGCACCGCCTGGGTTCGGCACTTCTCGAGCGCCTGCCTCACCTGCCCGATATCGAGGGGGTGAGCGGAAAGCATGCGCAGACAGGCTTCGTTGTAGCTGGCAACCGCCATCAGGGGCTGGTTGATCTCGTGTGCCAGGGTGGAGGCTATCTCGGCCAGCGCGGAGAGGCGCGCGCTTTGATTCAGCGCTTCCTGATGCTGCCGTTTCAATGCCTGCACCTGTTTTTGCTCGGTGATGTCGGTGACGACCTTCAGCGTCGCGTTCTGGTTGTGTTCCCAGGGAATCGACCCCGATTGGATCAGATACCAGCGCTCGCCGGCCTCATCACGCGCCTCCACAGTCATGAAGTCGACGCTTCCGCCGGCCTGCCTCGGCAGCACATGTTCTTCCATCATCGGAGCGACGACCGCGAAGCGCCGTTCGATATCGGCGACTTTCATCGGAGGCGGGTCGGCGCCGATCATCCGCCTCAGCCGCCGGTTCGCATACAGTACCTTTCCGCTGCGCTCCTCGACCACGTAAACTCCGGCATACAACCCCTGCAACACACGCAGGAAGCGCTCGTCCGCGCGTGCCAGCGCGCTGCGCAGCCGGGCCAGCAATACCACGAAGACGATGAACGTGGCCATCAGCACCACGCCTTCCCAGTAATAGAAGATGTGCTGCGCGTAGATATTGTTGGAGTAAAAGCTGATCAGCCAGCAACAGCCGGCGATGGTCGCCGTCAACGCGCCTGACGGCATGCCGCCGGTCCAGGTCGCCAGCGCGATCGGGAGCAGGTACAGGATCGCCAGCCGTACTTCGTAACCCGTCACGTAATCGAGAACCGCGACAACAGCGACCAGTTCGAGCGCGAACAGCAGGCCCGGTCGACGGCCCAGCGTGGTCCAGCGCCAGCCGCGTTCCACCGACTTGCGCTTGCCGTCCTCCCGGATCGACGCGGTCATGCGCGGCAACTCCGTACCGCCCGTCTTTCTTGCACCTGCTTCATCTTCCGATCCGTGTTTCCGGGCATCTCTTCGTGTACGTGACCTTATCACGCGGCGCCGCTCCCGATAAGTAGTTACCGCAGGTGCCGCTCAAAACTAGTGGTAACCCTAGTAAGCAACAGCGGGGAGCCTGCCTATACTGCGCCGATTCTGCCCCTGACGCCTGTTCCGAAGCGTTCCCGGAGGCGGACATCCTCCAATCAATCCATGCCGGGAGACAACATGACCAAGGTGGTCGATTTCGTGGAAGAGTGGCTTATCACTTTCCTGATGGGCGGGGCGACCCTGCTCATCTTTTTGTCGGTGCTGCACCGCTACGGCTCCGGATTTGCGATTCCGTACCTCCAGGACTGGCTGCTGTCGCTGCATTTCAGCTGGGCGCAGGAACTGTGCGTCATCATGTTCGTCTGGATGGCGAAGTTCGGCGCAGCCTATGGCGTGCGCGCCGGGGTGCACGTCGGCGTGGACGTGCTGGTCAGCCGGCTGCCGGCGGAATGGCGGCGGGTGACGGTCCTGATCGCGATCTTCTGCGGCATCCTGTTCACCGGCGCGATCGGCATCATGGGTTCGCGCTTCGTCTGGGAAAACGGCCTGCATTACGCGCTGTTCCACGCGCTCGGCATTGCTACCGGCGACCTGCCGGAGGGGCCGACCACCGACGATCTCGAATGGCCGACCTGGGCGGTCTACTCGGCGGTGCCGCTCGGTTCGTTCCTGATGTGCTTCCGCTTCCTGCAGGTCGGGCTGACTTTCCTGCGGACCGGGGAAATGCCGCATCACGACGAATCGCAAGTGGACGGGCTGGCAGAGGAAGATGACGACTTCGGCACACTGCTGGCACAAGGAGGTGCGAAATGAGCGCCGCCGCCTCCGCACTCGATTTCCGGGCGATGAGCAGGAAACGCTCGGCCGCCTGGCTCATCACCATCGCCGCCGCGCTGCTCGGCATCTGCTTCGCCGGCGGCAACATCGGCATCGTGTTCGCGCTGCTGATCGCGCTCATGCTCACCGGCATTCCGGTGTCGATTGCGCTGGGGCTCACCGTCCTGACGTTCATGTACGTCATGACCACCGTTCCCACCGAGGCGGTGGCGCTGAAGCTGTTCACCGGCATCGAGAATTTCGAGATCATGGCGATCCCGTTCT
>CBIHOK010000099.1:0-14363 GCA_966211575.1 uncultured Noviherbaspirillum sp.
GTGGTGTGGATCGTCAGGCGCCGCCCCAACTGGCCGCGAATGAAGCCGGCCGCCTTGCGCAAGCCGGCCCGTGTGTCCTGCACCGCCTGCGGATTGTCGTTCAGCGTGGTGAAGAATACCTTCGCATGCGCGTAGTCCGGCGTAACCTGCACTTCGGTGATCGTGATCATGCCGACGCGCGGATCCTTCAATTCCTGCGCGATGATCTCGGCCAGGTCGCGCTGGATCTGATCCGCGACCCGCACGCCGCGCCCGGGGATGGATTTGCTGTGTTTGGCCATGATTGTGCAATCGAAAAAATGACGGCCCGGCCGGACCGACGCATCGCAACGGGATTTCCGCTGACATACATCGTCCCGACCGGGCCCAGGATGCCGCCACATGCGGCCCCTTGTTACAGGGTACGGGCGACTTCCTGTACCTCGAACACTTCGAGCTGGTCGCCTTCCTTGATGTCGTTGAAGTTCTTCAGCGACAGACCGCATTCGAAGCCGGCCTTCACTTCCTTCACGTCATCCTTGAAGCGCTTGAGCGAATCGAGTTCGCCGGTCCAGACCACCACGTTGTCGCGCAGCAGGCGTACCGAGGCGCCGCGCTTGACCAGGCCGTCGAGCACATAGCAGCCGGCGATCGCGCCGACCTTGCTGACCAGGAACACCTGGCGGATTTCGACCAGGCCCAGCGCATGCTCGCGCTTCTCCGGAGCCAGCATGCCGGACATCGCAGCCTTGATCTCGTCCACCGCATCGTAAATGATGTTGTAGTAGCGGATATCGATGCCGCTGGCTTCCGCCAGTTTGCGCGCGGACGCGTCGGCACGGGTGTTGAAGCCGATGATGACCGCTTTCGACGCGACCGCCAGGTTGACGTCCGATTCGCTGATGCCGCCCACCGCCGCGTGCACGACCTGCACCCGCACTTCATTGGTCGACAGCTTCTGCAGCGCATGCACGATCGCTTCCTGCGAACCCTGGACGTCGGCCTTGATGATCAGCGGCAGGTTCTTCACCTCGCCCTCGGCCATCTGCTCGAACATGTTTTCCAGCTTCGCCGCCTGCTGTTTCGCGAGTTTGACATCGCGGAACTTGCCCTGCCGGAACAGCGCGATTTCGCGCGCCTTGCGCTCGTCGGCCATCACCATCACTTCTTCGCCGGCTGCCGGCACTTCGGTCAGGCCCTGGATCTCGACCGGAATCGAGGGGCCGGCGTCCGCCACCGTCTTGCCGTTCTCGTCGACCATCGCCCGCACCCGACCGTAGGACGACCCTGCCAGCACGACGTCGCCGCGCTTGAGCGTACCGGACTGCACCAGCACGGTGGCGACCGGACCGCGACCCTTGTCGAGCTTGGCTTCGATCACCAGGCCCTTGGCCAGCGTGTCGACCGGCGCCTTCAGTTCCAGCACTTCAGCCTGCAGCAACACGTTTTCCAGCAGGTCGTCGATGTTCTGGCCGGTCTTCGCCGATACCGGGATGAACGGCGATTCGCCGCCGTAGGCCTCCGGCACCACCTGCTCGGCAATCAGTTCCTGCGTCACGCGCTCGGGATTCGCTCCCTGCTTGTCGATCTTGTTGATCGCCACCACGATCGGGACGCCGGCTGCCTTCGCATGCGCGATCGCTTCCTTGGTCTGCGGCATCACGCCGTCGTCGGCCGCAACCACCAGGATCACGATGTCGGTCGCCTTCGCGCCGCGCGCCCGCATCGCGGTAAACGCTTCGTGGCCCGGCGTATCGAGGAAGGTGATCATGCCGCGCGGCGTATCCACGTGATAAGCGCCGATATGCTGGGTAATGCCACCCGCTTCGCCGGCCGCCACCTTGGCGCGCCGGATCGAGTCCAGCAATGAAGTCTTGCCGTGGTCGACGTGACCCATCACGGTTACCACCGGCGCCCGCGGCAAGGCTTCCGCATCCGCGTGTTCACCGGCCTCCTCGAGCATCGCTTCCGGATCGTCGAGCTTCGCAGCGAACGCCTTGTGGCCCATTTCCTCGACCAGGATCATCGCGGTTTCCTGGTCCAGCACCTGGTTGATGGTCACCATCTGACCCAGCTTCATCAAGTGCTTGATCACTTCCGATGCCTTCACCGCCATCTTGTGCGCCAGTTCGGCCACGGTGATGGTTTCCGGCACATGCACGTCCTTGACCACCGCTTCGGTCGGCACCTGGAAGTTGGACTCGCGTTCGTCGTTGTGGCCATGCGAACGGCGGCCGCGCGGACCGCTGCGCCAGCCGTCGCGCGAGCCGGACGGACCGTTGCCGCGCGTCTTGATGTTGCCGCGCTTCTTGGCCGCGTCATCCTGCCAGGTCGACGACACGTTCGCCGACTTGATCGACTTCTTGTCGCCCACCGCCGGCTTCTTGTCTTCCTTCTTTTCGCCCGGTTTCTTGTCGGCCGGCTTGTGCAGCGTGCCTTCGCCCGCTTTCGCCTGCGGCGCTGCTTCCGGCGCGACCATCACCTTGCGCGGCGTATTCATCATCGCCTTGATCTGCGCCACCTCGTCGGCCACCATCTTGCGCGCGCGCTCGGTCGCGGCGGCACGCTCGGCGGCTTCCTTCGCTTCCTGCTCGGCAGCTTTCTTCTTCGCATCTTCGGCCGCGGCCCGTTTCTTTTCCTCGGCTGCGGAACTGGCCACCTTCTGCGTCTTGGCAGCCTCGGCCTCCTTCGCGGCCGCCGCCGCGGCTTCCACCGCCGCCTGCTCGGTTGCCCTCGCCTGCGCTTCGCGCTCCGCTTCCAGCCTGGCCAGCCGCTCCTGCTTCTCGCGCAGTTCCGCCTCCTGGCGCGCGATCAGTTCGGCCTGGCGTTTCGCCTCCTCGGCGCGGCGCGCCACTTCGGCTTCGTCGATCACCGGTGCGGCCGGCGCCTTTGCCGCCGCTTCCTCCACGACCGGTTCGTCGCGCTTCACGAAGGTGCGTTTCTTGCGCACTTCGACCTGGATCGTGCGCGAGCGCCCGGTAGCATCGGCCTGCTTGATTTCGGTCGTTTCCTTGCGCGTCAGCGTGATCTTCCGCTTGTCGCCTTCCGGCGCGACCCCGTGGGCGCGGCGCAAGTGATTCAACAGCTTGTCCTTGTCTTCCTTCGACAAGGCGTCGGACGCCGAACGCTTGTCGACGCCGGCGGCGCGCAACTGCGTCAGCAGCAGGTCCGCGGGCATCTTCAGTTCGGTGGCAAATTGGGCTACGTTGGTGCTCGCCATTCAGTCCTCTTTTCTATGTGGTACAGCCGATGATAATGGGCGCCGGGGGTTACTGTGCTTCCACGAGCTCCCGCGCGCTGGCCTGCAATGCGCGCGCACGGTCGTCGTACTTGGCATCGATCAGCTTCATTTCATCATCGGTCACATCTTCAAATCCATTTTCGATCAGTTCGCGCGCGCGTTCAACCGGCAATGCCAGTACCGCGCCGAACTCGTCGTAGGCCATGCCGGCGAACGCATCCAGCGTCTTGATCCCGACCAGGCCGAGCTTGCCGGCCGTCACGCGGTCGATGCCTTCCAGATTGACCAGGGCGTCTTCCATCCCTTCCAGTCCCTCTTCGGAAGCGATCGCCTCGGTCACCAGCGCATCGCGCGCGCGGTTGCGCAGTTCGTTGACGGTGTCTTCATCGAACGCTTCGATATCGAGCATTTCGTTGATCGGCACGTAGGCGATCTCTTCCAGGCTGGAGAAACCTTCCTCCACCAGGATATCGGCCACTTCCTGGTCGACATCGAGACGTTCCATGAACAGCGTACGGGTCGCCGCGGTTTCGGCAGCCGATTTGTCGGCCGATTCTTCCGCAGTCATGATGTTGATCTGCCAGCCGGTCAGTTCCGATGCCAGGCGCACGTTCTGGCCGCCACGGCCGATTGCGATCGCCAGGTTTTCCTCGTCGACCACAACGTCCATCGCATGCTTGTCTTCGTCCACCACGATCGACGACACGTTGGCCGGCGCCAGCGCGCCGATCACGAACTGCGCCGGGTCTTCCGACCACAGCACGATGTCGACCCGCTCGCCGCCCAGTTCGCCGGTCACCGCCTGCACACGCGAACCGCGCATGCCGACACAGGTGCCGATCGGGTCGATCCGCTTGTCGTTGGTAAACACCGCGATCTTCGCCCGCACGCCGGGATCGCGCGCCGCTGACTTGATCTCCAGCAGTCCCTGTTCGATTTCCGGCACTTCCAGTTCGAACAGCTTCATGATGAATTCCGGCGCGGTACGCGACAGGATCACTTGCGGGCCGCGCGCGTTGCGATCGATACGCAGGATATACGCGCGGACGCGGTCGCCGATGCGCAGGTTTTCCTTCGGGATCATCTGGTCGCGCGGCAGGCGCGCTTCGATCTTGCCCGACTCGACGATCGCATCGCCGCGCTCCATGCGCTTGATGGTGCCGGTCACCAGCGAATCGCCGCGTTCCAGGAAGTCGGCAAGGATCTGCTCGCGCTCGGCGTCGCGGATGCGCTGCAGCACGACCTGCTTGGTATCCTGCGCGAAGCGGCGGCCGAAATCGACCGACTCGATCGGTTCCTCGATGTAGTCGTCCACCTCGATATCGGGAATCTGCTCCTTTGCTTCGAACAGCAGCACTTCCTGGTCGGGCAATTGCAGGCCGGCTTCGTCGGGCACCACGTGCCACCGGCGGAAAGATTCGAATTCGCCGGATTCGCGATCGATCGACACGCGCACGTCCACGTCGCCGTCATAGCGCTTTTTGGTCGCCTGTGCGAGCGCATGCTCAAGGGCGCCGAAGACGATATCCTTATCGACGTTTTTCTCTCGTGCCAGCGCATCGACCAACAATAATACTTCGCGACTCATGCTTTGCGACTCCTAAAGTCCACTTTCGGCACCAGGCGTGCCTTATCCACATCGGCGAGCGTGAATTCCAGCACCGCCGGCCCATCTTTTCCTTCGAATTCCAACTTGAGGCCATCGCCTTCGGGCGCCAGCAGCACGCCCTGGAACGACTTCCGGTTCGCCGCGCCCGCCATCGGCAGGCGCAACTTCACCACTGCCTCCTGCCCCGCAAAACGCGCGTAATCCGCCACTTTCTTCAGAGGCCGGTCCAACCCCGGCGACGACACTTCGAGCCGCTCGTAATGCGCATTCTCGACCGTCAGCACATGCGACAACTGGTGGCTGACCTTTTCGCAGTCTTCCACCGTAATCCGCGCCTCTTCCCCCGCCTCCGGCGGAAAGTCGATGAATACGCGCCACAGGCCGCGGGCCGCCTGCTCGAAATCGACCAGTTCGTAACCTAGTCCCGCGACGGTTTTTTCAATCAGTTCCAACAATCGCAATGCGATTCTCCAGATTCTTGCAGCTCGGTTCCTGCCAGCCACCCTTGCCGATCGTGCCGGCCAAATTCCCGGCAAAACTGTTCAACAAAAAAAAAATGGGCATCTGCCCATCTCTTCTTTATTGTCGCAGCCAACCGGAGTGGCCCTCCCGCGCCATTCCGCTTTTCGAAAGCGCCCATGGCACCCGTCAGCGGAATTCAGTTAACTCACTAATTATAAACGATTATTTTGTGCATCGCAATGCCAAAAGACGCCCGAACCGGCGACTCTGCGCAATTTTTTAATCCGGCTAGCCCCTGAAAGAGCTAGCCGGCTCCATCCATCTTCAGCCACGCGAGCGGCGGCGCGGCATGCCTTGCATGCCCGGCAGCGACGGCATGCCCCGGCCCGGCCCGCCCATGCGACGCACGCGCCCGGTATCCGGAAAACCAAGCGCCGTTTGCAGCGGATCGGGTTGCCGGCTGCGTGCCTGCCCGCGCGCGCCGCGCTGCTGCTCCTGGCCGCCACCGCGCTTCTGGCCGGGCGCCTTGTCGGCGCCGTTACGGCCATTACGCCCTTTCCCGTTGCCCCCCTGGGCCGCCGCCTTTTCCAGACCGCTCAGCGTCATCAACTGGCGCACCGCGTTTTCGTCCAGTTCTTCCCAGCGCCCGCGCTTCAGGCTGCTCGGCAAGGTCAGCGCGCCATAGCGCGTGCGGATCAGGCGCGAAACGGTCAGGCCGATCGCCTCGAACATGCGCCGCACCTCGCGGTTGCGCCCTTCGCCGATGGTTACCCGGTACCAGCGGTTGACGCCTTCGCCGCCGCCATCCGCGATCCGGGAAAACTGCGCCACGCCATCCTCCAGCTCGACGCCGCTCAGCAGTTTCTGGCGCATGCCTTCTTCCAGTTCCCCCAGGGTGCGGACCGCATACTCGCGCTCGATCCCGTAGCGCGGGTGCATCAGGCGGTTCGCCAGATCACCCGAAGTGGTAAACAGCAGCAAGCCCTCGGTATTGAAATCGAGCCGGCCGACTGCCAGCCATTTACCGGCCTTCATGTTCGGCAGACGCTCGAACACCGAAGGACGGCCTTCCGGGTCGCTGGTGCTGACGATCTCGCCGGCCGGTTTGTGATAGATCAGAACACGCGGAGGCCGCTTGCTGACCTTGCGCTGAATCAGTTTGCCATTGATCCGCACCTGGTCGGTCGGCAATATCCGCTGCCCGATATGGGCCGGCTCGCCGTTGACCGACACACGGCCGGCAATGATCAGTTCTTCCATGTCGCGCCGGGAACCGAGTCCGGCCTCGGCCAGCACCTTGTGCAGCTTGGGGGCGTCATCCTCGGCAGTGAGGTCGCGGCGCACGTTCCGGGCCGGTCCCTGGCGCCCGTTGCCGCTGTCTTCAGCAAGCGCATCGAACGCACCCGAGGCGACGAGCGAGAAAATATCTTCCACATTTCCGGCATTCGCGCCACCCCGAGCGCGTGTCGGCCCGCTTCCGCCCATACCCGCGCCTGTACCGCCTGTACCATTACCGGCTTGCTTGTTGCGCGGCTTCTGGCCTGCCTGCTGCCGGGCGTTGCCACGGCCACGTCCATTCCTGACGGCGCGCGGTCCCTCTCCCTCGCCCGGTTGCGCGGCATCCGCCCGCGGCTCTTCGGCGCCGCGCTCCGATTTCACAGCCGACACTCCTTCCGCTGGTCGCGCCGCGCGCGCCCGGCGCAGGTTGCGCGGACCACGCACACCGCGCTTGGCCGGTTTTTTTTCGGCGTCGCCAGTCACCGCGCTCCCGCGCTCCTGGTTCTGCTCATCCTGGGTTTCGGAAGCAGACTGGTCACTGGCCGCTGCTTGATTGGCGTCATTGTTGACTGGAAAGTTCATCGTTCGTTTTTTGAGTTAACTCTGCGGAGTTGTCCCCGGACGGCGCGGCGCCGGCAGAAGCGGAATCATCGGATGGCGCGCCGTTATCGGGCGCCGTTTGCCCCGGCACGGCCGGAGAGTTTGTCATTTTTTCGCCGCCGGTCGGTCCGGCAGCCTGCAAATCCGCGCCCTCGAGCCCGGCTTCCAGCGCCTGCAGTTCCGGCAGCATCGCTTCCGGCATTTCGTCCCGGCTCACCTGCTGCAGCGGCGGCAACTGGTCGAGGGACGTGAGCCCGAGATCATCGAGAAATTGCCGGGTGGTCGCGAACAAGGATGGCCGCCCCGGAACGTCACGCTGGCCGACCGATTCGATCCAGCCGCGATCCTCGAGCATCTTGATCGTTTGCGAATTGACGGTCACGCCGCGAATCTCTTCGATATCGCCGCGCGTGACCGGCTGACGATAGGCGATGATCGCCAGGGTTTCGAGGGTCGCGCGCGAATACTTGGGCGGCTTTTCCGGATTGAGGCGATCGAGATAACGCTTCATCTCGGGGCGGCTCTGAAAGCGCCACCCGGTCGAAAGCGCAACGATTTCAATGCCTTTGTCCGACCAATCGCCGCGCAGTTCCTCAAGCATCGCACGAATCTTGTCGGCATCAATATGCTCGACCGCTTCGCCGCCTTCCTGGTAAAGCTTCTTCAAGTCGTTGATGGACAGGGGCTCATGTGCGCAAAGCAACGCGGTTTCGAGGACTTTCTTCGCCTCAGTCGTATTCATGTTGTGCGTCTTGTTTCTTACAATGCAGAAAAGACATCGTCAACGACAAGCATCTCGGGATGCTGCCCGGTTGGAGAACTCGTTGATGCTGCGTTCCGGCGCCCAATTTTTATTGGAAGTGTGGTGCGGGCGGGAAATTTAAGACTTTGAGACTTTGGTTGCGGGGGCAGGATTTGAACCTGCGACCTTCGGGTTATGAGCCCGACGAGCTGCCAGACTGCTCCACCCCGCGTCTGAAGCATTGAAGTATATCCGCTATCGGCTCACAACGCAAATCCAATTGCCATCATCGCACCTGGTGATACACTTGTCGGCACGTTCTCGCGAAGATGCACGAATCATGAATCCGTCTTCGTCGCCATCCGGTGCCCAACATCTTTCCGATACTTCATGAAATTTTGCTCTGAATGCGCGCAGCCGGTCACGCTCCAGATTCCTCCGGACGATAATCGCCCGCGCTATGTATGCGCGAGTTGCGGCACGATTCATTATCAGAATCCGAAGATGGTGGTCGGTTCCATTCCGGTGTGGGAACAGGAAGGCGAATTGCGCGTCCTCCTGTGCAAGCGCGCGATCGAGCCGCGCTACGGATACTGGACGCTGCCGGCGGGCTTTATGGAAAACAACGAGACGACGACCGATGCCGCGCAGCGCGAAACGCTGGAAGAAGCCGGGGCGCGCATCGAATTGCACGAACTGTTTTCGCTGCTCAACGTCCCGCATGTCCACCAGGTCCACATGTTTTACCGGGCACGTCTGCTCGACCTCGACTACCAGGCCGGGACCGAAAGCCTGGAGGTGAAGCTGTTTGCCGAAGCCGAGATTCCGTGGGACGAGATCGCCTTTCCGACCGTCGCTCACACGCTGAAATACTTCCTCGCCGACTACGCCCGGGTCAAAAGCCAGGGCGGCAGCTTCGGCTTCCACTCGCGCGACATCATGAAACCAATGCGCGGACCGGAGTGACGTTCCTGCCGCTGTCGGCATCCATACCGGCAGCCGGCGCTACCAGCTGGTTTCGCGCTCCGCGGTGGCGCTGATGTTGTGAATCGACAGGTCGGCGCCCTCGAATTCCTGCTCCGGATCGAGCCGGATTCCGACCACACGCTTCAGGAAGCCGTAGATGATCGTCGATGCGATCGTCGCAACGGCGACGCCGAGCAAGGTGCCTACCAGTTGCGACATCAGCGATACCCCGCCGATCCCGCCCAGCGCCTTCTGGCCGAAGATACCAGCCGCGATACCACCCCAAGCGCCGCACAACCCGTGGAGAGGCCACACGCCGAGTACGTCGTCGATCTTCCATTTGTTCTGGGTACGCGTAAACATCCATACGAAGATCGCGCCAGCGGCCACGCCGGTAATCAGCGCGCCGAGCGGATGCATCAGATCGGAGCCAGCGCACACTGCCACCAGGCCGGCAAGCGGCCCGTTATAAGCAAAGCCGGGATCGTTTCTACCCATCAGTACCGCGACCAGCGTGCCGCCTACCATCGCCATCAGCGAATTCAGGGCGACCAGTCCGTTCATGTTATCGAGCGTCTGCGCACTCATCACATTGAAACCGAACCAGCCCACCGTCAGGATCCAGGCGCCCAATGCGAGAAAGGGAATATTGGAAGGCGGATGCGCGGCGATCGCTCCGTCCTTGGAATAGCGCCCGCGCCGCGCACCGAGCAGGATGACGGCTGGCAGTGCCGCCCAGCCGCCCACCGCATGCACGACCACCGAGCCGGCAAAATCGTGGAACTCGGCCGAGAAGTGCGCTTTCAGCCACGCCTGCACCCCAAACGCATGATTCCAGGCAATACCCTCGAAGAAGGGGTAAACCACGCCTACGAGCAATGCCGTGGCCGCCAATTGCGGATAAAACTTGGCGCGTTCGGCAATGCCGCCGGAAATGATCGCCGGAATTGCCGCAGCAAACGTCAGCAGGAAGAAAAACCGGACCAGTTCGTAACCGTGCTGCGCAGCCAGTGTGGACGCGTCGGCAAAGAAGTTGATGCCGTAGGCTATGCTGTAGCCGACAAAGAAGTATGCAATGGTTGAAATCGCAAAATCGACTAAGATCTTCACCAAGGCGTTCACCTGGTTTTTCTTGCGCACGGTGCCAAGCTCGAGAAATGCGAAGCCGGCGTGCATTGCAAGAATCAGGATGGCTCCGAGCAATATGAATAGTGCATCGCCACCGTTTTTAACTGCATCCATGCAAAAAATCTCCCTGTAAGTGTGCATGATTATATTTACGCGCACCAACAAAGCAAAAATCGTTCCATTTTGGTGAATTCATATAAATCCTTGATTTTATTTTTCTTTTTTATTTTGAATCGCTGCAGCCGTTCACGCTGCACCAATAACGTGCTTTTTCATGAACCAGTTTGGTGATAGGCAATGATTGAATGGCTGGAAGCAGGAACCCCATTCCCCGATGTCTCGACCGCATTGACCGAGGCAGACGGGGCACCGGGATTACTGGCCGCCGGCGCCGACTTGTCACCCGCCCGCCTGCTCGACGCATACCGTCACGGCATCTTTCCCTGGTATTCGGAAGGCCAGCCCATTCTCTGGTGGAGCACCGATCCGCGCATGGTGCTGTATACCGACCGCTTCTCGATTTCGCACAGCCTGAAGAAAACGCTCAACAAGGTCAGGCGCAGCATGCAAACCGGCGGTCCCTGGCAAATCCGGTTCGACAGCGCCTTCGAGCAAGTGATGCGATCCTGCGCCGAACCGCGACGCGACGGTGGCGGAACCTGGATTTCCGAAGATATTGTCCGGGGTTACGGCGGCCTGCATCGGTGGGGGTGCGCGCATTCGTCCGAACTGTGGCTGGACGGAAAGCTGGTAGGGGGCGCCTACGGTGTCTGCATAGGGCGCATGTTCTACGGCGAATCGATGTTCGCACGGGTCAGCGACGCCTCGAAAATCGCGCTCGCGTACCTGGTCGCCTTCCTGCGGGCGAACGGCGTCGCCATGATTGACTGCCAGCAGGAAACTTCACACCTGGCATCGCTGGGCGCAATACCGATAGCGCGCAGCGAATTCATAGCCCACTTGCGCGGCGCGGTAATGCAACCGCCAATCGAGACCTGGGAACCGGTCGATTTATTTTAGGCGGCTATGAAAAGCGCATAGGCTGCGGCGCCGGCTCGGTGTAAATTAACAGGGTCAGTATCGAAGCCGGGCAACAAGCACATGACGCATCTGAAAGACCTGCCGTTCGCCACCCTGCAGTTCTATGCAACTGCTCCCTACCCCTGCAGCTACCTGGAGGGGCGTCAGGCGCGCTCCCAGGTGGCAACGCCTTCGCACCTGATCAACGCCGACGTCTACTCCGAACTGGTCAGGAACGGCTTCCGGCGCAGCGGGATTTTTACCTACCGACCGCACTGCGACGGCTGCCAGGCGTGCGTACCGGTGCGCGTCAAAGTGGCAAGCTTCCAGCCTTCCCGCAGCCAGCGCCGCGCATGGAAACGACACCACGAACTGGAGAGCCGGGTCGGCCCACTCACCTATGCGCATGAACACTACGGGCTGTATCTGCGCTATCAGAATGCGCGCCATGCGGGCGGCGGAATGGACCAGGACAGCCGCGATCAGTACGCGCAGTTCCTGCTGCAAAGCAAGGTCAACACGCGCCTGGCCGAATTCCGCGACCACACCGGCATGCTGCGCATGGTCAGCATCATCGACGTGCTGAGCGACGGCCTGTCTTCGGTCTACACCTTCTATGATCCCGATGTACCAGGAGCGTCCTACGGCACCTACAATGTCCTGTGGCAGATCGAGCAGGCGAAACGGCTCGATATGGCGCACGTGTACCTGGGTTACTGGATAGAAAACAGCCAGAAAATGGCCTACAAGACCAATTTCCAACCGCTGGAAGCGCTTCAGCACGGCAAGTGGGAAGAATGGCGGCCCGGCACCTGATCGGCGATATTGCGCAAGGGTAAAATAGCGGATTTTGCGGCGGCAAAGTTCATTCCGCGCCTGTCCGCGCCCCATCCCGCGACACCGCCATGTCAGAAAAACTTCTTTATGCCCTCGCCCGTCCGTTCCTGTTTTCGCTCGATGCGGAAGCCGCGCACAACCTGACGCTGCCCGCGCTGGCGCGCGCCGCCGCTTGCGGACTGACCCGGATATTGCCGGAGCCGGCCCGGGACCCACGTACGGTGATGGGAATCGAATTTCCCAACCCGGTCGGACTGGCCGCCGGTCTCGACAAGGACGGCGCCTATATCGATGGACTGGCGGCACTCGGCTTCGGATTCATCGAAGTAGGCACGGTCACGCCGCGCCCGCAGCCGGGCAACCCGCAACCGCGCATGTTCCGCTTGCCGAAAGCGGACGCCTTGATCAACCGGATGGGATTCAACAATCAGGGCGTCGATGCTTTCGTTGCCAATGTGCAGGCATCGACGTTTTACCGCGACAAGCGGGGCGTACTGGGGCTGAACATTGGCAAGAACGCCGATACCCCGATCGAACGCGCCGCCGACGATTATCTGTATTGCCTCGACAAGGTCTATCCCTACGCGAGCTATGTGACGGTGAATATTTCATCGCCCAACACCAAGAATCTGCGCCAGTTGCAGGGAGCATCGGAGCTCGACCCTTTGCTGTCGCGCCTGAAGGATGCGCAGCAGCGCCTGGCCGACCGGCATATGCGCTACGTGCCGATCGCGCTCAAGATCGCTCCCGACATCGACCGCGATCAGATCAAGGCAATCGCGGCGGCATTGGTGCGGCACCGGATGGACGGCGTGATCGCGACCAATACCACGATCAGCCGCGACGCTGTCGCTGGAATGCGCCATGCGGAGGAAGCCGGCGGATTGTCGGGCGCGCCGGTTCGGGCACTTTCCACCGCGGTGATTCGTTCGCTGAAGGCCGAGCTTGGCGAGGCACTGCCCATCATCGGCGTGGGAGGCATACTGTCGGGCGCCGACGCCCGCGAGAAAATCGAAGCCGGCGCCTCGCTGGTGCAGCTGTACACCGGTCTGATCTATCGCGGCCCGGCGCTGGTGAAGGAGTGCGCGGCAGCATTGTGCAAATCGCGTTAAAGTTGGGCCGGATCCCGCCCTGCGGCGGCGGGCGGCAAACCAGCTTGACGGACACACGATGAAAAAGAACCAGTTGGGCGGCAGCGACCTGCACGTCTCGAACATCTGCCTCGGCACCATGACCTTCGGCGAGCAGAACAGCGAAGCCGAGGCACACAGCCAGCTTGATTTCGCACTTGAGCGCGGCATCAACTTTATCGACACCGCAGAGATGTATCCGGTGATGGGCCGGGCCGAGACGCAGGGCTCGACCGAGAAATACATCGGCAGCTGGCTGCGAAAATCGGGGAAACGCGAGCATATCATCCTCGCCAGCAAGGCGGTTGGCCCGTCGCGCGGCTTCGGATGGATCCGCAACGGCAACACCGACCTCGATCCGGCCAACATCCGCGCCGCGATCGAGAGCAGCCTGCGGCGGCTGCAGACCGACTATCTTGATCTGTACCAGTTGCACTGGCCGAGCCGGAATGCACCGATCTTCGGCCAGACCCGGTTCGATCCCGCCAGGGAACGGCCGCATACCGCGATCGAGGATACGCTGACCGTGCTCGATGAACTGGTCAAGGCGGGCAAGGTGCGGCATATCGGCGTCTCGAACGAAACCGCCTGGGGCGTATGCGAATTCGCAAAACAATCGGAAATGCGCGGCCTGCCCCGCATCGTATCGATCCAGAACGCGTACAACCTGCTGAACCGCGCTTTCGAAACCGGACTCGACGAAGCCTGTTTCCGTGAGAATGTCGGCTTGCTCGCGTACAGCCCGCTCGCGTTCGGCCAGCTCAGCGGCAAATACCTGGACAATCCGAAAGCGCACGGCCGCCTGACGATTTTCCCGCCCACCTGGAGTCCGCGCTACCTGCGGCCGACGGTGCGCGAAGCGGTGCGCCGCTATGCCGAGCTGGCGCGTGCCCACGGCCTGAGCCCGGCCCAGATGGCCATCGCCTGGTGCTGCAGCCGCTGGTTCGTCGCGTCGACGATCATCGGTGCCACCAGCATCGAGCAACTGAGGGAAAACATCGAAGCCGCTTCCATCCAGCTTCCGGAAGAGGTGCTGACCGGGATCGACGCGATTCACGCCGCCATCACGAATCCGGCTCAGTAAGCGCCTTCGCCTTCGGCGCCCATGAAAAAAGCCCGAGCCGCATCGGCGGCCCGGGCTCACGCGTTTTGCGGACCGGCTTACTCGACTTCGAGCGTTTCTTCCGGAGCCGGCGGTGGCGACGGATCGCCCTCGGCGAAGTCCAGCTTGATCTGCTCGTTCTCGTCCATGTCGACGGTGACCCGGCCGCCGGACACCAGCCGGCCGAACAGCAGCTCGTCGGCCAGCGCCTTGCGGATCATGTCCTGGATCAGGCGCGACATCGGCCGTGCGCCCATCAGCGGATCGAA
>CBIHOK010000100.1:0-14234 GCA_966211575.1 uncultured Noviherbaspirillum sp.
TTGTAGCTGACCAGGTCCTGCAGCGTGAAGCCGTCATGCGCGGTGATGAAATTGACCGAGGCCCACGGCCGCCGCCGGTTGTGGTTGAACAGGTCGGCCGAGCCCAGCAGGCGGCCGGCGATCGCGCCGCGCATGCCGGACTGGCCTTTCCAGAAGCTGCGCACGTCGTCGCGGAAGCGGTCGTTCCATTCCGCCATGCGGGCCGGATGGTTGCCGACCTGGTAGCCGCCCGGCCCCAGGTCCCAGGGTTCGGAAATCAGCTTCACCCTGGCCAGCACCGGATCCTGCAGCAGCGCGTCGAAGAAGCCGGCGCCGGGGTCGAAACCGTAGGGTTCGCGGCCGAGCGTGGCGCCGAGGTCGAAGCGGAAGCCGTCGACATGGAATTCCTGCACCCAGTAGCGCAGCGAGTCCATCACCAGCTGGATCACGCGCGGGTGCGACAGGTTCAGGGTATTGCCGCAGCCGGTATCGTTGACCAGCTGGCGGTGATTGCCGGCCAGCGGGCGGTAATAACTGAGATTGTCGAAGCCACGAAACGACAGCGTCGGCCCCAGTTCGCTTTCCTCGCAGGTGTGGTTGTAGACCACGTCGAGGATGACTTCGAGGCCGGCTTGGTGCAATTGCTGGACCGCGTAGCGCACTTCGTTGAGCGCGCCGTGCGCCAGGTAGCGCGGCTCGGGCGCGAAATAGCACAGCGTGTTGTAGCCCCAGTAGTTGGAGAGGCCGCTGGCCACCAGCCGCCGGTCCTGCAGGAAGGCCTGCACCGGCAGCAGCTCGATCGTGGTGATGCCGAGCCGCAGCAGATGGTCGATCACGAACGGGTCGGCCAGCCCGGCGAAGGTGCCGCGATGCTTCGGATGTACCTGTTCGGCGCGCATCGTGAGGCCGCGCAGATGCGCTTCGTAGATCACGGTCTTTTCCCACGGCACGCGCGGCGGGCGGTCGTCGTGCCAGTTGAAGCTGGCGTCGACCACCACCGCCTTCGGCATGGCCGGCGCGCTGTCGCGCCGGTCGAAGGAGAGGTCGGCGCGCTGCGAATGCAGGCGGTAGCCGTACAGCGCATCGGTCCAGCGCACCTGGCCGTGCAGCTGGCGCGCATACGGATCGAGCAGCAGCTTGTTGGGATTGAAGCGATGCCCGGATTCCGGCCGGTACGGGCCATAGGCGCGGTAGCCGTAGAGCGCGCCCGGATGGATGCCGGGCAGGTAGCCGTGCCATACCTCGTCGGTACATTCGGGCAGCGTCCAGCGCGCGATCTCGTGGCGGCCGGCGGCGTCGAACAGGCACAGTTCGATCTTGTCCGCATGCGCGGAAAACACCGCGAAGTTGGTGCCGAAGCCATCGTAGCAGGCGCCCAGCGGATACGGGGCGCCGGACTGGATCGCCTGCGGCGCGGGGGGAATGTTCGCCATGCTCAGACCGCTTCCTTGAGGACCAGCGCCGACAGCGGCGGCAGCGTCAGCTGCAGCGAGCGCGGCATGCCGTGGCTGGCATGCTCCTCGCAGGCAATCGTGCCCTCTTCCGCGTAGCCGGTGCCGCCGTAGACCGCGGCGTCGGTGTCGAGCACGCGCCGCCACTCGCGCGCCGCGCCCGGCACGCCGATCCGGTAATTCTCGCGCATCACCGGCGTCATGTTGACCACCACCAGCAGCGGCGCGGTGCCCTCGCCGCCGCGGCGCAGCCAGGCGAACACGCTGTTGTGGAAATCGTCGCCGATCACCCAGGAGAACCCGTCCGGCTCGCAATCCTTGCGATGCAGCGCCGGCTCGGCCGCGTACAGCCGGTTCAGGTCGCGCACCAGGCGCTGCACGCCGCGATGGCCGGGCGCGTCCAGCAGGTGCCATTCCGGCGAGCCGTCATGGTTCCATTCGTGCACCTGGCCGAATTCGCAGCCCATGAACAGCAGCTTCTTGCCGGGATGGGTCCACATGAAGCCGAGATAGGCGCGCAGGTTGGCCAGGCCGAACGGCGAATCGCCGCCCGGCATCTTGCCCAGCAGCGAGCCTTTGCCGTGCACCACTTCGTCGTGCGAGATCGGCAGCACGAATTTCTCCGAATACGCGTACACCATGCCGAAAGTCATGTCGTGGTGATGATGCTGCCGGTACAGCGGATCGAGCGCCGCGTAGCGCAGCGTGTCGTGCATCCAGCCCATGTTCCACTTGTAGCTGAAGCCAAGCCCGCCCTGCTCCAGCGGTGCGGTCACGCCGGGCCAGGCGGTCGATTCCTCGGCGATCGTGAGCGCGCCCGGGCAGCGCTCATGCACCACCCGGTTCATCTGGCGCAGGAAGGCGACCGCTTCCAGGTTTTCGCGGCCGCCGTAGACGTTCGGCACCCACTCGCCTTCCTTGCGGCTGTAATCGCGGTACAGCATCGACGCCACCGCGTCGACGCGCAATCCGTCGACGTGGAAATGCTCCAGCCATTCGAGCGCGCTGGCGATCAGGAAGCCGCACACCTCGTTGCGGCCGAGGTTGTAGATCAGCGTGTTCCAGTCCTGGTGGAAGCCTTCGCGCGGGTCCTGGTGCTCGTACAGCGCGGTGCCGTCGAAGCGCGCGAGACCATGCGGATCGGACGGAAAATGCGCAGGCACCCAGTCGAGGATCACGCCCAGCCCGGCCGCGTGGCAGCGGTCGACGAACGAGGCGAACGCGGTCGGCGAGCCGAAACGCGCGCTGGGCGCGAACAGCCCTAGCGGCTGGTAGCCCCAGGAGCCGCCGAACGGATGCTCCATGATCGGCAGGAATTCGAGATGGGTGAAACCCATGCCGGTGGCATACGGGATCAGGCGGTCGGCCAGTTCGTGCCAGTTCAGGCTGCGTCCGTCTTCCTCCAGCTTGCGCAGCCAGGAGCCGGCGTGCACTTCATAGATCGCGATCGGCGCCGACGGCCGGTGGCGCGCGGCGCGGCGCTGCATCCAGGCTTCGTCGGTCCAGCGGAACGGCAGGTCGGACGCGACCACCGACACCGTCGAAGGCGGCGGCTCGGAAGCGCGCGCGACCGGATCCGCCTTCAGCGGCAGCACGGTGTCGTCCGGGCCGACGATCTCGTACTGGTAGCGGGTGCCGGCCGGCAGCCGCGGGATGAACAATTCCCACACGCCGGCTTCGATGCGCAGCCGCATCGGGTGGCGCCGCCCGTCCCACTGGTTGAAGTCGCCCACCACCGACACCCGGCGCGCGTTCGGCGCCCATACCGCGAAGCGGGTGCCGGCGACGCCGCCTATCGTCATCGGATTGGCGCCCAGGCAGCGCCCAAGTTCGCGGTGATTGCCTTCGGCCAGCAGGTGCAGGTCGAGTTCGCCGAGCAGCAGCCCGAACGCATACGGGTCTTCGGTGTACTGCACGTATTCGCCGCCCTTGCCGTCCGGCCAGGTGATGCGCAGCACATAGCCTTGCTGCAATCCGCCCAGCGGCGGCGTGCTGACGAACAGGCCGCTCTGGTTCAGGTTGTACAGCGAACCCAGCAACTTGCGCTCGACGTCCGGCTCGGGGCCGCGCGCCACCACGTCGACCGCGCGCGCGCCGGGCTGGAAAGTGCGGATCACGGTGGCGCCGTCGGCCGCGTGCGGACCAAGAAAGGAAAACGGATCGGACAGCCGCCCGTGCAGCGTCGCTTCCAGCAGCTTCGGATCGGCCAGGTTTCGTTCCAGCGTGTGCTCACTCATCGGATGATTCTCCTTGCGGATGGGCCAGCAACTGGCGGGCGATCTCGAACAGGCCCAGCAGCGGCACCGCCAGCCAGGTCGGCCGGTTGGCCGCTTCGTAGCAGATTTCGTAGGCCACCTTTTCCAGCACGAACAGTTGCAGCAATGCCTGTTCGGCTCGCGGCGTCGGCGCGATGCGGATATCGGCGGTGGTTTCGCGGTAGGCATCGAGGAAGGCTTCGCCGGCGCTCGGCACGAACGAGAGCAGCACCTGCTGCTTGCGCTGTTCGGCGCCCTCGCCCAGGTCGCCCGGTCCGCGGCTGGCCGCGAACGCGGCGGCGTAGTCGACCGAACGCAGCAGGCCGGCGACGTCGCGCATCGGGCTGCTCTTTTCGCGCCGCAGCGCCAGCGGCTTGGCCGGCTCGCCTTCGAAATCGACGATATACACGTCGCCGTGCGCCACCAGCACCTGGCCCAGATGGAAATCGCCGTGGATGCGGATGCGCAGCGCGCCGATGCCGGCCGCTGCCAGCGCGTCGATGCGCTCGCACAGCGCGTCGCGCCGCGCCAGCAGTTCGGCCGCGTAGTCTGCGTACACCGGGTCGGCCCAGTCGTTCTTGTCGCTCAGCTGCGCGAGCGCATCGTCGAGCTGGCGGCGCACGCCTTCGGCCCAGTGCCGGGTATCCTGCTCGCTGGCGAAGCGCGGCGCGAAATCCGGATTGTCGGTCGGCGTGGCGAGCGCCGCATGCAGTTCACCGAGGCGGCGGCCGAGGCTGGTGGCAAGCCGCATCAGGTCCGCCTCGGGGTCGGAAATGTCGGTCGCCTGCACGCTGCTGACCGCTTCCTCGGAGACCACGCTGTGCTGGATCGCGCGCCCCAGCGTGTCCAGCGTCCATTCCCAGGCGTCGCCCTGGTTGTGGATGAACTGCTGCAGCATGATCAGCGTGAGCGGCGTGCCGTCGGCGGCGAAGCGGGTGACCTCGCCCAGCATCGCCGGCGCGTTCGCATAGCCGAGTTCGGTCAGGTAGCGTCCCATCTCCGCTTCCGGATGCACGCCGGGCGCGATGTGGCGGATCACTTTCAGCACCGCCTGGTCGGCGATCACCAGCGAGCTGTTCGACTGTTCGGCGGCCAGGCGCCGGATCTCCGGTTCGGCGTCGACGTCGAGCGTGTCGAACGCGCTGGTCGGAATGAAGCGGACTTCGCCATCCTCGGTCGCCAGCCGGGCGCGGTCGCGCATCTGCTGCAGGATCACGAACGCGAACGAATCGAGCACGAACGCATCGGTCAGCAGGCCCACGGTGCGCCCGCGCCGCACCCGCGCCAGCGCGAGCTGCTGCGGCAGCGCGGTCTGGATGTCTTCTTCACGGATGTAACCGAGCGGCAGCAGGTAGCGTTCGATGCCGGAAGCGGTGGTGGTCTCGATCTCGGCCAGCATGGCCGGCATCACGTGCGGGCGCGCATGCGATGCCGGCAGCGACGCGGTCAGCGCGATGCGCACCGCCAGCAGCCGCTCCTGCTTGCCGGCGTACCAGCGACGCTTCGGCAGGTAGGCCGGCAGCGCTTCCTTCTCCAGGATCGAACGCAGCGCCGGCGCCAGGATTTCTTCCAGTCCATGGCGCAGCACCAGCGTCGAGTATTCGGGCAGCGGCTCCGGCGCCGGCACATGCCATTGCGGCATGTGCGCCTCCGACGCCAGCATGAACCAGTAGAAGCCGTAAGGCGGCAGCGTCAGCAGATAGGTGAGCTTGCCGATCGGCGGGAAGGTGGAGCCGCCCACCATTTCCACCGGCACCCGCCCCGCGTAGGCGGACAGGTCGAGTTCGACCGCCTGCGCCGATTGCGACACGTTGGCCACGCACAATATCGTTTCCGTGCCCTCGCCCTGCGCGCTGCCGTCGTATTCGCGCAGGTAGGCCAGGATGCGGCGGTTGGCCGGGTACAGCAGGATCAGTTTGCCGCGCCCGAACGCGTGGTGCTGCTTGCGCACCGCGAGCATGCGCCGGGTCCAGTTCAGCAGCGAATACGGATTGCCGCTCTGCGCCTCCACGTTCACGGTTTCATAGCCGTACACCGGGTCCATGATCGGCGGCAGCACCAGGCTCGCCGGGTTTGCGCGAGAGAAGCCGGCGTTGCGGTCGGGCGACCACTGCATCGGGGTGCGCACGCCGTCGCGGTCGCCGAGATGGATGTTGTCGCCCATGCCGATCTCGTCGCCGTAGTACAGCACCGGCGTGCCCGGCATCGACAGCAGGAAGCTGTTGAGCAGCTCGACGCGCCGCCGGTCGCGCTGCACCAGCGGCGTCAGGCGGCGCCGGATGCCGAGGTTGATGCGGGCGCGCTTGTCGGACGCGTAGTGGTTCCACAGGTAGTCGCGCTCCTTGTCGGTGACCATTTCCAGCGTCAGCTCGTCATGGTTGCGCAGGAAGATCGCCCACTGGCAATCGGGCGGGATGTCCGGCGTCTGGCGCAGGATGTCGACGATCGGGAAGCGGTCTTCCTGCGCCAGCGCCATGTACATGCGCGGCATCAGCGGGAAGTGGAACGCCATGTGGCATTCGTCGCTGTCGCCGAAGTACTGCTGCACGTCTTCCGGCCACATGTTGGCTTCGGCCAGCAGCATGCGATTCTTGAAATTGCGGTCGAGTTCGGCGCGGATCGTCTTCAGGATCGCGTGCGTCTCCGGCAGGTTCTCGTTGGAGGTGCCTTCGCGCTCGATCAGGTAGGGCACCGCGTCCAGCCGCAGCCCGTCGATGCCGAGATCGAGCCAGTACGACATGACGCCGAGCACCGCTTTCAGCACCTGCGGATTGTCGAAATTCAGGTCCGGCTGATGCGAGTAGAAACGGTGCCAGAAGAACGCGTTCGCGACCGGGTCCCAGGTCCAGTTCGATTTCTCGGTGTCGCAGAAGATGATGCGGGTGCCCGCATATTCCTGGTCGTTGTCGGACCAGACGTAGTAGTTGCGCGCAGCCGAACCGGGCTTCGCGCGGCGCGCGCGCTGGAACCAGGGATGCTGGTCCGAGGTGTGGTTGACCACCAGCTCGGTGATCACGCGCAAGCCGCGCTTGTGCGCTTCGCTGATGAAGCGCTTGGCATCGGCCAGCGTGCCGTAGTCCGGGTGCACACCGCGATAGTCGGCGATGTCGTAGCCGTCGTCGCGCCGCGGCGACGGATAGAACGGCAGCAGCCAGACGGTGTTGACGCCCAGTTCGGCGATGTAGTCGAGCTTTGCGATCAGCCCGGCGAAGTCGCCGACGCCGTCGTTGTTGGCGTCGAAGTACGACTTCACGTGCACCTGGTAGATGACCGCGTCCTTGTACCACAGCGGATCGTCGCTGAACGACAGCTTGCGGCCGCCGTCGGCGATCGCCGCTTCCAGCGCCTTCTGGTTCGATATCGGTCGGTCCATGTTCACGCTCCTCTGATGCGCCAGATGCCGTAGGGTCGATCGAACGGATCGAGCCGCAGGTGCTGCACCTTGCCGTGCCAGGTGAAGCGGCTGCCGCTCAGCAGGTCGGTGGTGTCGACGCGGCCGTCGTCCGGCAGCCCCATTTCCCACAGCGGCAATTCGATGCTGGTGTCATGCGCGTGGAAAGGGTCGAGATTGATCGCCACCAGCACCACGTTGTCGCCCAGCCGCTGCTCGCTGCCGGCCGCCGGCCTGGTGCTCTTCAGGAACACCAGCACGTGCTCGCCCGAGGCCGGCAGAAAGCGCACGCCGAGGTGCGACTGCAGTGCCGGGTTGTCGCGCCGGATCCGGTTGAGCTGGGTGATTTCGGCGACGATGTTGCCGGGCCGCTGCCAGTCCCACGCCCGGATCTCGTATTTCTCCGAATCCAGGTATTCCTCCTTGCCCGGGATCGGCGTCGCCTCGCACAGCTCGAAACCGCTGTACATGCCCCACAGGCCGGACAGCGTGGTCGCGAGCGCGGCACGGATCAGGAAGCCGGGCCGCCCGGATTTCTGCAGGAAGGGCGGATTGATGTCCGGCGTGTTGACGAAGAAATGCGGGCGGAAATATTCGCGTACATTGGTGGTAGTCAGCTCGGTCAGGTAATCGATGAATTCCTGCTTGCCGTGGCGCCAGGTGAAATACGTGTACGACTGCGAAAAGCCGAGCTTGGCGAGCCGGTACATCATCTTCGGCCGGGTGAAGGCTTCCGACAGGAAAATCACGTCCGGATGCCGGCTGCGCACGTCGGCGATCATCCATTCCCAGAACGCGAGCGACTTGGTGTGCGGATTATCGACGCGGAACACACGCACGCCTTCCCTGGCCCAGAACAGTACCACGTCGCGCAATGCATTCCACAGGCCGGGGATCGCGCCTTCCGCGTAGAAATCCACGTTGACGATGTCCTGGTATTTCTTCGGCGGATTTTCCGCGTAGCGGATCGAGCCGTCGGGGCGCCAGTCGAACCAGTCCGGATGCTCGCGCAGCCAGGGATGGTCGGGCGAACACTGGATCGCGAAGTCGAGCGCCAGTTCCAGTCCGTGGCTGGCGGCCGCATCGCGCAGCCGCCGGAAATCCTCGATGGTGCCGAGCTGCGGATGGATCGCGTCATGCCCGCCCTCCTCGGAACCGATCGCGTACGGACTGCCGGGATCGTCGGGCGCCGGCGTCAGGCTGTTGTTGCGGCCCTTGCGGTTCTTGCGGCCGATCGGGTGGATCGGCGGAAAGTACAGCGTATCGAAACCCATTGCCTGGATATCCGGCAACCGGCGGATCACGTCGTCGAAGGTGCCGTGCCGTTTCGGGTCGCCGCTCTGCGAGCGCGGGAACAATTCGTACCAGCTGGAAAAACGCGCCGCGCAACGCTCGGATTCCAGCCGCAGCGGCGGATCGGTACGCACCGCGAACGGCCGCGCATCGGCTTGCCGCATCGCTTCGGCGGTCGGCTCCGACAGCAGGGCGGCGATTCGTTCGGCGCGCTCGGCATCGCCGGAGGCGGCCGGCTCCGCCTCGCCCTTGGCGCGCCGCGCCCGTTTCGGCTTGAGCGATGCCGCCAGCGCGCGCAGCCGTTCGGCCACTTCGAGTCCCTTGTCGGCCGCATAGGCGGCTGCCGCTTCCACCTGCAGCCGCCCTTCTTCCAGTTCCAGCGACACGTCGAGCCCGGCGCTCGATTTCTTTTCGAGTTCGTCGCGGTAAGTCGCAAACGCGTCGCGCCACGCTTCCACCGCGAACAGGTAGCGCCCGATCCGCATCAGCGGCAGCAGCGCGGTCCAGCGGTCGTTGCCGAGCGCATGCATGCGTGTCTCGCGCCACTCGGTTTCGTCGGCGGCGCGCCACAGCAAGACCACCGCCAGCTTGTCGTGCCCATCCATGAACACGTCGGCTTCCACTTCGACCAGTTCGCCGACGTTGCGCTTGGCCGGGAAGCGGCCGCCGTCCACGCTCGGCGTCACCGCTTCGATCGCGATGCGCGGCGCGCGCGCGGCAGCCACCGCGGTCTGCCGGCCGCGATTGCCGGGCAGCACGACAGGCGGCAGGCGGCGCGCGTCATACAGGCGCAGTTCGCCCGGCGCCAGCGTCATCACGCCGGACGGCAGCGCGCCCGGCGATTCGTCGCGCGGCCAGCGGGCGGCGACCGGCACCAAACCCTCGGTGCGTTCCAGCCACTGGCTTTCGTCCAGGCTCGCCGGCAATACCGCATCGCTGTTGGCCACGATCAGGAGCGCATCGGCCGTGCCGCGCAAAGAGCCACGCAAAGGACCACGCAACAGCGCCGCGACCGGCGATTCGGGTCCGGTCAGCAGATGCAGCGGTACGCCGTGCAGCGTTGCCGCGGCCTGCGCGACGAAGGCGTTCGCCTCGCCCAGCTGTTCCGACAAATCGAAGCGCGCCTGCTCGCGCGCCGCGGCAAAGCCGGCAGGCGTGCCCTGCACGGTTGCCGGCAAACCGGACAATCCATACTCGAAACCCATCGGCACCAGCAGGCCGTCGCCGAGCGCCGCCGACAGCCGCAACGCGCGCAGATACGCATGTTCGCGCGACCGCGCGTCGTCACCGGCGCTCAGGCGCGATACCACGGCGTGGAACGGGCTGTCGGGAAAGGCGATCGGCGGCGCCACCCGCAGCAGCCGCGCATGCTCTTCCGCCAGCCAGCGTCCGCGGAAGTCCCACCAGGCCGTCGACGAAAAGCTGGCATCGAAGCCGCAACCGGCCAGCGCCTCCATCCGTTCGGCGCTGCAGCCGGGCAGCCAGGCCAGGAAGCGCAGACCCGGCTTGGCCGCGCGGCATTGCTCGAGCACCCGTTGCCAGAACGCGGGCGTGCCCTGCTCGAGCCCGAGACAGCGGAAGCCGGCGGCGCCGGCATCGGCATAGGCGAGCAGCCGCCGCAGCCAGTACTGCGCCACGCCCTCCAGCACTTCCGGCTGGTCCCACCGCAGGGCGTCCTGGGCCGGCCGTTGCAACGGCCGGCGCGGATCCGGCAGCACGTCCTCGAAATCGGCGCGGTCCGAAAACCAGTCGGGATGGGCGGTTGCCAGCGCCGGATCGGCGCCCAGCCGGGAGGCGTCCGCATCGATCAGCAGCGCCAGCCCGCGTTCCTTGCAAAGCGCGGCCAGCTGCGTCAGCGCGCGGTCTTCGGCGACGCCGTCGGGCGAAACGAAATTCGGCACCAGCACGTGATCGAAGCCGAGCGCACGGCAGCGGTCCAGTTGCTCCTGCCAGTCCGCCGGCGCGGGGCCGACGAGCTGCGGATACAGATACCGGATGCGGGGCGAATACGGCGCCGAAGTGAGCATGGTGAGCGATCCCGGAGAAGGTCGCGCTCCGGAAAGGAGCGGACGTATAAACAAGCCGACACTAATTCGTCAAACAAATTCCATTCGAGGCAGGCAACAAGCGTGGAACAAGCGCGGAACAAGCGCGGGACAAACCCCAGATGCTGCGGCATCGGGCAGAGGTCATTCATTGCCATGAATGACGCAGGGATCAATAGTGAGGCCTACGGAAATTGATCTTTTACGCAACATCAAATGCGCGCTGCGCACGCAACATTGCTGCTCTTGCCATCTTCCGGCGCATATCGATATCGCTTCGATAAGCTTGCTGTCGCAAAAGTGCGGAACTCTTTTTCCTGCGCAAAATAATTCTTTGATGCATGCGGAAACGCGCTTAGTATTTGCTGCATACCGGGGCATTTCCTCACTGGAATGAAGCTGGCCTTAGTGCTTTGCCATCGGCTTTGCCATTCATCGGTGAGATGCGTTTTTCGTCGCCGGGCGCGGGCGCGCCATCCGCCCCGCGCGGGGCGACGCAGGTTTGTGAGAGCAGCAGATGATTATTTATCAGGTGTATCCGCGCAGCTTCCTGGATACCAACGGCGACGGCGTCGGCGACCTCGCCGGCATCGAAAAGAAACTTCCCTACATCAAGAGTCTCGGCGTCGACGCGATCTGGATCAGTCCGTTCTTCAAGTCGCCGATGAAGGACTTCGGCTACGACGTTTCCGATTACCGCGACGTCGATCCGATCTTCGGCAGCATGGCCGATTTCAAGAGCCTGCTGAAAGCGGCGAAGGCGAGCGGGCTCGGCATCATCGTCGACATGGTGATTTCGCATACGTCGGAAGAACACCAGTGGTTCGTCGACAGCCGCCAGCGCCGCAACGGCCGCGACGACTGGTACACCTGGGTCGATCCGAAACCGGACGGCAGTCCGCCGAACAACTGGGTCTCGGTATTCGGCGGCCCGGCCTGGCGCTGGGACGCGGAGCGGCGCCAATACTATTTCCACTCGTTCTTCTCCAGCCAGCCGGACCTGAACATGCACCACCCCGACGTGCAGGCGCAGGTGCTGGCCGAGATGGAATACTGGCTGGATCTCGGCGTCGCCGGTTTCCGCTTCGATGCGTGCAACCACATCTTCCAGGACAAGCTGCTGCGCAACAATCCGCCGCGCGACGACAGCAGCAACGCGTTGCATCCGTACGGTTTCCAGGTGCATATGTATGACCAGGGCCGTCCGGAGACGCTGGAGTTTCTCGAAAAGGTGCGCAAGCTGCTCGACGCCTACGGCGCGCACAGCCTGGCCGAAGTCGGCGGCCACGATCCGCTGTGGCTGATGGGCCAGTACACCCGCGGCGGTCGGCTGCATTCGGCATACAGTTTTGCGCTGATGCAGCCGGACAGCAGCGCCGCGCATGTGCGCAACGTGATCACCCGGCTCGAAGACCACATCCAGGCGCCCGGCAATCCCTGCTATGCGCTGAGCAACCACGACAAGGCGCGCGTCGCCAGCCGCTGGGCCAACGGCCGCGACATGGAGCAAACCGCGAAGGCGATGATGGCGATGCTGCTGGCGATGCGCGGCGACATCTGCCTGTACCAGGGCGAGGAGCTCGGCCTTCCGCAGGCCGAGGTGCCGTTCGAGCGGCTGCAGGACAACTTCGGCAAGACCTTCTGGCCGAAATTCAAGGGCCGCGACGGTTGCCGCACGCCGATGCCGTGGACCGGCGCGCGGCACGGCGGCTTCAGCGAAGTCGAACCATGGCTGCCGGTGGACGACACGCACCTGCCGCTGAACGTCGCCGATCAGGACGAGCAGCCGGACTCGATGCTGAATTTCACCCGCGCGCTGATCGCGCTGCGCAAGGCGCGCCCGGAATTGCATGCGGGCAGCATCGAACTGCTGGACGCGCCGCAAGGCGTGCTGGCATTTCGCCGCCGCAGTGACGACGGCACGCTGGTCTGCCTGTTCAATATGGATATCGAGGAACGGGAAGTCGAAGCGCCGGCATTTTCCGCCTCGTTGCTGCAGCAGAATGTCGAACTGGACGCGCAGCGGGTGAAGCTGGGCGTCAGCGGGTTCTGCATACTGGAAGCCTGAGCCGGCCCATCAAGGGAAGTCAGCGGTAGCGCCCTTCCAGCAGGTCGACCTCGCGTACCAGCTTGCGCGAGGTCGCGTCCGATATCTGTCCCTGCCGGGCCAGCTCGAACACTGCTTCGCGTTCCGCGCGCAGCGCCGCCAGCCTCAGCTTGCGTTCCGCCTCGTCCGCCTCCCGCACCCGGTCCGCACGCTCGCGATCTTCGCCTTGGCCTTGCATGGCGGCATGTTCAAGACGGCGCTCGTAAATCCCGTTCACATGCGCGGCGGCCTGCGCATAGACGTCCGACTCCGCTTCCGGTGGCGACAACATGCGCCGGGTCCGGCGGATCGCGGCCAGTGCCGCAAGCGCCGCCGCCTCGCGTGCCCGGTCCTCTTCGACGTGTTCGGCGGTTTCCTCCGGCAGCGTCAGGCCTTGCAGGATGCGCGGCAACGCCACGCTCGCAATCAGCAGCGACAGCAGGATTACCGCGCTGGCCAGGAAAATGGCCAGGTCGCGGGTCGGGAAAGGCGTGCCGTCCGGCATCACCAGCGGCAGCGTCAGGATGCCGGCCAGCGTGATCGCGCCGCGCACGCCGGCCAGCGAGGTGGCGACGATCAGCCGCCAGTGCGGATGCTCCACCTGCTCGCCGCGCTGGCGCGCCTTGAACAGCGTCAGCCGCAGCGAGATCCAGACCCAGATGAAGCGCAACAGTATCAGGCCGAACCCGATGACCAGGGCATCCACCGCCAGCCACCACGGGCTGCCGTGACCGGTCTGCGCGACCGAACCCGCCGCACCGTGCCAGATCGCCGGCAGTTGTTCACCGAGCAGCAGGAACATGATGCCGTTCAACGCCAGTTGCACCGTGTTCCACACCGCCGCGCGCTGCACCCGTGTGGCCGCGAGCGCCCGGCCGTTGAGCTCGACATAGCTCATCGTGATGCCGGCCGCCACCGCCGCCAGGATGCCGGACGCCTTCACGTGCTCGGCGAGCAGGTAGGCGCCGAACGGGATCAGCAGGTTGACCAGGATCGGCGAGCCGCTTTCCTCGCCGATATGGCGCGACAGCCAGCGCTCCGCATAGCTGACCGCAGCAGTGACCGCGCAACCGATCGCCAGGCTGGCAAGCGCAACCCACAGAAAGGTGAGCGCGGCCGAGGCCGGCGAGAAATGGCCGGTCAGAGCCGCCGCCAGCGCGAAGCGGAAGCAGACCAGGCCGGTGGCATCGTTGAGCAGCGACTCGCCTTCGAGAATGTGCATCAGCCGCTTGGGGATCGGCACGCGCGCGGCGATCGACGATACCGCCACCGGATCGGTAGGCGACAGGATCGCGGCCAGTGCGAACGCCACCGGCAACGGCATCGCCGGAATCAGCCAGTGGATCAGGAACCCGGCGCCGACCACGGTGAACACGACGAGGCCCAGCGCCAGTTCGAGTATCGTGTTGCGGTCACGGAACAGTCCATCCTTGGGAATGCGCCAGCCATCGAGGAACAGCAACGGCGGCAGAAACAGCAGGAAGAAGATTTCGGGCTCCAGCGTCACGCCGTGATCGGAACCGGCGGCGATCAGCACGCCGAGCCCGATCTGCACCACCGGCAACGGCAGCGAGAACGGCAACGCCCGCACCAGGTATCCGCTGCCGACCACGGCCAGCAGCATCAGCAATACGATTTCGATGGAATCCATTAAGAACCTATCTCAGTAGGAAACGGGGGGGGCGCGGCGGGGGGGGGGGGGGGGGGGGCGGGGGGGGGGGCGGCGCCGGGGGG
>CBIHOK010000101.1:0-13972 GCA_966211575.1 uncultured Noviherbaspirillum sp.
GATCGACAAGGACGTGGTGCTGGAAGCCGATGCCGACGTGATCGGCCATATCAACGGCGGCCATACCTCGCTGCCGGAAGCGCACGTGTGCGAGCTGTGCGAAAAATCGAGCCGCGCGATCGAGATCGTGCATAACGGCAACGAGCGGGTCGCCATCGCCGCCGCCCAGACCGCGTTGCAGCTCAAGTGCCCGCATCGCGTGATCCTCGGCACCGACGGCCCGGCCGGCTCCGGCGTGCAGCCGCTCGGCATCCTGCGCATGATCGCGCTACTGTCGAGCCTGGCGCGGATTCCGGCCGAACTGGTGTTCTGCTTCGCCACCGGCAACACGGCGCGCATGCGCAATCTCAACTGCGGGCTGATCGAAGTGGGCCGCGCCGCCGACTTCGTGTTCATGGACAAGGCCCAGCACTCGGCCGGGCGCGACCTGCTCGACAGCGTGCAACTGGGCGACATTCCGGGCATCGGCATGGTGATGATCGACGGCATCGTGCGCTGCGGCCGCAGCCGCAACACGCCGCCGGCGACCGAGATCCCGGTGGCCCTGCCGGCGGGGCACTGAGGTCCGCAGCTCCGCATCGAAGTCCGTCCACCAGCCGCGCGCTGCGTGTTTATAATGCACGCATCGCGCGCTGCCGCGCCCTTTACGGTATGCCTTCCACTTCGTCCGTCTCATGCCCGTCTCCCTCGATAACCTGCTCGTCGTCGGCATTTCCTCGCGCGCGCTGTTCGACCTGGAAGCGGAAGAGACGATCTTCCGCAACCACGGGCTGGAAGCATACCGCCGGCACCAGATCGACAACGAAGCGGAAATCCTGAAGGTCGGGGCCGGCTTTGCGCTGGTGCGTGCGCTGCTGAAGCTGAACGAGCTGACGCATAACCGGCGTTTCGTCGAAGTCGTGATCATGTCGCGCAATTCGTCGGAAACCTCGATGCGCATCTTCAATTCGATCAGGCATTACGGCCTCGACATCACGCGCGCGGTGCTGTCCGGCGGCGCCTCGCTGGCGCCCTACCTGCAGGCGTTCAACGTCAGCCTGTTCCTGTCGCTGCATGAAGACGACGTGCAGGCCGCGATCAATTCCGGCGTTGCCGCCGCGCTGCTGTACCAGAAACCGGAAAACGTGTTCGAGGAACTCGACCAGATCCGCATCGCCTTCGATGGCGACGCGGTGATCTTCTCGGACGAGTCGGAGCGGATCTTCCAGACCCAGGGCATCGAAGCGTTCGAGAACCACGAGCGCGAGAATGCGGGCAAGCCGCTGCCGGAAGGGCCGTTCGCGCGGCTGCTGAAGGCGCTGTCCTACATCCAGAACAATTTCAAGGCGGCCGACGGCCGCTCGCCGCCGATCCGTACCGCGCTCGTTACCGCGCGCTCGTCGCCGGCGCACGAGCGCGTGATCCGCACGCTGCGCGCCTGGGACGTCGCGATCGACGAAACCTTTTTCATGGGCGGCGTCGCGAAATCGGACGTGCTGGCCGCGTTCAAGCCCCACATCTTCTTCGACGACCAGCCCGGCCATTGCGACCGCGCCGCGCCGCTGGTGCAGACCGGGCGCGTGCCGGTGAAAAGCGTGGGTGGCTCCGCGCCCGGCTGAACGCACCATTGATGCGGCACGATGATGTCTCGAGCCGCACCCCCTCTCCCCGGTCCTCTCCCAGTGGGAGAGGGTGAGAAATGGGCATGATGAAATAAAGACTTCATCGTGCCGGATCGGTAATGAAAAAGGCCGCCGTCCCGACAGGAGCAGCGGCCTCGTTGATCACGCAAGCGGGGGATCAGCGCTCCGCCACCGCATCCACCACGCACAGCGCGGCCATGTTGACGATGCGGCGCACCGTTGCCGACGGCGTCAGTATGTGCACCGGCTTCGCGCAGCCGAGCAGGATGGGACCGATCGCAATGCCGCTGCCGGCCGAGGTCTTCAGCAGGTTGTAGGAAATGTTGGCCGCGTCGATGTTCGGCAGCACCAGCAGATTGGCATCGCGCTTGAGCGGCGAATCCGGCATCAGCGATTTCAGCAGCGCCGGGTCGAGCGCGGTGTCGCCATGCATTTCGCCGTCGATTTCGAGATCGGGCGCGCGTTCGCGAATCAGCTCCAGCGCGGCGCGCATCTTCTTCGCCGACTCGCTGTTGGCCGAACCGAAGTTCGAATGCGACAGCAGCGCGGCGCGCGGGCACAGGCCGAAGCGGCGCATTTCCTCGGCCGCCAGGATCGTGATTTCGGCCAGCTGCTCGGCGGTCGGATTCTCGTTCACGTGGGTGTCGACCAGCACCACCTGCCGCTCCGGCAGGATCAGCGCATTCATCGCGGCATACACGTTGACGCCTTCGCGCTTGCCGATCACCTGGTCGATGTATTTCAGGTGCAGATCGGTGGTGCCGTAGGTACCGCAGATCATGCCGTCGGCATCGCCCTTGTGCAGCATCATCGAACCGATCAGCGTATGGCGGCGGCGCATTTCCAGCTTCGCATACTGCTCGGTGATGCCCTTGCGGCGCGTCATCGCCAGGAAGGTCTGCCAGTAGTCGCGATAGCGTTCGTCGTATTCCGGATTGATGGTCTCGAAATCGATCTCGGGGCGAATCCGCAGGCCGAACCGCTGGATGCGCTGCGCCAGCACCGCCGGCCGCCCCACCAGGATGGGCTTGGCCAGGTTTTCATCGACCACCACCTGCACCGCGCGCAGCACCCGCTCTTCCTCGCCTTCCGCGAACACGATGCGCTTCTTCGCGGCCGGTGCCTTCTTCGCGATCTGGAACACCGGCTTCATGAAGGTGCCACTGCGGTAGACGAACTGCTGCAGACTGGAAATGTATGCCTGCATATCCTGGATCGGCCGTGTCGCGACGCCCGACGCTTCGGCCGCAATCGCGACGGCCGGCGCGATCTTGATCATCAGGCGCGGATCGAACGGCTTCGGGATCACGTATTCGGGGCCGAACGACAGGTTGCTGATGCCATAGGCGCTGGCGACGATATCGGATTGCTCGGCCTGCGCCAGTTCGGCGATCGCATGCACGGCGGCGATTTCCATCTGGCGCGTGATCGTGGTGGCGCCGGAATCGAGCGCGCCGCGGAAGATGTACGGGAAGCACAGGACGTTGTTGACCTGGTTCGGATAGTCGGAACGGCCGGTCGCGATCACCGCGTCGTTGCGCACCGCCTTGACCTCTTCCGGCAGGATTTCCGGCGTCGGATTGGCCAGCGCCAGGATCAGCGGACTGGCATTCATCTGCTTGACCATTTCCGGCTTCAGCACGCCGCCGGCGGACAGGCCGAGGAAGATGTCCGCGCCCGGCATCACGTCGGCCAGCGTGCGCGCCTCGGTATCCTGCGCAAAACGCTCCTTGTCCGGGTCCATCAATTCCTTGCGGCCCTTGTAGACGACTCCGGCGAGGTCGGTGACGAAGATGTTTTCGATCGGGAAGCCCATATCCACGATCAGGTCGAGGCAGGCCAGCGCCGCCGCTCCGGCGCCGGATACCACCAGCTTGCACTCATGCAGTTTCTTGCCGACTACCTTCAGGCCGTTCAGGATCGCCGAGCCGACGATGATCGCGGTGCCGTGCTGATCGTCATGGAAGACCGGGATCTTCATCCGGTCGCGCAGCTTGCGCTCGATATAGAAGCACTCGGGCGCCTTGATGTCTTCCAGGTTGATGCCGCCGAAAGTGGGCTCCAGCGCGGCGATCACGTCGCACAGCTTGTCCGGGTCGGTTTCGTTGACTTCGATATCGAACACGTCGATACCGGCGAATTTCTTGAACAGCACGCCCTTGCCTTCCATCACCGGCTTGGACGCCAGCGGGCCGATATTGCCGAGGCCGAGGACCGCCGTGCCGTTGGTGATCACTGCCACGAGGTTGCCGCGGGCGGTGTATTTGAACGCATTGGCGGGATCGACAACGATTTCCTCGCAGGCCGCAGCGACACCGGGCGAATAGGCGAGCGCGAGATCGCGCTGGTTGGTGAGTTGCTTGGTAGGCGTGACGCTGATTTTCCCCGGCGTAGGGAACTCATGGTATTCGAGCGCCGCCTGGCGCAACTGCTGGCGAAGTTCTTCTTTGCGATCGACCGGCGATTCCATGATGTGGGCTTCCTTTTTAGCTGGCGGAAAGCGTGAGATTTTATCAGAGGGCAATCTCCGCATTTATACGTATTTATCCTAGGTCTGTGAATTTTCCTTTAAGACTACGCTGAATAAGTTCCGTGATGCCGGGCGCCTGAGTTCGGGATGGGGCGCAAGGCGCAAAACGCAGACATGGCGGGACCATGGCGAGGATTTGCAACGCCGCGAACCGCCCGAACTCAGGATGCGCGGCGCACGAGGACTTGTTCAGCGTAGCCTTAACGATAGGCAGCAAAGGCAGGACTGTCCAGCAGGCCATATCGAGGGCGGCTCAACGCAATAAACTATCGAAACAATAAAAACAATCAATTTTATTTATTGATCTGAATTATCTATCATTGCCTTCAAGTTGATTGCGAACTTAAATCTCAAACCCCAAGGAGCCAACCATGACAAAGCAAGCATCCGTCACCATCCAGAATCTCGAAGCCGCATTCGCCGGAGAATCGATGGCGCATATCAAGTACCGCTACTTCGCCAAGCTGGCGCGCGAAGCCGGCGCGGAAGACGTCGCGAAAATCTTCGAGGAAACCGCGGACCAGGAAGTCATGCACGCGTTCGGCCACCTCGACCTGCTCTACCCGAAGGCGCAACTGACTCCGGCCAAGGCGCTGGAAATCGCGATCGAGGGCGAGACCTACGAATACACCGAGATGTACCCGAAATTCCGCCACCTCGCGGTGGAGGAAGGCAACCAGGCGGCGGTGGCCGAGTTCGACGAGCAGATCGCCGAATCGAAGGAACATGCGGCCAGTTTCCGCAGCACGCTGGAAAAGGCGGCCAAGCGTTTCGCCGCGCTGGCCAAGGTCGAAGAGCGCCACGCGAACCAGTACCGCAAGGCACTGGCCGACACTGCCAAGTAATTTGCCCTGTCATTTTTACGGAAAGGAACATCATGAAGACTTACCAATGCATCGTATGCGGTTTCATCTACGACGAAGCGGCCGGCTTGCCGGAAGACGGGATTGCTGCCGGCACCCGCTGGGACGACATTCCCGCCGACTGGTCCTGCCCGGATTGCGGCGTCGCGAAAGCCGACTTCGAGATGGTGGAAATCTGAGATGAAGCCGATCGTCGTCATCGGCTCCGGGCTGGCCGGCTATACGCTGGCACGCGAGCTGCGCAAGCTGGACCAGAGCGCGCCGCTGCTGATCATCACCGCCGACCACGGCGGCTTCTATTCGAAGCCGATGCTGTCGAACGCGTTCGCGCAGCGCAAGCAGGCCCATCAGCTGATCACGCAGAGCGCCGCCCGGATGGCCGAACAATTGAACGCCGACATCATGACCGGGGTCCGGGTGGAACGGATCGACGGCGCCGCGCGGCGGGTCGAAACCGATGCCGGCAGCTTCGACTACCGGGCGCTGGTGATTGCGGCGGGCGCACAGCCGATACGGCTCGGCCTCGATGGCGATGCCGCCGACGCGGTGATGTCGGTCAATCATGTCGACGACTATGGATTGTTCCGCGAGCGCATCGCGGGGCGCGCCGACGGGTTGCGGGCGCGAATCGCGATCCTCGGCGCCGGCCTGATCGGCTGCGAATTCGCCGACGACCTGGTCGGCGCCGGCCACGCGGTCACCTTGGTCGACCCGAATCCGCTGCCATTGTCGGCGCTGGCCGCGCCGGCCCTGTCGCAAGGCTTGCGCCAGGCGCTGCTGGCGCGCGGCGTGGAGCTGCGGCTTGGCACTACGGCCGCGCGCATCGACCGCGGGCGTACCGGCCTGCGGCTCACGCTCGCCGACGGCGATGCATTCGAGGCGGACGCGGTGCTATCGGCGGTGGGCCTGCGTGCCGACCTGCGGCTGGCACGCGCGTCGCAGCTGGCGACCGCGCGCGGCATTCTGGTCGACACCTATGGCCGCACCAGCACCCCCGGCATCTATGCGCTGGGTGATTGTGCCGAGTACTTGGACACTGCCGGGGGCAGTGCCACCCTGCCCTATATTGCACCCCTGATGGCGGCGGCACGCGCCATCGCGCGTACGCTGGCCGGGCAGCCGACCCCGATCGTGCTGGATGCGGCGCCGGTCATCGTGAAAACGCCGAGTTACCCGATGGCACTGGTAGCGCCGCCCCGGCACGCGGCCGCGCGCGGCAACTGGCAGGTACAAGTGCAAGACGGGCGCACCATATGCCGCTTCGTCGATGTGGACGGGGTGGTACGGGGTTTCGGCGTTGCGCCTCAGGATGCGTCGGTGCGGCAGGCGCTGCTCGCCGAACTCGGTACCAGCGCGGTGGCCGCCGCAGCCTGAGCATGGCGCGAAGGCGTGGCGACATGCATTCGGTACAATCGCGGGATGCCGTCCGAATTCGACCTGATCGCAAAGTACTTCACCCGCGCGCCGCGCGCCGGCGGCCCGGTTGCGCTCGGCGTCGGCGACGACTGCGCATTGCTGGCGCCGGCCGCCGGCATGCAGCTGGCGATTTCCACCGACATGCTGGTGGAAGGCCGGCATTTCTTTCCTGGCGCCGATCCATTTGCGCTCGGCCACAAATGCCTGGCAGTCAACCTGTCCGATCTGGCGGCGATGGGCGCCCGGCCGCTCGCGTTCACGCTCGCGCTGGCACTGCCCGATGCCGACGACGACTGGCTCACGCCGTTTGCCGCGGGCATGCTCGCGCTTGCCGACCGGCACCGCTGCGAACTGATCGGCGGCGACACCACGCGCGGACCGCGCAACATCTGCATCACGGTATTCGGCGAAGTGCCGGCCGGCGGCGTGCTGCGGCGCGACGCCGCGCGCGGCGGCGACGACATCTGGATATCCGGCAGCATCGGCGACGCCCGCCTGGCGCTGGCCGGCTACCGGCAGGAGCTGACGCTGGCGCCTGACACGCTCGCGGCGGCCGCGATCCGCATGCACAGCCCCGAACCGCGGGTCGCGCTCGGCATCGCCTTGCGCGGCATTGCCAACGCGGCGATCGATATTTCCGATGGCCTGATCGGCGATCTCGCGCATATCGCACAGCGCTCCAGCGTCGGCGCCACGCTCGACGTCGATGCATTGCCGATCGGCCCCGAGCTGGCGCGCCAGCCGCTCGAACTCAGGCGCCGCTTCGCGCTCGCCGGCGGCGACGATTACGAACTCTGCTTCACCGCGCCGCCCGAACGGCAGGACGCGGTGCTGGCGGCGGCAGCCGCTGCCGGCGTGACGGTCACGCGCGCCGGCCGCATCGAAGCCGCGCCCGGCATCCGGCTGCAAGACGCGGCCGGCCGACCGCTCGATCTTGCAGTCGCCTCATTCGACCATTTCGCTACGCCATGACCACACTCGAATCCGGGCAGACCGCCTGCGTCGTCAAACCCGACTTCCGCTTCATGCGATCGCATCCCGCCCACCTGATCGCGCAAGGTTTCGGCAGCGGGCTCGCGCGCATCATGCCGGGCACCGCGGGCACGCTGTTCGCATGGATCTGCTTCGACCTGCTGTCGACCCAGGCGCCGGCCTGGTTCACCGCGACGCACTGGGCGGCGATCATCGGGCTCGGTTTCGTGCTCGGCATCTGGGCCTGCGAAAAAACCGGGCGCGACCTCGGCATTGCCGACCACGGCAGCATGGTATGGGATGAAATCATTGCGTTCTGGCTGGTGTTGCTGCTGCTGTCGCCCGCGACTTTCGGCACCCAGCTGTGGGCATTCTTCTGGTTCCGGCTGTTCGACATGGTGAAGCCGGCCCCGATCCGCTATTTCGACCGCCGCATCAAAGGCGGTTTCGGCGTGATGTGGGACGATATCGTCGCGGCGTTCTACACGCTGTTGCTGTTCGCACTGTGGCGCAGCCTGTGAAGCGGCGCCATTAGACGTTACGGGCTCAATGCCGCCGCATCAGAAAAACAGGAGTGCAACAGACATGGACGAGATCATCGATCTGGCCGCACGGGCGGGGCGCGCACTGCAGACGCGCGGCTTGCTGCTGGCCACTGCGGAATCGTGCACCGGCGGCGGCGTCGCGCAGGCAATCACCGAAATCGCCGGTTCGTCCGAATGGTTCGACTGCGGTTTCGTGACCTACTCGAATGCGTCGAAGACTGCGTTGCTGGATATCCCGGCGTCATTGCTCGCGCAATTCGGCGCGGTCAGCGAAGAGGTTGCCGGCGCGATGGCGCAAGGCGCGCTCGCCAACAGCCGCGCGCACGTCAGCCTGTCGACCACCGGCATCGCCGGACCCGGCGGCGCGGTACCGGGCAAACCGGTCGGCACCGTCTGCTTCGGCTGGTCACACGCGGGCCGGCTGCATACCGAGCACCTGGTGTTTGCCGGCAACCGCCACGCGGTGCGCGAGCAAAGCGTGATCCACGCGCTGCAAGGCTTGCTGCGCCTGCTGGAGCAATAGCGATGCTGGAAAACTTCCGCCACAGCCAGTTGCCGGTGAACGGCATCACGATCAATCTGCGGCACGGCGGCAAGGGGCCGCCGCTGTTGCTGCTGCACGGCTTTCCGCAAACCCACGTGATCTGGCACAAGATCGCGGACCGCCTGGCCGAGCGCTTCACGCTGGTGATGCCGGATTTGCGCGGCTACGGCGATTCGTCGCGCCCGCCGGGCGACGCCGATCACGCGAATTATTCGAAGCGGGTGATGGCGCAGGACATGGTGGAACTGATGCGCGCGCTCGGCTTCCCCAGCTTCCAGGTATGCGCGCATGACCGGGGCGCGCGCGTCGCGCACCGGCTGGCGCTCGATCATCCGCAGGCGGTCGAGAAGCTGATGATTCTCGACATCTCGCCCACCCGCACGATGTACGAGCATACCGACAAGGCCTTCGCGACCTCGTATTTCCACTGGTTTTTCATGATCCAGCCGGCGCCGCTGCCCGAGACCCTGATCGGCAACAGCGCCGCGTTCCTGCTCAAGGCCACGCTCGGCGGCTGGGGCTCGAACGGCAACTCCTTCATCGATGCGGACGCGATGGCCGAATACGAGCGCTGCTTCTGCCGCCCCGACGCGATCCACGCGGCCTGCGAAGATTACCGCGCGGCGGCCGGCATCGACCTGGAACACGACCGTGATCACGAGACCAACCGGATCGCCTGCCCGGTGCGGGTATTGTGGGGCGAGCACGGCGTGGTCGGCCGGCTGTTCGCGCCGCTGCAGGACTGGCAGGTGAAATGCATGCAGCCGGTCGGCGGCAGGGCGCTGCCCGCCGGTCATTTCATCGCGGAGCAGGTGCCCGAGATGCTGCTGGAAGAAATGATGAAGTTTTTCGGGGACGCCGGCTGACTGCTTGCTGTTCTACCCGGCCACCGCACCGGGATTCACCGCCGGAAGCGATTGATCGCGTCGCGCGTTTCCTGTGCCACGCGGCGCGCGGCCTGCGCAAAATCCTCGCCCGCCGCCGCTTTCGCATACAGGATCGCGCGCGAGGAATTGATCATCATGCCGCTTCCGTCCGCGCTCCTGCCGGCCTTGACGGTCGCCTCGATGTCGCCGCCCTGGGCGCCGATGCCGGGCACCAGCAACGGCATGTCGCCGACGATCCGGCGCACCTGCGCCAGCTCGCCGGGGAAGGTGGCGCCGACCACCAGACCGCATTGCCCGTTGGTATTCCACTTGTCCGCCACCAGCTGCGCGACGTGCTGGTACACCGGCTTGCCTTCGGCCTCCAGGAATTGGAGGTCGGAGCCGCCCGGATTGGAAGTGCGGCACAGGATGATCGCGCCGCGGTCCTTCCATTCCAGGTAGGGCGCGACCGAATCGAAGCCCATGTAGGGATTGACCGTGACCGCATGCGCGCCGTAACGCTCGAATGCCTCGCGCGCATACTGCTCGGCAGTGGCGCCGATGTCGCCGCGCTTCGCATCGAGCACGATCGGAACCTGCGGGTAGGTCGCGCGCAGGTAGCTGCATAGTTCTTCCAGCTGGTCTTCCGCGCGCAGCGCGGCGAAGTAGGCGATCTGCGGCTTGAACGCGCAGGCCAGGCCGGCGGTCGCATCGACGATCGCCTTGCAGAAACGCAGCACCGCGTCGGGCTTGCCCTGCAGCTCGCCGGGAAATTTGGCGATGTCGGGATCGAGGCCGACGCATAGCAGGGAATCGTTGGTGCGCCAGGCGGCGGAGAGGCGGTCGATGAAAGTCACGGAATTACTCGGAGAGTGGGCGTAAATGCGCATTGTAACTTGCCGTGCTATCGTTCCGGGCATGGCTTCCCTCTCCCGCAAAGACTGGATCCTGCTCGCCGTGCTCACGGTGTCGTGGGGCATCAACTGGCCGATCATGAAGCTGGGCGTGCATGATTTTCCGCCGCTCACTTTCCGCGCGCTATGCATGCTTGGATCCTTGCCGATCCTGTGGCTGGCCGCGCGCGCCCAGAAGCTGCCGCTGCGGCTGCCACCGGGCAGCCTCAAGGACGTGTTCCGGCTCGCAATTCCGAATATGCTGGTCTGGCATTTCTTCATCATCCTCGGCGTGACGATGCTGTCGTCCGGGCGCGCCGCCATCCTCGGTTACACGATGCCGGTATGGGCGGTCTTGTGGGGCTTGCTGTTTTTCGGCGAACGTCCTGCCCGCATTGCCTGGCTGGGCGTGGGCTGCGCGATGGCCGGGGCAGTGCTGCTGATGTCGAGCGAATTCGCGGCGTTGACCGGCAATCCGGTCGGCAGCATCCTGGCGCTGATCGCCGCCGCCGGCTGGGGCTACGGCACGGTCGCGATGAAACGCTCCACCCTCACCCTGCCGACCCTGGTACTGACGTTCTGGATGCTGACCATCACCTGCTCGATCATGGGGCTCGCCGCCTTCCTGTTCGAGCGCCATGCCTGGCACATCGCGCCGCCGGTCACCTGGGGCGCGATCGTGTATAACGCCGCCATTATTTTCGGCTTCGCGCACGTAGTCTGGTTCTCGCTGGCGCGCCGCCTGCCGCCGGTCGCATCCAGCCTGTCGGTGATGCTGATCCCGGTAGTCGGCGTGTTTTCCGGCGCCTGGCTGCTGCACGAAACCCTGCACTGGCAGGATTACACCGCGATGGGTTTGATCCTGGCGGCAATGAGCACGGTACTGTTGAAACCGCGCACACCCGCCCATAAATAACAAAATGCAATTTGCCGGATTACCGGACAAACCGATCAAACAAGGAAACCAGGAAACAAGGGAACGAAATGAAGACATGGTTCAGATGGTTCGCGCTGGCGGCGCTGGTATCGATGCTGAGCGCTTGCGGCTACAATGATTTCCAGGCCAAGGACGAGGCGGTCAATGCCGCCTGGAGCGAGGTGGTCAACCAGTACCAGCGCCGGGCCGACCTGATCCCGAACCTGGTCAACACCGTCAAGGGTTATGCGACGCACGAGCGCGACACGCTGGAAGCGGTGACCAAGGCGCGCGCCGCCGCCACCAGTTTCCAGATCACACCGGAAGTGCTGAACAACCCGGCCGCGTTCCAGAAATTCCAGCAGGTACAGGGGGAATTGTCGTCCGCGCTGTCGCGCCTGATGGCGGTATCGGAAAACTATCCGCAGTTGAAGGCGGACACCAGTTTCCGCGACCTGCAGTCGCAACTGGAAGGCACCGAAAACCGCATCACCGTCGCGCGCCAGCGCTATATCCAGGCGGTGCGGGAATACAACGTGCTGGTACGCAGCTTTCCCACCAACCTCACCGCCTCGATGTTCCACTACAACGTGAAACCATCGTTTACGGTGGAAAACGAGAAAGCGATCTCCAACGCGCCGAAAGTGGATTTCGGCAAATAGCCGTTGACCAATGACCCTCATGCGCATTCTGCTGGCCCTGTTGTTCGCGGCGCTGACGACAATCGCCGGCGCCCAGGAATTCGTGCCGGTGCCGCCGCTGAAGACCCCGGTAACCGATCTTGCCGGCGTGCTGGATGACGGCCAGCGCGCGACACTGGACCAGGTGCTGCGCGAGTATGAACAACGCACCGGCAGCCAGATCGCGGTACTGCTGGTGAAGTCGACCGCGCCGGAAGCAATCGAGCAATACAGCATCCGCGTGTTCGACCAATGGAAGCTGGGCCGCAAGGGCGTGGACGACGGCGTGCTGCTGCTGATCGCGAAGGACAACCCGCCGGCGCTGCGGCGGATGCGGATAGAAGCGGGACGCGGCGTACAGGGTTCGCTGACCGATGCGCAATCGAAGCGCATCCTGCAGGACGTGATGGCGCCCTACTTCCGGCAGAACGATTTCTACGGCGGCCTGTCTGCCGGCGTATCGGCGATCGCCAGCCTGATCGGCAAGGAAAAACTTCCGGCGCCGGATCGCCCCCGCCAGGCCCAGGACCAGGGCAGCAGCTGGCCGCTGCTGGCATTCGTGATTTTCATGGTCATCGTCATGCTCTCGCGGCGCCGGCGTTACGGCCACCGGCACGACGGCTGGGGCCGCTCTTCCGGCGTGATCCTCGGCGGGCTGGGTGGCTGGAGCGGCTATCGCGGCGGCGGCGGATTCGGTAGTTTCGGGGGTGGATTCGGTGGCGGCTCGGGCGGATTCGGCGGCGGCGGCTTTTCCGGGGGCGGCGGCAGCGCCGACGGCGGCGGCGCCTCGGGGAACTGGTAATGAAGACCCTGCAGCGCCTGCTCGCGCACCTGCGCACCACGTCCGCCGCCGGCCGTCGCGCGTTTCCGCCGGATACGCTGCGCGCGATCGAGCAGGCGATCACCGAGGGCGAAACCCGGCACCGCGCCGAGGTGCGGCTGATCGTCGAACCATCGCTGCCGGCGGCCGCGGTCTGGAACGGTGCCAGCACCCGTGCCCGGGCACGCGAACTGTTCGCCCGCTACGGCGTCTGGGATACCGAAGAGAACTGCGGCGTATTGGTCTACGTGAACCTGGCCGACCGCAAGGTGGAAATCGTTGCTGACCGCGGCATCGGCAAGACGGTTGCCGCCAGCGACTGGCAGGCGGTATGCCGCACCATGACCAGCGGTTTCGCGCAGGGCCGGTATCACGACAGCGCGCTGGCGGCGATCGCGCAATTGAATGCGCTGCTGGAACGCCACTACCCGGACAACGGCGCCGCCAACCAATTGCCGAACAAGCCTATCCTGCTATAAGAGCCACTCCTTTAAAGGTGGGCGTTCACGGGAGAATGTTTTCGCTCGCTCTGCTCGTTTCTGACCTTGTGCGCTGGCACTTCAAGCCAGTGTTGACAGCTCCTTCCCCCTTGCAGGGGGAAGGTAGGGATGGGGGTAGTGCGCCTGAGCAAAGACAACTGTTTTTCGAGCGCACTACCCCCGCCCCAACCCTCCCCCTGCAAGGAGGAGGGAGTCGTCCGCTGCCAGTGTTGAGAACATCTAACGAATGAAAGTTTGAGATCGATCTTCATTCGACATTCGAAAAATTGAACTCTTAATGACCTTTAAAGGGGTGGCTCCAAGCGCTTATCCGTGCAGGTATACCCATTCCAGCAACGCATCTTCCGCGGCCGGCGCCTGCTCGGCGTTCCGGTGGTTCACGAACAGCACCACTGCATAGCGCCGGCCTGATGCGGCCAGCAGATAGCCGGCAATCGCACGCACATCGTCCAGCGAGCCGGTCTTGATATGCGCCCGCCCGGCCAGCGGCGTCTGCTGCAGGCGGCGGCGCATGGTGCCGTCATAACCGGCCAGCGGCAACGAAGCCATCAGCTCCGGCATGGCCGGCGAGCGGAACGCGGCGACCAGCAATTTCCCCATGGTGGCGGCCGACATGCGCGCCGTCCGCGACAGTCCCGCGCCGTTGTCGATCACCAGCTCGGGTGCGGCGATGCCCTTTTGGCCCAGCCAGGTCTTGATGGCGGCGGCGCCGCGTTCCGCGTTCGCCGGGATTTGCAATACCTGGTTCGCGACCGTCAGCAACACCTGCTTTGCCATCACGTTGTTGCTGAACTTGTTGATGTCG
>CBIHOK010000102.1:0-13805 GCA_966211575.1 uncultured Noviherbaspirillum sp.
GCCTGTTCCGGGACGACGACGTGGTGCTGGAGCCGGACCTGATCGAGCGCCTGTACGGCACCATCCGTTCGCAGCAATGCGGCTTCGTCGGAAGCGCACTGCACGGCCTCAGCTTCATCGACGATATCCGGCCGCACCAGCAGGCGGTCGAATTCTGGGAAACGAAGGTGGCGCCGGAAAGCGTGGCCCCCGGCAGCGCGGCCTGGGCGCGCCATCACTTGCACAGCGCGGCCAATCTCTACCATCTGCAAACCACGCTCGATTTGCCGGCCGGCGAGACCCGCCTGTACCGGGTAGCGTGGATCGGCGGCTGCGTGCTGTTCGACAGCGCGAAGCTGCGGGCAGTGGGTGGCTTCGACTTCTGGCCCGAATTGCCGGACCAGCACTGCGGCGAAGACGTGCTCGCGCAGTTGCGCGTGATGGAGCGCTTCGGCGGTTGCGGCGTGATCCCTTCCGGCGCCTATCACCTGGAATTGCCGACTACCGTGAAGGTGCGCGACGTCGACGCGCCGCGCGTACTGTCGGTATCGCAGCGCGAAAGCGCATGAGGCAAGAGCATGAGGCGCGCCAGGTGAATCCGGCACTGGTGGAAGGCGTGCGCAGCATCGCCGTGTTGCGCCCCAACGCGGTGGGCGACTTCGTGTTCGCGCTGCCGGCGCTGCACGCGCTCAAGCGCGCGTATCCGGCTGCCCGCCTGATCTATATCGGCCGCCAGTGGCACGCCGATTTCCTGCGCGACCGGCCCGGGCCGGTGGACGAGGTGCGGGTGTTGCCGCCTTGCCCCGGCATCGGCGCCGCGCCCGATGCCGACCCCTCGGCGGCATGGGATTTTGCCGCAGCAATGCGGCGCGAGCGGCTCGATATCGCGATCCAGCTGTATGGCGGCGGCGGCCATTCGAATGCATTTGTCCGCGACTTCGGCGCCCGGGTAAGCGCCGGCATGAAAGCGGCGGACGCGCCGCCGCTCGACCGCTGGGTCGCTTATGCGGGTTTGCAGAACCGGCGCCTGCAGATGCTGGAAGTCGCGGCGCTGCTGGGCGCGGACCAGCTGCGGCTGGGGCGCGAGCTGGAACTGGCCGACCGCGACCGGCGCGAGGCGGAGCAGGTGCTGGCCCTGGATGAACGGCGGCCGCTGGTGATGATCCATCCGGCCGCCAGCGATCCGCGCCGGCACTGGCCCGCGCAGCGTTTTGCTGCGGTCGCCGACCGGTTGGCGGCGGCCGGCGCGCTGATTGCGGTCAACGCCACCGCCGCCGAGGCGCCGGTGGCGCGCGCGGTGATCGAGCGCATGCGTCATCCGGCGATAGACCTCAGCGGTGCCCTCTCTTTGTCCGGCCTGTGCGGCCTGCTCGCGCGCTGCACGCTGCTGGTATCGAACGACAGCGGCCCGCTGCACCTGGCGCTGGCGCTCGGTGTGCATTGCGTCGGCATCTATTGGCTGTACAACCTGGTGGAATCGGGACCGTTGCTGCAGGACCGGCATCGCGCCGCGCTGTCGATCCGGGTGCACTGCCCGGTATGCGGTGCCGAAAACCTGCAGACGCGCTGCCCGCACGACGACAGCTTCGTCGATGACGTGCCGACCGGACAAGTGCTGGCGCTGGCGCTGGAGCTTTACGAGCAGGCTCGGCGTAGCCCGGAGCGCTGAATCCGTCAGCGGCGGCTCGCGCCGCTATCCGGGTCTGTGTCAAGCAGATCACAGGCATGCGCCAGCACCAGGCTGCCGCGCTCGCCTTCCGGATCGCGGATGCAGCGATGGCGGTGACGGTCGAGCGGCGCCCAGCGCTGCATGTCGGCATTGTTGAAAATCACCACGCTCGGCAGCCGCAGACCGGCGGCGATATGCGATACCCCGGTGTCGTTCGACACCAGCAGCCGCGCGCCATCCATCAGCGCCGCCATCGCCCCGATCGACAACGGACCGGCGGTATCGAGCGCCGGGGTGCACATGCGGGCAGCGACGGCCGCGGTCAGATCGGCTTCCTGCGGCGAGCCGGTGAGTACCGGCTGCAGGCGATAGCGCCGCGCCAGCGCATCCGCCACTTCCGCGAAGCGTTCGACCGGCCAGCACTTGGACCGGTTGCGGGCGCCCGGATGGATGCAGAAGTAGCCGCCGCCGGATATCTCCCGGCTGAGCGGTGCGGCGGCGAGTTCGTCGCGGTCGGCGTCGGTCAGCGGGAACTCCAGGGCCGCTCCCTGCGGCGCGGCACCCAGGTGTGCCGCCAGCCGCAACAGCCGCAGCGGTTCGGCGCCGTCGCCGGGGTAGGGCAGGAAATGGCGCCGGTCCAGGCCGTCGCCGGTGGCAGGGGCGAAGCCGGCCATCGCGCGCGCGCCGAAATCGCGTACTACCGGATTGCTGGTCTCGCCGCTGCCGTGCATCTGCAGCGCCAGATCGAATCCACGCGCCCGCACCTCATCGTAAAACGCCGGAAGCCGCGATTCCTGTACCGCCTGCTCGGGAAACGACGGATGGCCGGGGAAGGGAATGAAGTCATCCACGTAGCGCCGGAAGCGGGTGGCGAACCAGGCAGCCCAGGGCAGGCCGACCAGGGTGACGCGCGTGTCCGGCAGCGCGGCGCGCAACGCCCGCAGCGCGGGCACTGCGCATAGCATGTCGCCCAGCTGCAAGGCGCGGAAGACGGCAATTTTTTCCGGTCGCAGCGTGGCCAGCAACGGAAGGGAATCGACGATATCGATGTCAGGCGTGCGGATGTCGTACATGGGCAGGGCGTTCGTGCTGGTTGATGGATCGGTATCGGAGAAGCAGGCTCCCGCGGAAAAACGGCAGCAGGTTTCGTGCCAGATGGATGCGCCGCGCAGGTTTCCGGGATTTTCCGTTTTCTTGCCGCTGATCCATCAGCTCTCCACTTCCGTTCCTGCCGCCGGGGTTTGAAGCGGTTACCTTTGTATGCTAATATTTCGCATGTAAACTAAATGCATGCAAAGCAAAACGGAGACCGGAATGGAAGATCAGGATCAACTACTGATGCAGGTGACAATGTCATTGGCCCAGACTTCGCGCGCTTATCGTTCGGTGGCGGACAAGGTGGTGGCCGGCTACGGTCTGTCGCAGGCTACCGCCTGGCCGTTGATCATGATCGGCCGGCTGGGCGCCGGCGTGCGTCCCGGCGCGGTGGCGGAAGCGCTCGGGCTGGAACCATCGTCGCTGGTGCGGGTGCTGGACCAATTGGTCGAAGCCGGCCTGGTCGATCGGCAGGAAGATGCCAGCGACCGCCGCGCCAAGACCCTGGAGCTGACCGCGGCCGGCCGCAAATGCGCGGGGAAACTGGAAAAGGCGCTGGCGGCGTTCCGGCGCGGGCTGTTCGACGGCGTCCCGGAAGCGGACGTGCGGACGGTGGCGCGCGTGCTGCAGAACCTGGGGGCGGCGCTGAGCAGCTACGAAGAGACTGCATTCGGAGGCCGCAAGGCGTGATGCGGCTTCCTACCCTTTCCATCCTTCCTACCCTGCAGGAATGGCTGTTTTCCGGCAAGAGCCTGCTGGCGGCGCTGCTGGCGCTCTATCTTGCGCTGCGCCTCGGCCTGCCGCGGCCGTTCTGGTCGATGCTGACCGCCTACGTGGTGGCCAATCCGTTTTCCGGCGCCGTGCGTTCGAAGGCGGCGTACCGGGTGGGCGGCACCCTCCTGGGCGCGACCGCCACCACCTTGATGGTGCCGCGCCTGTCCAATGCACCGGAGCTGCTGTCGCTGGCGCTGGCGTTGTGGGTGGCTGCCTGCCTGTATGTGTCGTTGCTGGATCGGACGCCGCGCTCCTATGTATTCATGCTGGCCGGGTATACGGCGGCACTGATCGGGTTTCCGACGGTAACCCACCCAGGCGCCATTTTCGACGTCGCCCTGGCGCGGGTCGAAGAAATCACGCTCGGCATCCTGTGCGCGAGCGCCGTGCATAGCCTGATATTCCCGCGCAGCCTGGCGCCGGCGCTGCTGGCGCGGCTGGATCATGCACTGACCGATGCCCGCCACTGGATCGGCGATGCGCTGCATGGCGGCGCCGGGCAGGGCGCGCGCGATCGCCGCCAGCTGGCGGCCGACATCACCGAGCTGCGCCTGATGGCCACCCATCTTCCGTTCGATACTTCGCACCTGCGCTGGACCGCGCAGGCGATCCATGCATTGCAGGATCGGCTGTCCGCGGTGGTGCCCTTGCTGTCCGCCATCGAAGACCGGCTGCAGGCATTGCGCCAGCCGGAAGGCGGGGGATTGGGCCCGGAATGGCAGCGCTTGCTGGACGATATCGCCCGCTGGTCCGGTGAGACGGGTGAGTCGGAACAGGCACCGCGCCTGCGCCGGGAAATCGATGCGCTGACCCCGGCCATCGGCGCCGGCACTGGCTGGAACGATGCACTGAAGATCAACCTGGCGGCGCGCCTGCATGCATTGCTCGACGGCTGGGAAGAGTGCCGCGCACTGCGCGCCCGCATCGACGCCGTGTTTCACGGCGCGTTGCCGCCGGCAGCCGTGACGGAAGTCGCGCAGTCGCCGCGCGTGCTGCATCGCGATCGCGGGTTGGCCCTGCTGTCCGCATTTGCCGCGATGATCGCCATCGTCGGATGCTGCGCATTCTGGATCATCGCCGCCTGGCCGGCAGGCGCCGCCGCAGCGATGATGGCGGCAGTGTTCTGCTGCTTCTTCGCCAGCCAGGACGACCCGGTGCCGGGCATCATGCGTTTCCTGACCTATACCGTGCTGTCGATCCCGGTATCCGCACTGTACCTGCTGGTGCTGCTGCCGGCCGTGCACAGTTTCGCGATGCTGGCGCTGATCGTCGCGCCCACCTTCCTGCTGCTCGGCGTGCTGGTGGCGCGTCCGGCGAGCGCGCCGAGCGCGATGGCTTTCCTGTTCGGCGTGGCCGGCGCGCTGAGCATGCAGGACACCGGCACCGCCGACCTGGTGTCGTTCATCAACAGCATCCTGGCCCAGCTGGCCGGGATCGCCGCCGCCGCGATGTTCACCCGGCTGTTGCGCACGGTCAGCGCCGACTGGACCGCGCAGCGGCTGCTGCGGGCCGGCTGGGAGGAAATGGCGGCGCTCGGCAGCACGTCGCGGGCGCCTTCGATTGCGGCGGCAGCCGGGCGCATGGTGGACCGGGTCGGCCTGCTTACCGCGCGGCTTGCGCGGACTGGGCCGCAGCATGAACTGAATGCGGTGGACATGCTGGGCGATTTGCGCATCGGCTTGAACATGACCCAGCTGGCAGCCATCCGGTGGGACGCCCGCACCCGCTCGCCGAGCCCGGGCCTGGACCGAGTGATGCGCAGCCTGTCCGCGCATTTCCGGGAACGCGCGGCCCAGCGGCGGCCGTCGTCTCCCCCGGCGGAGGTGCTGGCCGATGTCGACCGCAGCCTGCGCGACGCCTGTGCGCGCGGCGAGCGAGTCGCGGTGGGCGCGCTGGTCGGGATTCGCCGCAACCTGTTCCCGCAGGCGGCGCCCTATGACGCGCACGGCCATCCCGGATTGAACACGGAGGCCGCCCGATGATCGGCGAAATCAGTTTCTACGGCATCTATTTTCCCTGGCTGCTGGTGCTGGCCGCGCTGTCTCTGCTCGCTTCCCGCGTGCTCGCGCACCTGCTGGCCCGTCTCGGCTTTTACCGGCTGCTCTGGCATCCGGCGCTGTTCGATGTCGCGCTGTTCGTCATCGTGCTGGGCGGCGCCAGTGCATTGTCTTCGAATTGGATAAGGTGAAATGAACGTGAAGCTTTCGATCAAGACGCTCGGGCGGGTCGCATTGACCCTGCTGTTCGTCGCTGCCGCCATCGTCGCCGGCGCGCAGTTGTGGCGGCACTATGAAGTCGAGCCATGGACCCGCGACGGACGCGTGCGGACCAATATCGTGCAGGTGGCGCCGGATGTCGGCGGCCAGGTGGTGCGGGTTTACGTGCACGACAACCAGCCGGTGCGGGCCGGGCAGGTCCTGTTCGAGATCGACCCGACGCGCTACCGGCTGGCGCTGCGCCAGGCCGAAGCGTCGGAACGCGCGCAGCGTACCGCGCTGGCGCAGGCGCAGAAGGAGGCGAGGCGAAACGCCGAACTGGGCAAGCTGGTGTCGCAGGAAGCGCGCGAGCAGGGGCAGGCCCATGTGCAGCAGATTCGCGCGGCGCTGGAACAGGCGGCGGTGGGCCGCGACACCGCGAGGCTGAACCTGGAGCGCACGCGGGTGCTGTCGCCGGTGGACGGCTATGTCACCAACCTCGACCTGCAGGCCGGCGGCTATGCGAGCGCCGGGCATGCGGTGATGGCGTTGGTCGACCGCCACGGCTTCTATGTCGAAGGCTACTTCGAGGAAACCAAGCTGGCGCGGATCCGGGTCGGCGATCCGGTCCGGGTGCGCTTGATGGGACAAGCCGAGCCACTGTCGGGGCACGTGGAAAGCTTTGCCGAAGGGATCGCCGATCGCGACCGTGCCACCGGCAGCAACCTGCTGCCCAACGTCAATCCAACCTTCAACTGGGTGCGGCTGGCGCAGCGCATTCCGGTGCGGGTCGCGCTCGAGCGCGGGCCCGCGGACGTGCGGCTGATCGCCGCCCTGACCGCCACCGTCGTGGTGCTGGCGGCGCAGCCGCAACGCCGGGCCGATCGGACTGATCGGGCAATCCACGTCACCCCGGAGCAAACTTCGTAAGGTATTTCGCAATGCCCTGTATTCCTGTCATCCGGCGCGGACTGATCGCGCTGCTGCCGCTCGTTCTCGCCGCGTGCGCAACGGTCGGGCCCGATTACCGGGTGCCGCCGCAGGCCGCGCTCAAGCGGCCGGCCGCCGCCGCGCCGTTCGCCGGCACCGCCGATGCGCCAGCCGGGGCCTTCGGCAGCGACCCGCTGCCGGCCCATTGGTGGCGCCTGTACCATGACCCGGTACTGGACCGCCTGGTCGACCGGGCCTTGCGCGCAAACACCGATTTGCGCGTCGCCGCTGCCAATCTGGAGCGCGCGCAGGCGCTGCTGGGTGAAGCAAGGCAGGCGCAGCAGCCGGCGGTGAGCGTCAAGGCGAGCCCGGTGTACGGACGCGAAGCCGCGTCCACGCTCGGGCTGCCGCAAGCCTTTCCCGATTCCTGGATGTATGACGGCGGAGTCGGCGTTTCCTACCAGGTCGACCTGTTCGGCAAGATCCGGCGTGCGCTCGAAGCGGCCGGTGCCGATACCCAGGCCGCGCGCGCCGCCTACGACGCGGTTCGCGTCAGCGTCGCGGCCGGCACCGCGCGCGCCTATGCCGGCGTCTGTTCGGCAGGGCGGCAGCTGGCCGTTGCCGGGCATTCGGTCGAGCTGCAGCAGGAATTCGTGCGGCTGACCGAGCGCCGCGTGCAGGCCGGGCGCGGCACCGACCTCGACCTCAGCCGGGCGCGCGCCCAGCTCGAACAACTGCAGGCGGCGCTGCCGCCGCTGCAGGCAAAGCAACGCAGCGCGCTTTATCAATTGGCCGTGCTGACCGGCGAGACGCCGAATGCATTGCCGGCGCAACTCGGCCATTGCGATGCCGCGCCGCGCCTAACTTCGCCGATTCCGGTAGGAGACGGTGCCGCACTGCTGCGGCGCCGGCCCGACATCCGCCAGGCGGAGCGCAAGCTGGCCGCTGCGGTGGCGCGCATCGGCGTCGCGACGGCCGACCTGTACCCGAGCATCAGCATCGGTCTGAACGCCGGCAGTGTCGGCGAACTGGCGGATCTCGGCGCCGCCAATACCTTTCACTGGAGCCTGGGGCCGCTGATCTCCTGGAACCTGCCGTCCACCGGCACGGCGCGGGTGAGAATCGCGCAGGCCCGGGCCGGCAGCCGGGCGGCGCTGGCGCTCTTCGACGGGACCGTGCTCAACGCCTTGCGCGAAACCGAAACGGCGTTGACCGTCTATGCCCGCGAGCTCGACCGCAATGCCGCGTTGCGGCGCGCGCGCGACCAGAGCACGCTGGCTGCCAGCCAGGCCGGCAAGCTCTATCGCTACGGACGTGCCGGCTTCCTCACGGCGCTCGACGTGCAGCGGCAGCAGGCCGCGGCCGACAGCGCGCTGGCTGCTTCCGATGCGCAATTGGTCGACGACCAGGTCGCGCTGTTCCTGGCGCTGGGAGGCGGTTGGGAGCAGCAGGCGGATAACGCTTCGCAGGCCAACCCGGCGGCGCGATAAGCGGGTCCGGTCGTCAAAGGGAGAACAACAATGGACAAGATTTCTTCGATGCGGGTGTTCGCCAAGGTGGTGGAACTCGGCAGCTTCAGCGGCGCGGCAAACGACTTGCGGATGTCGGCTTCGGTGGTGACGCGCCATATCGCCGAGCTGGAAACGCATCTCGGCACCCGGCTGCTGAACCGCAGCACCCGCAGCCTGTCGCTGACCGAGCGCGGCCAGCTTTACCTGGAGCGCAGCCTGCGCATACTGGCCGACATCGACGAGACGGAAGCGCTGGTGGCGGCCAGCGACAAGATGCTGTCCGGCACCCTCAAGCTGGCGGTCACCGCCAACTTCGGCCTGCATATACTGCCGCAGGTGCTGATGCGCTTTCGCGAGAAATATCCGGATATCCTGGTCGACGCGATCCTGGCCGACCAGCCGATCGACCTGATCGCGCGCGGCCGCGACCTGGCCGTCACCTATGCCGGCAATGTCGAACAGGACATGGTGGCGCGCGGCCTGGCGCCGACCAGGATGATCCTGTGCGCCAGCCCGGAGTACCTGGCGCGCGCGCCGGCGCTGGAGTCGCCAGCCGACCTGGCGCGCCACGAGACGGTGGTGCTGACCGGCTCGCAGCAAATCAGCTACGCCTGGGAATTGTCCGACTCTTCCGGCGCGCTGCAACGGGTCGACCTGAAACCGACCATCTTCTGCAATACCGCCGCCTTCGCCCACCAGTGCGCGCTGGCACACCTGGGCATCAGCATGTTTTCCTCGTTCATCGCCCGCGACGATATCGAGAGCGGCCGCCTGGTACGCGTGCTGCCGGAATTCGAGCTGCCCGACCGCGATCTGATGGTGGTATATCCGAACCGCCGCTTCCTGACCTTCAAGGCGCGCGCGTTCATGGATTTCCTGTTTGAACACGTGCGCCTGCAGGATCCGGGCGCATCGTTGTTCGCTGCCTGAGCTCGCTCTCGGCTCGTGCAGGAATAAAAAAACGCCACCGGAAAAAATCGGTGGCGTTTTTGCTCTCGGCCCGGTCAAGCCGGGCGCCCGTTCAAACGGCTTAGAACAGGTGACGCACGCCCACGTTGTACAGGCGCACGCTTTCGCCGCCGGTCGCGCCGCTGTACGCGTTCAGGATCGCGCCGTCGTCGTTCTTCAGGTACGAGTACGAGGTGTAGATATCGGTACGCTTGGACAGCGCGTAGGTATAGCCCACCGCGTACTGATCCGATTTTGCCTGGTTCAGATCCTTGATGTCGTTGCGGATATACGATGCCAGCACGGTGCCGTTCGCGCCCACCGGAGCCGACACGCCCACCAGCCAGTCGCTATCCTTGATGCTGCGGCCGGTCAGGTCGAAGCGGGTATCGGCATAGGCGAGATGCGCCTTGGCGACGCCGAAGTCATAGGTGCCGCCGATGAACGCGGTCTTCACGTCGGCATTGGCCTGGCCCAGGGTGGTCGTGGCTTGCGTGGTCAGCGCGGCGGTGTTCGACTTCTGGTAGGCGAATTGCACATTGACGGGGCCGTTCGCATACGTTGCGCCGGCGCCGATGCTGCGCTTGGCCGAGTTGTCGCCCGGCTGCTCGCCCAGGCTGTAGGTGAGCGCGCCCGAGAAGCCGTTGACGTCCGGCGACGCGTAGCTGATCGTATTGTCGGTGCGGCTCAGCGGATCGGCTCCATAGACGCCGTAACCGAATACCTTCTGCGCGTTGCCGGCCAGGTTGATCTGGAACGGATCGACTTTCAGCAAGGCCTTGTACAGCACGGTTTCCTGGCGGCCCAGCTTGACGCTGCCGAATGCGCCATTCAGGCCGACCCATGCCTGGCGGCCGAACAGGCGGCCGCCGTTGCCGATCGAGCCGTCGTCGATGTTGAAGCCGTTTTCCAGCACGAAGCTGGCGGACAAGCCGCCGCCCAGATCTTCCACGCCTTTGAAGCCGAGGCGGCTGCCCGATTGCATGCCGCTGTTCTCGCTCAACACGTGCCCGGCGGGATCGCCGTTGTTGGTATAGGCGATGCCGGCGTCGGCCACGCCGTACACGGTGACGTTGGTCTGTGCGGATGCAATGCCTGCGAAGCTGCCCAGGATGGCGAGGGCGATTAGCGATTTTTTCATCTTCATATCCTTTGGTAAGTTCTGCCAGTCATCTGTTTGCGGCTGACGGGTCTACATTAATTTCAATGCGAGGGCGAGCGGCCGGATTGGCGTTTTGCGGCGCGATGACTTTAATGCGAATGGCAATCGGCGGTCCCGCGTTGCGTTTTGGTCACACTCAAAGCGAGAAGTTCGCAAGCCGCCATGGCCGTGCCTTTACGCATCGCCTTGCGTGCCGGGCCTGCATCCGGGAACAGTTTCCTGAACAGGTACTGGCGCTGCCGGTAATTTCCTTCCGGCCCATGCGCTCCGCAATCGACTTGCGCAAACCGGCGCGCGAGCCGCGTCAGCTCAAGCCGCTGTTCGCCGCTTTCGATCAGCACCAGGCGCCGCTTGCTGCGCGCATGCATGCTGCCGATGTCGACGACCAGGCAATGGCCGCGGTCGGCTGCGTTCAGGTCGAGCAGCAGGGCTTCCGGCAACGAAAGGCCGAACACCGCGGCCAGCCGGATGCGTGCTGCCAGGAACGGATACGTGTTGGCGACTTCGCGGCTGCAGTGCGCGAGCGCCGCGACTGCCCACGCCGCCGGTGTCGCGCGTGCCGCTATCGAGGGCAGCAACGCCGCCGCCTCGCCGTCGGCCTGGGCAGCCGCGCGCTGCAGCCAATAGGCGGCGCGCACATCGTTGTCCGCCTTGGCGCGGCGGTTGCGCCAGCAACGCTTGCCGAGCTCCAGCTGCGCTGCCGCGTGCCCGCGTTCTGCCGCCCGCTCCAGGCAACGTTCGGCATCGGCCACGCTATGCTCGGTCAGGCCGGTGTTCGGCCGCATGTATATCCGGTATAGCGCGTACCACGCTTTCGCCAGGCCCTGCTCGCCGGCCAGCGTCAACCACTGGATCGCTTTCCGGTAATGGCCGTTGCGTGCCAGCCAGGGCAGGCGTTCGCCGTCTTCGTCCATGTTGGCGTACCAGAGACCGAGCGCGAAGCGCGCGTGCCGGTCGCCGGCTTGCGCCGCCAGTTCCCAATAGCGTTCGATTTCCCCGGCGTGATGGCGGCGCGCGTCAAACAGCGCTTGCGCGTGACGGCTCAGCAGCGTGATGTCCTGCTCGCTCAGCGCGGGGCGAACACCGGCCCGGCCTGCGCCATCGTTTGCCAGTGCTGCGACCAGCGGCGCCGACCATTGCAGAAATGCGTCTGCATCGCCGGCTTCCCACGCGCGCTCGGCCAATGCCCGTTGCGCCTGCCGCACGCCGTTGGCGGCCGCGCGCGTGGCCCATTCCAGCGCGTCCTGCAATAAGGGCGGCGTCCCGGGCGGCGTGCGTGCGGTGGCCGCCTTTTTCAGTTGCTGCGCCAGCAGCCACTGCGCTTCGACCACACCGGTGCTGGCTGCCTGCTCCAGCGCCGCCATCGCCTTTCGCGGCAACGGTTGGCCGGCCGGGTACGCCGGATTCGCCAGCAGCAGCTTGACCCACACCAGCCCCGCATGCGCAATGCCGACTTCGCTGGCGCGTTCGTACCACGCGCATAGCTGCTCCGGATCGGGCGCCGCGACCGCAGTATCGAACGGGATGTGTTCGCCGATCAGGCGCCATGCTTCTTCCGAATGACGCAGCGCGGCGCGATGCAGCCAGTACAGCGCGCTGGTCGGGTTTCGCGCCAGGCCGGCGCCGCCGAACAGGTAATATTTTCCGAGTATCAGTTGAGACGAAGTCTTGCCGGCGCGTGCGTTGCGGATATGGGCGATCTGTTCCTTGGTTGCCATTTTCGAGTCGTCAGTGGTTCCGGGGTGGCGGAGGTGGAGGGCGAGCGCGGCCAGCGTCGCGCCACGAGCGGGAAAGCCCGAATGACGAAACGCAGGCGTGCGCCGACCCGGCAGCAGACAAGCGAACTGCCGGTCGATCAGCTATTGCGGATGCAGGAAATCCGCTGCGTGTGCAGCGGCGTAACGGGCGTCAGGGAGGCGATTCGAGGATGCGGCGGCAGCGCCTGCGCAAGTCGCGTCCGATACGCTCATACCGGACAGCGCTGCCGACTGCAATTTTTGACGCACTGATAGCCATTGAATCCTCTCGAACATGCAGGCGCGGGCGAAAGGCGCGCGGCGCGACGCATGCCGCTGCATTTCCTGCCTGACAGTTGGAACGATTGTAAGGATTCGCGTCTTCGGGAAATAGCCCGAAAGCTGGAACGATGCGTTTCTTGGCTGCGAATAATCCGATCGAGAATTGGCGCGCGCACGTGTGCGTGCGCGCTCGCAGGCGGCATGCCATTACCGCGTACAGCACTGTATCAGTGATGCCGTTCCTGCTTCTTGCCGCCGCCGGCGCCTTCATGCGAGCCGGCCTTGCGGTGGCTCTTCGCGTTGTGGCTGCTGTCGCCGGAGCGCCCGGCCTGGCCATCGATGGACTTTGCTTCGGCTTCGGTTTTCGCGTTTGCCTGCTTTTTGATTGCCTCGTCCTGGGGCTGCGGCGCTTGCGTGTGTCGGTTTCGTTCGTGCATGTCGGCCATGGTTCACCTCGCTGGATTGTCGTGAAAGGAAAGGAGCGTTCGGGTGGGAGTAGACAGGGCGCCTCCCCGAAAAATCCCGATCTTGTCCGAGCGCCACATTCCTGTCGGCAAGGCACTTGATTTTCCTCATCGAAAGCGGTTTGAGCCAGAAGGAATCGATGCGCAAGCGGTCTGTCATGAACGGCAACTTGAGGATGGCCGTGGCGCTTTGCCTTGCCGTTGCCGCATACCCGCAGGAGAAAAAGATGCATATCGCTTCCCGCTGTTTTCCGTTTTCCCCGGCTCCCCGGGCCCGTTGCTGGATGGTCCGGTTGATGACGCTGGTGCTGCTGGCGACACTGGCCGCTTGCGGAGGCGGCGGCGACGGCAGCAGCGTCACTTTCACCGGAGACGGCGGCTCGGGCAACGGGAGCGGCTCCGACACTACCGCCACCTTCAGCATCACCGCGGATCGGGAACAGGTCGCGACCGGCGGTGCGCCTGTCACGCTCAGCGCCTCCATCCAGAGCGCGACGGGCATCAAGGTGGAGTGGACGCTGTCGCCCGACAGTCCGGGCAGCTTGAGCCAGACCGTCGGCACCCAGGTCGAATACATTCCGCCGGCAGCGGGCACCGCGATCGCCAACAACATCGTCACCATTTCCGCCACCAGCGGCAGCGTGAGTGCCAATCTCGTGATTGTCCTGGTCGACAACCAGGGCAGCAGCGCCGGCACCGCCGGTGCGATCACGGCGACGCCGAGCGCGCCGGCGTCCACTGCCGACACCACAACGGCACCCACAGCGCCAACAGTGGCGGCCGGCATCTACCTTGTTGCCGGCAACGACTTCGGCCCCGGCATGGCAGACGGCCCAGGAACCGCCGCGCGCTTCGACACGCCGTCCGGTATCGCGCGCGATGCGCAGGGCAACACTTACGTTGCGGACCGTTTCAACAACGTGGTACGCAAGATCGATGGGCAGGGTAACGTGACTACCTTCGCCGGCATGCCGGGCGAGAGCGGTTATGTCGATGCAGGCAGAAGCGATGCCCGCTTTTCGCAGATCTCGGGGATTGCGATAGATAGTGCGGGAAACAT
>CBIHOK010000103.1:0-13705 GCA_966211575.1 uncultured Noviherbaspirillum sp.
GGACATCACCCTTTCACGGTGAGTACCGGGGTTCGAATCCCCGTGGGGACGCCAAACAAAAACGCCACGCACTTGCGTGGCGTTTTTCTTTTTCCCGTCGGGAACGGCCTATGCCGCCTTTCTTCGGCGTTGGTGCTGCTTCGTGCAAGAATACGAACCTGTCCCGCCGCTGCCGCCAATCAGCAAACATGACCGTCGAAAAACACCAGCCAACATCGCTCGCGCTGTTCTGCAAGGTCGTCGACAACTACGGCGATATCGGCATCTGCTGGCGTCTCGCCCGGCAATTGCAGCATGAGCACCGGATTGCCGTCACCCTGTGGGTCGACGATCTCGCGAGTTTTCGGCGGATTTGTCCGGAAGTCGTTCTTGATGCCGAGCTGCAAGGGGTTGCCGGGGTGATGGTGCGTCACTGGCGCGATCAGGATGGCCGTTACGAGGTCCGCGATATCGCCGACATCGTGATCGAGTTTTTCGGTTGCGACCTCCCGCCCGGCTACATCGCCGCGATGGCGGAATGCAAGCCGCGCCCGGTATGGCTGAACCTGGAAGGCTTGAGTGCCGAGGAGTGGGTCGAGGGCTGCCACACCTTGCCTTCGTCCCATCCACGCCTGCCATTGATCAAGCACTTTTTCTTCCCGGGCTTCACGGACAAGACAGGTGGCCTGTTGCATGAATCGCAGCTGGATGAGCAGCGACGGCGCTTTCAATCGGATCCGGCGACGGCGGCGGCTTTTCTTGCCCGCTTCGGTGTTACCACACCGGAGATGGCGTCGTTGAAGGTTTCCCTGTTCTGCTATCCGCATGCGCCGGTCGCGGCATTGTTCGACGCCTGGCAGCATGGCAATGAAGCCCTCACCTGCCTGGTGCCGGAAGGCGTGGCGACCGAGGCGGTCCGCGCATTTCTCGATGCGGACGCAAAACCGGGAACCGCGCATACCCGTGGTGCGCTCACCGTGCGTGTACTGCCCTTTGTCGCCCAGCCCGACTACGACAGGCTGTTATGGGCATGCGACCTGAATTTCGTGCGCGGGGAAGATTCCTTCGTCCGCGCGCAGTGGGCCGACAAGCCGTTCATCTGGCACATCTATCCGCAGGACAAGAACCTGCATCACGTCAAGCTGCGCGCTTTCCTGCAACGCTACGCGGCCGCGAACACCGCTGCACGCGACCGCCTGACCACGTTTTCGCTGTCCTGGAACGGCGCGGCGACGGTCGATCCGGACTGGCCGGCGCTGTGGTCGTCGTTCCGTACCGCATTGCCTGAGCTGGCGGCGAGTTGTCCCGGATGGCGACGCCAAGTGCTGGCGCACGGCGATCTGGCGGACAATCTGCTGAAATTCGCCGGCTCCCTGCAGTCGTTGACCGACGAAAACAAGGTATAATGCGCGGTTAATCTATAGCCTCTTTCGATCAAGAGCGAGCTGGCAGTGCCGACGGCCATGATGCGAGAGATGTTTTCATGCAACCTGTTTTTTACGACCACTCTCTATGAAACCTGCAAAAGAAATTCGTGTTGGCAATATCATCATGGTTGACGGCAAGCCCTTCATCGTGCTGCGCTCCGACGTCAACGGTTCCAGCCGCACGGGCTTCACCTACAAGTGGAAGATGAAGAATCTTCTGACCAACGCGCCGCTGGAAAACGTGTTCCGCGGCGACGACAAGTTCGACGTCGTGATTCTCGACAAGAAGCCGGTCACCTTCTCGTACTTCGCCGACCCGCTGTACGTGTTCATGGACGAAGAGTACAACCAGTACGAAATCGAGGAAGAGAACCTGGGTGATGCGCTGCATTACCTGAAGGATGGCATGGAATGCGAAGCGGTTTTCTACGACGGCAAGGCGATTTCGGTCGAACTGCCGATCACGATCGCGCGCGAAATCGTCTATTCGGAACCGGCAGTCAAGGGCAATACCTCGGGCAACGTGCTGAAGGATGCGCAGATCGAAAATGCGATCGACGCGCATCGCCACACGGTCCAGGTGCCGCTGTTCGTCAGCCAGGGCGACGTGATCGAAATCGACACGCGTACCAACGAGTACAAGCGCGTGGTCCGCAACTAAGCAGGACGCTTCCGGAAAAAAACGCTGCCGATCCCGGGCAGCGTTTTTTTTTGACTACGCCATCACCACGGATGGCAGGCGATTGCATCTCTTGCCGGAAGGGCCGGTTTTGCCGGGGTGGGGACGGCAGTGTAAACTGCAGTTTCCCCGAGGTCTGCGGCACCCCGGCATTCCGGACGACTTTCGATACAGGACCCAGTGCATATGAAGCGACTGCCATTGCTGTTTGCGTTGACCATCGCCGGCCTCGCCGCCGGATGTTCTTCGGCGCCCCCACGCGCCGCCGATGCAATGCCGGCAACCGCCGCGGCGGCACCCGCCAAGGAAAAGCCGTCGGCACCCAAGGGCATCCTGGTTCGCGATCAGCAGGGGAGCGCGGTGGTGGAGAAAGTCCGCTTCCGCGTCGGCGAATCGTCGAATACGGTCGAACGGCTGGGGAAACGGTTCGGTTGCCTCAGCAACCGGGGTGCCGGGCTGATCACCGAGCCGGGACCGGTCGAGGTGTACCGCATGCAGTGCGACAACGGCACCACCTTCATGGCCGAATGCGAGCTGCGTCAGTGCCGGCCGATGCGCTGAAGGAACGCACCGGACCCGGCGTCCGGACAGTGCAGCGACGCGAGGCGCTCAAGCAGGGTTTCCGACCTTGAGCACCAGCTTGCCGAAGTTCCTGCCCTCGAACAGCATCAGCAAGGCATCGGGGAATTTTTCCAGGCCCTCGATGATGTCTTCGCGTGTTTTCAGCTTGCCTTCCCGGATCCACTTTGCCATTTCGGCGACCGCCACCGGATAGCGGTCCGCGTAGTCGAATACCACCATGCCTTCCATCCGCGCCCGGTTCACCAGCAGCGACAGATAGTTGGCCGGACCCTTGACCGGCGTCGTGTTGTTGTACTGCGAGATCGCACCGCAGATCACGATGCGGGCTTTCATCGCGAGCCGTGCCAGCACCATGTCGAGGATGTCGCCGCCGACATTGTCGAAGTAGACATCCACTCCTTGCGGGCAGTGCCGCTTCAATTCGTCGCGCACCGATCCGTTCTTGTAGTCGATGCAGCCATCGAAGCCCAGCTCGTTGACGACGAAATCGCACTTTTCCTTGCCACCGGCGATCCCGATTGCGCGGCAGCCCTTGAGCCTGGCGACTTGTCCCACCGTCTGCCCGACCGCGCCGGCTGCGCCGGACACGACTACCGTTTGGCCCGGCTGCGGCTGGCCGACGTCGAGCAGGCCGAAATAGGCGGTCATGCCCGGCATGCCGAGCGTATTTAGGTAGGTCGGCAAGGGGGCAGCGGCAGGATCGATCTTGTGAAAGGCGGCGCTCTTGTCGTCGGCTGCGCCCACCCAATAGCGCTGGACGCCGGTGGCGCCGGATACGAATTCGCCGACCGCGAAGCGCGGCGAGCGTGACGCCACCACCTTGCCGATGCCGCCGGCCCGCATCACTTCGTCGATTTCCACCGGGCGGATATACGATTTTCCTTCGTTCATCCAGCCGCGCATCGCCGGATCCAGCGACAGGTAAAGCGTCTCGACCACGATCTCGCCTTCGCCCGGGTCGCGCACCGGCTCGGTGGTGAATTTCCAGTCGCTTGCCTTGGGCAGGCCCACCGGGCGCGCCGCCAGCCGGAATTGCTGATTCGTCAGTGCGGGTGTCATGTCTTCTCCAGTCAGGAATCGGTGTCGATCAATATACACGAAAAAGAAACGGTCGTACTATTTTTGGAAAGTGTAACAGTTGGAGACAAGCCCGGAACTTTCCTCGCAGCACGCTGACCAAGTGGGGACCGCTATTTCCGCGGTTCAAGAGGTGGGGAAGGGAGAGCATTGCTTTTCATTCCTGCAGCGGACCCGCATGTCGGAGTTGCCTCGCTGTTTTTTTACGCTGCACGAGTGCCGAGCCATCGCAACAGTCTGGTTTTTATACACGCTTAATTTTCAGGAGATTTCATGCTTCGATCCGAAACGCTTTTTGGCAAGCGCGAACCCAATACGCCAAACTCTCCCCTCAACACCGCGACCGGCATCGTTCCCCCGGGCGCCGGCGGCTTCGGCAAGCCCGCCGCTCCGGCCGCCAATCCGGCACCGCTCAGCACGCCGACGTCGGAGCCGGCAGTGTCGAGCAACTCCGAAGGCGGCAGCAAGCTGATCGTCGGCCCGAACATCAAGCTCAAGGGCGTCGAAATCACCGATTGCGATACGCTGGTGGTCGAAGGCCGGGTCGAAGCCACGATCGATTCGCGCGTGATCCAGATCGCCGAGCGCGGCGCGTTCAAGGGTTCCGCTGAAATCGACATCGCCGAAATCCACGGCGAATTCGACGGCGACCTGACGGTGCGCCAGAAGCTGGTGATCTATTCGACCGGCAAGGTTTCCGGCAAGGTTCGCTACGGCAAACTGGTCATCGAAGAAGGCGGCCAGCTCGCCGGCGACATCCAGGTCGGTACCGGCAGCGCAGCCAAGGGTCTGACGGTCGCCAAGGCCGGCTGATCGCGAGTTTCCGCCTGTCTGCGGGCGGCCGGCGCTTGGAGTAACCGCACCGGCCAGGGTTCACCCGCAGTCGGGCCGAGCGGCGGCTGCTGCCGCCATATGACCCGGACGCGCGCTGCGCGCCCGGGTTTTTGTTGGTCTGCGCCCGGCATGCGACAATAACGGAGTTTGCCCCATGGGCGCTCCCGAACGAATCGCATGACGCATCCGGAATACATACTTACCTTATCCTGCCCCGATCATCGCGGCATCGTGCACCGGGTATCCGGCTTCCTGGCCGAGCATGGCTGCAACATCATCGATTCGGCCCAGTTCGGCGATGCGCAATCGCGCCTGTTTTTCATGCGCGTGCATTTTTCGGCCGAGGATCCGAGGATCAGCGACGCGGCGCTGCGCGCCGACTTCGCGGCGGTTGCGAACGAACTCGGAATGCACGCGCAACTGCATGACGCACGCAAGAAGCCGCGCGTGATGCTGATGGTGTCGAAGATCGGCCATTGCCTGAACGACCTGCTGTTCCGCTATCGCAGCGGGCTGCTGCCGGTGGAGATTCCGGCCATCGTCTCGAATCATACCGATTTTTACCAGCTTGCCGCCAGCTACAACATTCCTTTCCATCATCTGCCGCTGGCTGCCGGCGCGTCGCCTGAAGCGAAGCGCGCGCAGGAGGAGCGGGTACTGGAAATCGTGCGCGGGAACGATGTCGACCTGGTGGTGCTGGCGCGCTACATGCAGATACTGTCGCCCCAGATGTGCACCGCGCTGGAAGGGAAAGCGATCAACATCCACCATTCCTTCCTGCCCAGCTTCAAGGGCGCCAAACCGTATTACCAGGCGCACGAACGCGGAGTGAAGCTGATCGGCGCCACCGCGCATTTCGTCACCGGGGATCTGGACGAGGGCCCCATCATCGAACAGGACGTCGAACGCGTCGACCATTCGATGGGGCCGGACACGCTGACCGCGATCGGTCGCGACGTCGAGTGCGTGGTGCTGGCACGTGCGGTCAAATGGTTCGTCGAGCACCGCATCCTGCTCAACGGGCACAAGACGGTCGTCTTCAAGTGATGCCGGCAGTCCGGCGCTGCGCGCCGTTTCAGCCCAGCACGCCGCACAGCCAGGCGCCGATATCGCCGATTTCCTCTTCGCAGACCGCATGCGGCATCAGGTATTCATGCCACTCCACCGAGTAGCCGAGCGCACGCAGCAGGTCGCGCGACTTTTCGGCGCGATCGATCGGAATCACCGGGTCGCCACGTCCATGGGCAAGGAAGATCGGCGTCGCGTGGTTGGCGTGATGGCGTTCGGCGGCGACGCTGGCATGGATCGGCAGGTAGCCGGACAGGCATAGCAGGCCGGCCAGCCGTTCCGGGTAGCGCAGACCGGTCTGCAGCGTCATCGCGCAGCCTTGCGAAAAGCCGGCGAGCACGATGCGTTCGGCCGCGATGCCGCGCGACTTTTCCCGCTCCATCAGTTGCTCCACCTGGGTTTGCGACTTGCGCAGGCCGGCCTCGTCTTCGCGATGGCTGAGGTCGGTCCCGAAAATATCGTACCAGGCACGCATGACATAGCCGCCGTTGAGCGTGACCGGCATCGTGGGCGCATGCGGAAACACGAAACGGATCGCCGGGCAACCCGTCAGATCGAGTTCGCGCACGATCGGCACGAAATCGTTGCCGTCGGCGCCCAGTCCATGCAGCCAGATCACGGCCGCAGTCGGGTTGGGGCCGGTTTCAAGCTCGATTGCCTCCAGCGCAGAAACGGTCATCTGGTTTGTCCTCGTGTCTCGATTGGTCAAGTGCGATGGCGGCCGTCCGCGCCGCCTATTTCTGCCGGATCGCGGACTTGGGGCGGAATGCCTTGCAGACCGCCTCGCGGGTTTCGATGTAGGGCCCGCCGATCAGGTCGATACAGTACGGGACTGCGGCAAAAATGCCGGAAACGAGCGGCTTCCCGTCCGCGTCTTTCAAACCTTCCAGCGTCTCCCTGATCGACTTCGGCTGCCCCGGAAGGTTCATGATCAGCGCCGCATGATCGGCGCATTCGCGGATCACCGCGACCTGGCGCGACAGGATTGCGGTCGGCACGAAACGCAAGCTGATTTGCCGCATCTGCTCTCCGAAGCCCGGCATTTCCCGGGAGCCCACCGCCAGCGTCGCTTCCGGCGTCACGTCGCGCCGGGCGGGGCCGGTGCCGCCGGTGGTCAATACAAGATCACAGCGGCTGACGTCGACCAGCTCGATCAGGGTCTGCTCGATCAGCGGCCGTTCATCCGGGATCAGCCGGGTTTCGGCCTGCCACGGACTGGCGAGCGCCGCGGCCAGCCAGTCACGCAGTGCGGGAATTCCCTGGTCCTGGTAGCCGCCGCTGGAGGCGCGGTCGGAAATCGAAACCAGGCCGACGCGCAGTTCGTCAGGATTCGTCTTGGGCGTCATCGTCTTGTTCGGTGTCTTCGGTGGATGCTGCGGCTGCGGACTGCTGCAACTGCCTGAGGATCTGGAACAGTTCGCGATACGCCTTCGGCGGCTTCTGTTCCGCCTGTTCCTTGCGAGCATTGCGGATCAGCGTGCGCAATTGCTGTACGTCCGCCTCGGGAAACTGCTGCTTCAATTCGGTGAGCGCCGCATCGTCCGCCAGCAGTTTTTCGCGCCGCCGTTCGAGCGCGTGCATCGCAGCCGTCTCGGCCTTCGACGCGCCCTTCCAGCTATCGAGCATCGCGCGAATCGCCGCCACTTCCTCCGCTTCCAGCGTGCGCATCTTCTTGCCGACGAACTGCATCTGGCGACGCCGGCCTTCGTGGTCCTTGATCTTCTGGCAGTCGAGGATCGCATCGCGCACGTCCTCCGGCATCGGCACGCGCTTGACGCGATCCTTGGGTTGCGCGACCAGTTCTTCGCCGAGTTCCTGCAGCGCAGTCATTTCACGCTTCAATTGGGATTTTGAGGGGCGCTCGTACTGCTGCTCGAATTCGCTGGAACTGAATCCGACCGCGCCGCGATTGGGATTGACCATAATGGGAGAAATAGGTGGGCATCAATGCCGTTTTCTGAACGACTGCTATGATAACCGTTTTACCGGCGATTCCCGGGGCATTGCCGCAGCGGCCGGATCCATCTTCGCATTCAAAAACAATACTTATGAGCAATCCCGTATTTACCTATAGCCAGGATCAGTTGAAGCAGCTCGCGCAAGACGTGTTGCGTTTTGCCCGGGAAAAGGGTGCCTCCGATGCGGCAGTCGAGATCAGCGAGGGAAACGGTTTATCGGTAACGGTGCGCAAGGGCAAGATCGAAACCATCGAGCAGAACAAGGACAAGGGTATCGGCGTAACCGTGTACCTGGGCGAACAAGGACATGTTCGGCGCGGCAATGCCAGCACTTCCGACTTTTCGCAGAAATCGCTGCGCGATACGGTAGAGGCCGCCTACAACATCGCGCGCTTCACCGCCGAGGACGATTGTGCCGGCCTGCCGGAAGCAGAGATGCTGGAATTGAATCCGCCCGATCTGCAACTGTGCTATCCGTGGCTGCTGACTACCGAGCAGGCGGTCGAACTGGCACAGCGCGGCGAAGCGGCCGCATTCGCGGTCGACAAGCGCATCACCAACAGCGAAGGCGCCGGCGTCTATGCGCAGCAGTCGCATTTCGTCGCTGCCAACACGCGCGGCTTCATCGGCGGCTATCCGTATTCGCGGCATACCATTTCGGTGGCGCCGATCGCCGGCAAGGGCGCGCAGATGCAGCGCGACGACTGGTATTCGTCGGCGCGCGATCCGCAGCGGCTGGCGCAGCCGGAAGACATCGGCCGCTATGCCGCGGAGCGGGCATTGGCGCGGCTCAATGCGCGCCAGCTCGATACCCGCAAATGCCCGGTGCTGTTCGAAGCGCCGCTGGCCGCGGGCCTGCTCGGCGCATTCGTACAGGCGGTATCCGGCGGTGCCCTGTACCGCAAGTCGTCGTTCCTGCTCGACTCGCTCGGCAAGCAGGTGTTTGCACCGCACATCCAGGTACTGGAGGATCCGCACGTGATCGGCGCGATCGGTTCCTCGCCGTTCGACGAGGAGGGCGTGAAGACTTCGCGCCGCGAGGTGGTGAAGGATGGCACGGTGCAGGGCTACTTCCTGTCGACCTATTCGGCGCGCAAGCTGGGCATGCAGACCACCGGTAATTCCGGCGGTTCGCACAACCTGTTGCTGACGTCATCACTGACCACTGCCGACGACGATTTCCGCACGATGCTGAGAAAGCTCGGCACCGGGCTGCTGGTCACCGAACTCATGGGACAGGGTGTCAACTACGTGACCGGCGACTACTCGCGCGGCGCATCAGGCTACTGGGTGGAGAACGGCGTGATCCAGTATCCGGTGGAAGAGATCACGATTGCCGGCAACATGAAGGACATGTTCATGCAGATCGCCGCAGTCGGCGCCGATACCCTGATACGCGGCACCAAGCAGACCGGCTCGATCCTGATCGAGAGCATGACGGTGGCCGGAAACTAGTTCGAATTTCAGTAGTTCGCGCAATCTTCGTCGCTGGCGACATCCGCGCCGCCGGCAGCGCCCGGTCGCGCCCGCCGCCGACGAGCGGTGCCAAGCGCAGCGGCGGCAAAAAACGTGACGTAATCACGCCGGTTCGGCTACGCTGTCGGTCGGGCTCATCCGGAAAATCCGATTCGCTGTTCACCGCTTCCACGCAATTCCAGGTGAAACGGCCGCTCGACTTCGCATTCCTGCTCCATTCTCGGTAGTACTACTTAAGCACTTGCACTCGACCAGCGGTTTTATATTGATCGTATGGCATTCAGTTGCCTAGAATCGGCGAAGCCTGCTACGGCCACATGCTGCGTTAGCGCGCGGCCCCCCATATCTTTAGGAGACAGTATGGAACGACGTTCATTTCTCAAGAAGGCTGCAGTCGGTGCTTCGGTAGGCGCAATTGCCGCCCCGGCACTGGCGGAATCGATGCCTACCATTAATTGGCGCCTTGCCTCCAGCTTCCCGAAATCGCTCGACACCATTTACGGTGCTGCCGAAGTTTTCAGCAAGCGCGTGTCGCAACTGACCGGCGGCAAATTCAATATCCGCGTATTCGCGGGTGGAGAACTGGTTCCCGGCCTGCAGGTCATGGACGCTGTCCAGGCCGGCACCGTCGAGATGGGACATACCGCGTCCTACTACTACTTCGGCAAGGACGCAACATTCGCATTGGACGCCGCGGTTCCGTTCGGCCTGACGTCGCGTCAGCAGACGGCCTGGTTCGATCAGGGTGGCGGACGCGAACTGACCCGTGCATTCTTCAAGGACTACGGCATCGTCAATTTCCAGGGCGGTAACACCGGTACCCAGATGGGCGGCTGGTTCCGCAAGGAAGTGAAGACCGTGAAGGATCTGGATGGTCTGAAGATGCGTGTCGGCGGTTTCGCCGGAAAGGTGATGCAGCGCCTGGGACTGGTGCCGCAGCAGATCGCCGGCGGCGACATCTATCCGTCGCTCGAGAAGGGTACGATCGACGCCGCCGAATGGATCGGTCCGTACGACGACGAAAAGCTCGGCTTCAACAAGGTTGCGCCGTTCTACTATTCGCCGGGCTGGTGGGAACCGGGCCTCCAATTGTCGTTCTACGTCGGCATCAAGCAGTGGGAAAAACTGCCGAAGCTGTATCAGGCTGCGATCGAAGCCGCTTCCTACGAAGCGCACGTCGTCATGCAGGCCCAGTACGATGCGAAGAATCCGGCAGCGCTGGCGCGTTTGCTGAAGAACGGCACCAAGCTGCGCTTCTTCTCGAAGGAAATCATGGAAGCCTGCTGGAAGGCGGCGCAGGACGTGATGGAAGAGGAAGCGTCGAAGAATCCGAAGTTCAAGACAATCTATGAACCGTGGAAGCGATTCCGCAACGACGAGAATCAGTGGTTCTCGGTTGCTGAAGCGCCGATCCAGAACTTCATGATCGGCCGCAAGTAAGCAGGGCGGTAGCTTGCAGGAGACCCGCAGCGCAATTGTGCTGCGGGTTTTTTTTCGTCCATTTTCGTGACTGCACGAAACGATCACGCCGACCATCTGTCCGGTTTTTAGGGGACGCCTGAGAAAATTTTGAAATCACAGTAGAATGAATTGCTCAGGGAAGCAGCAGTGACTTGGGTAAAGCAAGCAACCGGTAAGCGTTTTCTTTCGCCAGGAGCAATGGCGAGAGGTGCGCTCAGCGGTCTGGGATTGTAAACAGACTGTTTCCGGTCTTGCCTGCATTCCATAATCCTTTCAAGCGGAGTCAACTGAACATGGAACGTCGTTCCTTTCTAAAAAAAGCAGCAGTGGGCGCGTCGGTCGGCGCAATTGCCGCGCCGGCGCTGGCGGAGTCGCAACCTACACTCAACTGGCGCCTGGCGTCGAGTTTCCCGAAATCGCTCGATACGATCTTCGGCGCTGCCGAAGTCTTTACCAAGCGGGTGTCGCAACTGACCGGCGGAAAATTCAACATCCGTGTGTTCGCTGGCGGTGAGATCGTCCCGGCATTGCAAGTCGTCGATGCAGTGCAGGCCGGCACCGTGGAAATGGGACATACCGCGTCCTACTACTACTTCGGCAAGGATCCGACGTTCGCGTTCGACTGCGCGGTTCCCTTCGGCCTGACTTCGCGCCAGCAGACCGCATGGCTCGACCAGGGGGGCGGCATGAAGTTGATGCGCGAGTTCTTCAAGGACTACGGCATCGTCAACTTCCTCGGCGGCAATACCGGTACCCAGATGGGCGGCTGGTTCCGCAAGGAGATCAACACGGTCAAGGATATCGACGGCCTCAAGATGCGTATCAGCGCGTTCGCCGGCAAGGTAATGCAGCCGCTGGGCCTGGTACCGCAGCAATTGGCCGGTTCGGACGTCTATCCGGCGCTGGAAAAGGGCACGATCGACGCGGCGGAGTGGGTCGGTCCCTATGACGACGAGAAACTCGGTTTCTACAAGGTTGCGCCTTACTATTACTCGCCGGGCTGGTGGGAACCGGGAGCGCAGCTGTCATTCTTCGTCGGCATCAAGCAATGGGAAAAGCTGCCCAAGGAATACCAGGCGGCGATCCAGGCCGCTTCCTATGAAGCGCACGTCGTCATGCAGGCGGCCTACGATGCAAAGAATCCGACCGCGCTTGCGCGTCTGATCAAGAATGGCGTGAAGCTGCGCTTCTTCTCGAAAGAGATCATGGAAGCGTGCTACAAATCGGCGGTCGAGACGATGGAGCAGGAAGCATCGAAGAACGCCAAGTTCCGCAAGATCTACGAACCGTGGAAGCGCTTCCGCAATGATGAGAATCAATGGTTCTCGGTGGCCGAAGCGCCGATGCAGAACTTCATGGTGACGCGCCGCTAAAAACGCGGTCCTGTTGGGAGCCGCCGCCGGCCCTGAGGCTGTCGGCGGCACTCGACGGGCTTGCGTTCCGGTCGAAGCATCTTCCCGATAATTTCCAATTCCTGTACGAGACTTTCAGTAGCGCGGAAACATTCCACTTCACGATCTTCTATCGTTTCTCCTGTTGCATTGCAATAACGTTCAGTGTTGCAATGGTGTAAATGCGTCAATACAATCTGGCACAGCATGCAGTGATCCTGCGTGCTGTGAGGATGACATTAGCCGTATCTATATATACCAACTCAAGGAGAAACAATGGAACGTCGTTCCTTTCTAAAAAAGGCAGCGGTGGGCGCCTCAGCAGGCGCAATTGCCGCTCCGGCGTTAGCCCAGTCGCAACCCACGATCAACTGGCGCCTCGCCTCAAGCTTTCCGAAAGCCCTGGACACGATCTTTGGCGCTGCGGAAGTGTTCAGCAAACGTGTCTCGGAACTGACTGGCGGCAAATTCAATATCCGCGTGTTCGCAGGTGGGGAAATCGTGCCGGCCCTGCAGGTGATCGACGCCGTGCAAGCCGGCACCGTTGAAGTAGGGCATACCGCTTCTTACTACTATTTCGGCAAGGATCCGACGTTCGCGTTCGACTGCGCGGTTCCGTTCGGCCTGACCTCGCGCCAGCAGACGGCCTGGTTGAACCAGGGCGGCGGCATGGCGCTGATGCGCGACTTCTTCAAGGATTACGGCGTGATGAACTTCCTCGGCGGGAACACCGGCACCCAGATGGGCGGCTGGTTCCGCAAGGAGATCAACACGGTCAAGGATATCAACGGTCTCAAGATCCGTATCGGCGGCTATGGTGGCCGCGTGATAGCGCGCCTGGGTGCGGTTCCGCAGCAGATCGCCGGGGGCGACGTCTACCCGTCGCTCGAAAAGGGAACGATCGACGCGGCGGAGTGGGTCGGCCCCTATGACGACGAGAAGCTCGGCTTCTACAAGGTTGCGCCTTACTATTACTCGCCGGGCTGGTGGGAACCGGGAGCGCAGCTGTCATTCTTCGTCGGCATCAAGCAATGGGAAAAGCTGCCCAAGGAATACCAGGCGGCGATCGAGGCTGCTTCCTACGAGGCGCACGTCGTCATGCAGGCGGCCTACGATGCGAAGAATCCGGCGGCGCTGGCGCGTTTGTTGCGCAATGGCGTGAAGCTGCGCGGCTTCAGCAAGGAAATCATGGATGCCTGCTCGAAGGCGGCAGACGAGGTGAACGAGGAAGAAGCAGCAAAGAATCCGAAGTTCCGCAAGATCTACGAACCGTGGAAGCGGTTCCGTCAGGATCAGAACCAGTGGGACTCGGTGGCGGAAGCGCCGATGCAGAACTTCATGATCGGTCGCAAGTAAAGCTTCGGCAGGCGTAAAAAACCGCGGCCCACATGCGCCGCGGTTTTTTTTTTTGAGTGTGCTCGGCCTGCGGGAGAGGGCGAATGGGGTGGACTTACCGGTCTCGAAGGGTGGCGGTACGCTTCGGCCACGGGGCCGGAGTATGGAGAACGATACGGGTAGCCGGTGGAGAGCGACGCTTGCTGCGGTGGATTGACCAATAAAAAACCCGCAGCGATGCTTCGCTGCGGGCCGGTCAAACAGAGAGGGAAGTGTCTTACTTGCCGTCAGTCGAGAAGTTCAGCTGCGGAGCGCCTCCGCCGTAGCCCTGGTCCATCATCGGGCTCTCGACCTTCAGCCGGATTTGCTCCTTCATGTCGGTCTTCTGCGCGATCGAAACCATGCCGGGGAAGATAATGATCAGGGACACCATGATTA
>CBIHOK010000104.1:0-13591 GCA_966211575.1 uncultured Noviherbaspirillum sp.
GTGACGGCGCGCAGGGCCGGCTCCTCCTGGGCGTGCAGGCGGCGCGTCACGGTGTCCGCGCGGAACGCCAGCCAGACCACGCCGGTCAGCAGTGTGGCGAGTACCAGCGCCGTCTCGAACCACTGAATCATCGCGACTCCTTTGGCGGCGCCGCTTGCCGCGCCCCCCCCCGTGGTGGTTTGGTGGGGTTGGGGGCCGGGACGTTCAATCGCCGCTTGCCCATGTGCAGGCACACTACCCCCACCCCAACCCTCCCCCTGCAAGGGGGAGGGAGCCGACAGCAAACGCAGCCTCGAACAGAATACTGAACAGGAACCCATCATGACCGCACTCGTCATTGCCGAACACGACAACGCTTCGCTCAAGGCAAGCACCCTTCACACCGTTACCGCTGCCGCCCAGTGCGGCGGCGAAGTCCATATCCTGATCGCCGGCGCCCAGTGCGGCGGCGCCGCCGAAGCGGCCGCCAAGGTGGCCGGCGTTGCCAAGGTGCTGGTCGCCGACGCGCCGCAATTCGCCGAAGGCCTGGCCGAGAACGTGGCCGAGCAGGCGCTGGCGCTGGCCTCGAGCTATTCGCATATCCTGGCTCCGGCCACCGCGTACGGCAAGAACATCCTGCCGCGCGTCGCTGCCAAACTCGATGTGGCGCAGATCTCGGAAATCACCAAGGTCGACGCGCCCGACACCTTCGAACGGCCGATCTATGCGGGCAATGCGATCGCCACCGTGCAGTCGAGCGACCCGGTCAAGGTGATCACGGTGCGCACCACCGGTTTCGATGCGGCCGGCGCCGGCGGCAGTGCCGCGGTGGAAAGCGTCACGCCGGTAGGCGATTCGGGCAAGTCGGCGTTCGTGTCGCGCGAAGTGGCGAAATCGGACCGGCCGGAACTGACGGCGGCCAAGGTGATCGTGTCGGGCGGACGCGGAATGGGTTCGGGCGAAAACTTCAAGATCCTGGAGCCGCTGGCCGACAAGCTGGGCGCGGCGATGGGCGCCTCGCGGGCGGCCGTCGATGCCGGATTCGTGCCGAACGACTGGCAGGTCGGGCAGACCGGCAAGATCGTCGCGCCGCAGCTGTACATCGCGGTGGGCATTTCCGGCGCGATCCAGCACCTGGCGGGCATGAAGGATTCGAAGACGATCGTGGCGATCAACAAGGATGCGGAAGCGCCGATCTTCTCGGTGGCCGATTACGGCATCGTCGGCGACCTGTTCGAGATCGTGCCGCAACTGGTCAACGAGCTCGGCTGACGTGCCGAAGGGGAATCGGCTTCACGCCGGTTCCGCAACAAGCAATCGACAAGGCAGGACTTGCCGGATTGGTCGTGAAACCGGTCGTCATGTGGCGGCTGCACATCGGCAATCCTGCAATCCCTGCCTCTTTTTATGGAGCATCAAATGAGTTACGTCGCCCCGCTGAAAGACATGCTGTTCGTCCTCAACGAACTGGCCGGCCTGGCCGAGGTCAATGCCTTGCCCGGCTGCGAGGATGCCAGCCCGGAAACCGTGGAAGCGGTGCTGGAAGAGAATGCGAAGTTCTGCAGCGAAGTGGTGGCGCCGCTCAATGTCCCCGGCGACAGGGAACCCAGCTCCTGGCAGGACGGCAAGGTGACCACCGCCAAGGGTTTCAAGGAAGCGTTCCGCGCGTTCGGCGAAGCTGGCTGGCAAGGCGTGCAGCATCCGGTCGAATTCGGCGGCCAGGGCTTGCCGAAGCTGGTCGCTACTCCCTGCATCGAAATGCTCAATTCGGCCAACCTGTCGTTCGCGCTGTGCCCGCTGCTCACCGATGGCGCGATCGAGGCGTTGATGACCGCGGGAACGGACGAACAAAAGAATATCTACCTGGCCAACCTGATTTCCGGCAAGTGGACCGGCACGATGAACCTGACCGAGCCGCAGGCCGGCTCCGACCTGGCACTGGTGCGCACCCGCGCCGTGCCGCAGGGCGACGGCAGCTACAAACTGTTCGGCACCAAGATCTTCATCACCTACGGTGAGCACGACATGGCGGAAAACATCGTGCACCTGGTGCTGGCCCGTACCCCGGATGCCCCCGAAGGCGTCAAGGGCATCTCGCTGTTCATCGTGCCCAAGTTCCTGGTCAAGGCGGACGGCTCGCTTGGCGAACGCAATGACGTGCACTGCGTGTCGATCGAACACAAGCTCGGCATCAAGGCCAGCCCGACCGCGGTATTGCAGTTCGGCGATCATGGTGGCGCGCTCGGTACCCTGGTCGGCGAGGAAAACCGCGGCCTCGAATACATGTTCATCATGATGAACGCAGCCCGCTTCGCGGTCGGCATGCAGGGCGTCGGCATTGCCGAGCGCGCGTACCAGAAGGCGGTCGCGTATGCGCGCGAGCGGGTGCAGTCGCGCGACCTGGCCGGCTCCAGCGGTCCGGTGCCGATCATCCATCATCCCGACGTGCGCCGCATGCTGATGTCGATGCGCGCGCAGACCGAGGCGGCGCGGGCGCTGGCGTATGTGACGGCTGCGGCCTTCGATGCTGCCCATCATCACCCGGATGCCGGAGTGCGCAAGACGAACCAGGCGTTCTATGAATACATGGTGCCGATCGTCAAGGGCTGGTCGACCGAGATGTCGATCGACGTCGCATCGAACGGTGTGCAGGTGCATGGCGGCATGGGCTTCATCGAAGAAACCGGGGCGGCCCAGCATTACCGCGATGCGCGCATTTTGCCGATCTACGAAGGCACCACCGCGATCCAGGCGAACGACCTGGTCGGGCGCAAGACGGTGCGCGACGGCGGCGCGACCGCGAAGGCCATCATTGCGCAGGCGCGCCAGACCGAGGACGAATTGGGCGCCGGCGACAGCGCCGAGCTGGCGGCAATCCGCCGCCAGCTCGGCCTCGGTCTCGACGCGCTGGAACAGGTTGTCGATTTCATGGTGGCAAACATGAAGGCCGACATCAAGGGCGTATTCGCCGGCAGCGTTCCCTATCTGAAGCTGGCCGGCATCGTGCTGGGTGGCTGGCAGATGGCGCGGGCTGCATTGGCGGCACAGCGCAAGCTGGCGAGCGGTGATGGCGATGCGAGTTTCTATCGGGCCAAGATCGGTACTGCGCGCTTCTTTGCCGATCACCTGCTGTCGCAGGCGGGAGCGTACAGGTCGGCCATCGTGGACGGCAGCGCCGGCGTGATGGCGCTCGCCGAAGAGCAATTCTGAATTCTCTGATCGATATCCTTGCAGCGGGCAGGAGAGGCGCTATAACCATAAGCGGCAGCGCCGATTCGGCAATTGGGGGGGCCATTTTTCCACGCGCCTCCAGGCTTTTTTCCCTACCGGCTGGCTGCCATTCCAGCCATGAAGGAGGGCACCATGAGCCGCAAATACATCGATTGTCGTGAATTCCCCAGCGACACCAACTGCTCGGTCGCAATTGCCGCCGACGACGACAAGGAGTTACTGGAGGCCGCAGTGCAGCACGCCGTTGCTGTGCACGGCCATCAGGATACGCAGGAGTTCCGCCAGCAACTGAAGCAATTGTTCAGGGAGGGATCGCCGCCGGTCGAACGTCCGCGCGTCGCGGCTTGATGTTCGCTTAAGGGGAGCGGGGTACGCAGCGCTCCGCGTCCCCCTGCCAAATTCATGGCGGGTTCGGAAATCGGTTTGTTGATGTTTGGTCAAATTCTTGCCCTTTGGCGGACAAGGACCGGGCAGCGGGAATCGGCATCTGGTCGCTGCCGGGACTCTTCCCTGGATTTTGAGCAAAGCCGTTAGTTGTCGATAAACCCGAATTCGGCTATAATTGCGGGCTTTTTCCGTGTTCGAACACTTTTTGGAAATACATTATGGTCGTTATTCGCTTATCCCGTGCCGGCGCCAAGAAGCGCCCGTTCTTCAACATCGTTGCCACCGATTCCCGTAACCGCCGTGACGGCCGCTTCATCGAGCGCCTCGGCTTTTACAATCCGGTCGCGGCAGGCAAGGACGAAAGCTTCCGTATTGCCCAGGATCGCCTGACCCATTGGCAAGGCGTGGGCGCGCAACTGTCGCCGACCGTCGAGCGCCTGGTGAAACAGGCCGGCCAGAAAGCCGCCGCCTGAGTTGTTTTCCGGCCGTTTCGATCGTAGTTGAATTTGCCCGCCAACCTTCATTCCGGCGTGGTTGTTCCCGACGATCTGGTGCTGGTAGGTCACATAACGGGTGCCTACGGCATACAGGGATGGATCAGGGTGCGGCCGTATTCGGCCGACGCCGATGCGTTGCTGCAGGCAAAGACCTGGTGGCTGGACAAGCCGGGCATGCATGACGCCGAGATGCTGAACGCCCGCATGCAGGGCGATGACGTGGTGGCCCAGTTGATGGGGATTGTCGACCGCAACGCGGCCGAGGCCCTGAGGGGTGCGACGGTACAGATCCGCCGCAGCCATTTTCCGCCACTGGCGGACGGCGAATTCTACTGGGTCGACCTGATCGGCCTCGCGGTCGAAAACCTCGAGGGCGAAGCGCTGGGAACGGTCGCCGACCTGATGGATAACGGTGCCCATCCCATCCTGCGAGTGTCGGTGCCGGCCGCGGATGCGGACAAGCAGAAGGAATTGCTGATCCCGTTCGTCGAGAAATTCGTGTGGACGGTCGATCTGCAGGAACGCAGGATCACGGTGGATTGGGGATTGGATTATTAATTCCCGCAGTGCAGACGAGTGCAGTGCAGACGAGAATACGGAGGAGAGCCGCGATGCAATTTGATGTCGTCACGCTCTTCCCCGAAATGTTTGCCGCGCTGACGCAGTCGGGCATCACGCGGCGCGCGTTCGAGCAGCACAAATGCGGTTTGGCGTTGTGGAATCCGCGCGATTTCACCAGCGACAATTACCGGACCATAGACGACCGCCCCTATGGCGGCGGGCCCGGGATGGTGATGCTGGCAAAGCCGCTGGAAGCGGCGCTCGATGCGGCGCGCAAGCGGCAGGCGGAGCTGGGATTGGCGCGGCCGCGCGTGATCTACCTGTCGCCGCAGGGGCGGCCACTGACGCACCGGCGGGTGATGGAGATGACGGCCGAACAGGGCATGGTCTTGCTGTGCGGCCGCTACGAGGCGGTAGACCAGCGTTTGCTGGACCGCTGCGTGGACGAGGAAATCAGCCTGGGCGATTTCGTGCTGTCCGGCGGCGAACTGCCGGCGATGGCATTGATGGATGCGGTGATCCGGCAGTTGCCGGGCGTGCTGAACGACGAGGGTTCGGCGGTCGCGGACAGTTTCGTCAACGGCTTGCTGGATTGCCCGCACTATACGCGGCCGGAAGTCCATGAAGGCATGCCGGTGCCGCCGGTGCTGATGAGCGGCCACCATGCCGACATCGAAAAATGGCGGCGCGAGCAGGCCTTGCTGGCAACCGCGACCAAGCGGCCCGACCTGATCGAGCGGGCGCGCGAAGCGGGATTGCTGTCGCGCGCGGATGAAAAGTTTTTGAGCAGTTTGCAGTAAGCAGTTGGTAATCGACGGGGCGCTTCGCCCCTTGTGTGCAACCCCATCCTCTGCCGGGCAACTAGGCGCCGGCAAGATGGCATCTGGAGTAGAAAAATGGACTTGATCCAACAACTTGAGCAGGAAGAAATCGCTCGCCTGGGCAAGAATATCCCCGACTTCGCGCCGGGCGATACCGTGGTGGTGAACGTGAACGTCGTCGAAGGCACCCGCAAGCGTGCGCAGGCGTATGAAGGCGTCGTGATTTCGCGTCGCAATCGCGGCCTGAATTCGAACTTCATCGTCCGCAAGATTTCTTCCGGCGAAGGCGTCGAGCGTACCTTCCAGCTGTATTCGCCGTTGATCGCCTCGATCGAAGTGAAGCGCCGCGGCGATGTCCGTCGCGCCAAGCTGTACTACCTGCGCGAGCGTTCGGGCAAGTCCGCGCGCATCAAGGAAAAGCTGCCGGCGCGCCGCGCCGCCGCCCCGGCCGCAGAGTAATCGGCAACCGCTGCAGCATGGAAAGGGCGTCCGGTGGACGCCCTTTTGTTTTGCCGGATCGACTTATCCGGCCCTTTTGCCCAGAGCCACTTTGCCGTACAGCAGCGCATATGAGGGGGCGAAGCTGCCCTCATGCATTGCCTCCGTACCGGCAGGCCGAAACTGCTCTAGAATTGCCGTTATCCGAAACATGATTTGCCACCGCATCCTGCCGCGCTCTCAGTTCGCGGCTGTGCCATGCCCGCCAGGAATCCGACTTGTCCAAACCGATTGTTGATCCCGAACTGGTGCCCGTTGATTCTTTGGCCGGCGAACCCGCAGTGCCGGCCGAACGGCTGACTCCGGAGGGGTTGCGATCGCACTTCGCCAAACCGCCGGCATGGACGCCGGAAATCTTCAGGGAGCAATTGTTGCGGCAAAATGGCGCGGTGGCGGTGCCGGCCGCGGTACTGATACCGATCGTCGTGCGCGACCCCGGTCTTACCCTGCTGCTGACTCAACGTACCGCCCACCTGAACGATCACGCCGGCCAGGTCAGCCTGCCCGGCGGTCGCGTCGATCCCGAAGACAACGGATCGATCGACACCGCGCTGCGCGAAACCGAGGAAGAGGTCGGCCTGCATCGCCGCCATATCGAAGTGCTGGGCACCTTGCCCGATTATTTCACCGGCACGGGATTCCGGATCACGCCGGTGGTGGCGCTGGTCGAGCCGCCGTTCGAGTTGCGTGCCGATCCGTTCGAAGTTGCCGAGATATTCGAGGTGCCGCTCTCGTTCCTGATGAACGGCATGCATCACCAGTTGCGCTCCGTCGATCTCCCCGACGGCCTGGGACGTCGTACCTTTTATGCAATGCCTTACCAGCATTTCTTCATCTGGGGCGCGACCGCCGGCATGCTGCGCAACCTGTTCCATCTGTTGCGAGCGTGACCGGAAGGCCACGTTTCGAAGATGCCGGTTCTCGCTGCGTTTGATTCGCGTATGGCGCTGCGCTATCGTACAAATAAAGTCAATCCTGAGGCCGGTAGATGACGTTTCTTTCCATCCTGTGCGCATTGCTGATCGAGCAGCTCAAGCCGCTGCGCGCCGACAATCCTGTTTATCTTGCCATCGAGCGCTTTGCAGCCCTTATGGAAGGGTGGTTCAATGCCGGAGAGGAAAGCCAGGGACGGTTTGCCTGGGTACTGACGATGCTGGCACTGATGCTGCCGACTGCGCTGGTGTACTGGGTGTGCCTGCGGATTAGCCCCTTTGCCGCGCTTGCGTGGAATATCGTGATCGTCTACCTGACGCTCGGCTTCCGGCATTACAGTCACTATTTCACATCGATCCAGCTGGCACTGAGTGCCGGCGACGAAGTCGCCGCGCGCAGCATGCTGGCCGCGTGGAGCGGCGAGGATACGACCGGGTGGAGCGTCGGCGATATCTCGCGCAAGGCAGTGGAGATGGCGCTGGTGACCACCCACCGCAATGTATTCGGCGTATTCTTCTGGTTCCTGATGCCGGTCGGGCCGGCCTGCGCGGTGATGTACCGGGTAGCCGAGCACTTGGCGTGCGCATGGAACGCGCCGCTGCAAAAGAGCAGCGAAAATTTCGGCCGCTTCGCCGCGCGTGCGTTTTACTGGATCGACTGGATTCCGGCGCGTCTGACCGCCACCGCCTTTGCGGTGGTCGGCAATTTTGAAGATGCGGTGTACGCATGGCGCAATTTCGCGCAGCGCTGGGAAGACGAGGCGATCGGCATCATCCTGGCCGCCGGCGGCGGTGCCATGGGGCTGCGGCTGGGCGAGGCGAACGAAAGCGCAAGCGGGGTGCCGCTGGCCGAGGCGGCGCTGATCAGCGGCACGGGGACGGTGGAGCTGACAGCGCTGGAACCCGAGGTGCCGCCCGGGGAGGAAGCGACCGCACGCGCATTGCAAAGCACCGTGGGACTGGTGTGGCGGGCATTGCTACTGTGGATGCTGCTGCTCCTGTTGCTGTCGATCGCGGTCTGGCTCGGCTGATGTTTTTTTCGCATCGTGAAATCATATTTCGCGACAAGTCTTCTATAAGATATAATATGCAAGAATATTGAAAGCCTGTTGCCGCATAATGGCGGCGGGTAATATCCGGCTGCATTGCTGAACGCTTGCGCAACGGATTCCGGGGAGCAATTGCTAATTACGCAGCCGCACACATGGCCGATCCGAATCAAAAACAGCCTTCCGTCGCACGCGAGTTCTTCATCCAGGGAATAACCACCGATGGCCGGCAATTTCGTCCCAGCGACTGGGCCGAGCGGCTATGCGGCGTGATGTCATGCTTTCGCCCCGAGGGCAGCGGCGGTCCGCATGCGCACCTCAAGTATTCGCCTTATGTCCGACCGACGCTGCTCAATGGCGTGAAATCGGTGGTCGTCAACGAGGCGCTGCGGGAGATCGAGCCGCTCGCCTATCATTTCGTCCTCGATTTCGCGAAGGACAACAAGCTGCAGATCATTGACGCCTGCCTGCTGCCGGAGCCGGGCGAGAAGCCGGATAGGTCCTAAACCCGGGCCGGAGCTTGCCGCCGGCGCGATTCCGCCAGCGTCTGCCGCCGGCTCGACAGGCGTGTCCAGTGGCGCAACGCGATCAATGCGCCGATCACGCTCATCATCGCGCTCGGGATCCACAGGATCAGGCCGCCGAGATGCTGGTCCTCGATCGGGCTGATGTTCGAGAATACGCGTCCGCAAATCGAGTAGACCGTGTAATAGTCGTGCGGGGACAGGCTGAGGACGGCGCCGATCAGGATCTGCGGCGGGATTACCGCGATCACCAGCAGGATCCGTACCCCGGGCGCCAGGCGGGCCGGCGGCTTGGGCCGGTAGTCGAGCACCAGCCACCAGAACATCAGCCCGTCGATCGCCATGCTCCAGTTCATCACCCGGTACAGGCGCACGTCCAGCATTGCATTGAAATGCACCGGCGCCAGCAGCCAGAAATAGATCAGGCCGACAAACAGGAATGCGGCGACCGCCGGATGCAGCAGCAGGTCGAGCAGCAGTCTCACCGGCTTCCAGTCCAGCGCAGGGCGCACCCAGCGCGCGCGCCAAGCTACCGGTATTCCTGCGTATAGCGTGGAACCGGGATAGCTGAGCGCGATCAGGAAGGGCCCCAGGTGGTGCAGCAGCAGATGCTGCAGCCGGTGCACGAAGAAAGCGTGTTCGGCGTAATAATCGAGGCGGGTATGCAGCGCGATGTACATCAGCGCCAGCCCGATCCAGAATGCCAGCTTGCGCCACGCCGAGGTTTGCCGGATCCGGCAGCCGTGCAGGTAGAGCAGTGCGGCGCCGCCCGTGGCCAGCACCACCGTCGGCGACGGCTCCCACGGAATCAGCCAGGAAAGGACTTGCACGGTCAGTTCATCTGCGTCGGCGGCCGCACTTTCAGCACGCTGTCGACGGTGCTGCCGTCGGAGAATTCCAGCTTGAGATGGATCTCGTCGCCGGGCGCGACCGGATGCCGCGCGTGCATCAGCATCAGGTGATAGCCGCCCGGAGCGAAATCGACCTTGGCGCCGGGCGCTATCGGCAGCCGCGGCACCATTTCCATGTGTTCGACTCCGCCATTCGAGACCGAGCGATGCAGCATCACGTTCCCGTAGTCGGGACTGCTTTCCCTGACCAGTGTGACTTCCCGGTTAGCGTGGTTGCGGATGCTCAGGTAGCCCGCGGCCGGCAGGTTTCCCGGTAGCCAGCGCACCCAGCCGCCGGTGATTTCGATTGCCGCCGGGGCCGCCGCGGGAGCGGCGCCGGCGGAAAACACGGCGCCCAGCGCGAGCGCGGCGAACAGGCATTTCAGCATTTTCATCGGAATGGTCTCATGTGAACGGGTTCAGGATGCGGATTGAACGAGTTGCCGGACGTCATGGACGATTGCCTCCACGGGGTCGTCCGGCGCCGCCAGCAGGCGCGCGTGGCCGTCCTGGTCGAAGATGTAGACGGCGGGACTATGGCTGACTTCGTAGTTGCCGTTGGGGACGCTGGCTGCCGGCTGGTAGGCGACCCGATAGCGTTTCGCCAGATCTTCGATTTGCGCCGGTGTGCCGGTCAGGCCGACCGCATGCCGGCCGAAGGCGGTGACATACGAATGCAGCAGCGCCGGCGTGTCGCGCGCCGGGTCGACGCTGATGAACAGGATGCGCACATGGTCGGCGCCGGCGCCGAGCTGCTGGATTGCCGCGCCCAGCCGTGCCATCGTGGCGGGGCAGACATCGGGGCAATGGGTATAGCCGAAGTACACCAGCACCACCTCGCCCCGGTAGTCGGCGGCACTGACGGGATGCCCGAGATCGGAAGTCAGGGAAAAGTGGAGATCGGGCAAATGGCCCTGCACGTCGGTCAGCGACCAGTGCTGCGATTTGTCGCCGCAGCCGGCCAGCAGCGCGGTGCACAGCAGCACGAGTCCGGTCAGTTTCGCAGAGAGTTTCGCGGGGCGTTTCGAGAAGAGGGCGAGGGAAGGCAACGGAATGTCCTGCTTGGTCGATGCGGAAAAAATCTTGAGGTTCCGGCCGGAATGGAAAGCACGCTGTTGCGCCGGCGGCTCCCGGTTCCAGCTTGGGATTCTATCATTCGGCCGCGGCGGCGGTGAGCACGCCCGCCGCCGTCATTCCGAATACCGCGTGGGCGGCAGCCGTGGCCCAGTCGCGGCTGGCGGCAAACCACGGGAACAGTGCGGTGAAGCCGTACATGTTAACGACGAATAACAGCAAGCCGAACAGCGCGCCGGCGGCAAGCGCGCAGGGCGGGGACAGGCGCGCGGCCAAGGGCGCCAGCAGCAGCGCATAAGCGATCGATAGCGCGAAGTGGACCGCGCCCGCTACCGCCAGCAGCAGCCAGTCGAGCGAGAGCGGAGGCGGTAGCACCCCGGGGCCGAGCAGGATCGCCGCCGCCATCCGGGTGTCGCGCTGCAGCAGATCGAGAACAGGAAACGATGCAAGCCACCACAGTGCCAGTTGCACCACGGTGGCAGCGCTGCCGGCGGCGACCCCGGCCGCTGCCACGGCAATGGATGGCACGCGCTTGTGGAGGCGGGGAGCGGGGCGCGGCAATTCACGGCAGGTAATGCCGAGCAGCCTGGCATCGACGCGGCGTGCCAGCCCTTCCGCTCCCTGCCGCATCAGTGCGTGATGGTTTGCCTTGAACAGAGGACGTGCGAACGGAGTGGCCAGGTTCATCCAGCAGCGGGTGGTGCAAACGTTCCACTCGTGGCGTACCGCCGTTACTCCGTTCCGGTGCGAGAACAGCCAGCGGCCATAGCCGCGCAGATCGCCGTCTATCTGCGCCGCCAACTCGCGCTGGGCCAGCACGCACGTGGTCCGTGCCTCGAAGCACAGCGAGTACGGCAGCCGGCTTTTCCAGCAGTAGCGGCGCAGGCTGCCGATCCCGTCCTGATCGCCCGCCGCCAGTTCGGTCACCGCATGGGCACCCGGCCACCATTCGGGCCAGTGCAGCGAGTCCAGTACCGCATCGAATACCGGGGGCAGCGGGGCGGCGATATGCCAGCAGGTCACAAGGCGATATTCGGTCATGGAGAACACAGGTCAAGAAGGAGTGATGATGACGGTCCGCCCCGCCCTACCCGGAGCCCGGCTCCGGGCAGCGCAATGGCGCCTAGTAAACTTTCCGATAAGAAATAAATAAGCTACCCTATGCGGGAAGCAGATGCTCCTGGCAGACTTTTTATTGAAATTACTCTATTTCCGTGACGGGATTCGGGATGTATCGCAAACGCTTGCCGGCTGGTTTGGCACTCGGTGCGCTGCTGGCGCTCGCCGTCGGGCTGATGCTCACCGTGCTGCTGTTCCTTGGCCTGCGCCGCCTGGAGCGTGACAAGATCGAGCTCGATTTCCAGCAGCGCGCCGGGATGAAAGTGGAGGCGGTGCGCCAGCAGCTGGACCGGATGGAGCAGGTGCTGACCGTTCTCAACCAGCTGTTCGTTGCCGTGGGGCCGGTCACGCGCGAGCAGTTCAAGACGTTCACCGCGCCGCTGCTCGATCGCTATCCGTACGTCCAGGCTTTCAATTTCCACCGCATCATTCCGGAAAGCGCGCGCGCCGATTACGAGCGGAGCATGCGTGCCCGGTTTCCGAAATTCATGATGACGGAAATGCGGAACGGAGCGCTGGTTCCGGCGGCACCCCGCGCACGCCACCTGGTGGTCGACTATATCGAGCCGATGCGCGGCAACCAAGCGGCATTCGGCCTCGATGTCGCCCCCAACGCCGATCTGGCGCGGGCCGAGCAGCGTGCCACCGATACCGGCGAGGCATCGTCTTCGAAGCTGCTGCAGCTGGCGCAGGGAAGCGGCAAACCGAATGGCTTCCTGATGGTGATGCCGGTATACCGGCCGGGAGCGGCGCTCGACAGCGTGCCTGCCCGGCGCCGCGCGGTAATCGGCGACACCGCGGTCGTGCTGGATGCGAACCGGCTGATTGCGACGATACTGGGTGAAAGTCTGTTCCCCGGCTCGCAGGATCTGGAAGTGAGCGTCTATGCGGACGCGCGGCAGGACCAGGACTCGCTGGTTTATGGCCCGGGGGTGTCGCAACGACGTATGCACCACGCGTTCGATTTGCTGTCCTGGGTTTACGGCGAACGGCCGGAACCGCTGGTACGGGCGTTCGATGTGGCCGGCCGATCCTGGCGCATGGTGGTAGTGCCCGGCAACGATAGCTACAGGGGACAGCATACCGGTTCGCTGGCAAGCCTGGCCGGCGGCTTCCTGTTCAGCCTGCTGCTGGCTGCCTACCTGCAAACTCTGGCAAGCCGTTCGCGCCGCATACATCGGCTGGTCGAGCAGCGCACCGCGGAACTGCAATTGGCGAACGAATTGCTGGTCGACGACATTGCCGCTCGCAAGCGCGCGGAAGACGGTCTGCAGTTGCGGCAGCGTGCGATCGAAGCCAGCGCGAACGCGATCATCATCACCAGCGCCCGGCCCGGCCACTATCCGATCGAATACGTGAATCCGGCTTTCGAAAGGATTACCGGGTATTCCTCCGCCGAGGTGAACGGACGCAGCTGCAGCCTGCTGTGGGGCAGCGACGTCGACCAGAGCGGGCTGCGCGAAGTGGTGGCCACCGCGCGCGAAAAGCGCGAAGGACACGCGACGCTGCGCACTTATACCAAGTCGGGCGAGCTGTTCTGGAGCGACGTCTACATTGCGCCGGTGCGCGACGAAACGGGCGAGGTCAACCATTTCGTGGTGGCCTTGTACGACATTACGGCCACCAGGCGCTACCAGGAAGAGCTGGAATTCCAGGCCAGCCGCGACACCCTGACCGGGCTGGCCAACCGCAACCTGCTGCGCGACCGGCTGCAACAGGCGGCCGCGTATGCGGACCGTTACGGTCATCCGGTCTGGGTGCTGTTCCTCAACCTCGACCGCTTCAAGTTCGTCAACGACACGCTCGGGCACCGGGCCGGCGACGGCGTGCTGACGAGCGTGGCACGGCGGTTGCGGGAAGCAGTGCGCGAAACCGATACCATCGCCCGCCTGTCGGCCGACGAATTCGTGCTGGTGCTGCCCGAGCGTACCGAAGAAGCGCTGTCGCCGGCGGTGCTGCAGCGGATCATGCAGGCGGTGGCACAGCCGATCTCGATCGACGGTTACGAATTCGTGATGGGATCGAGCAT
>CBIHOK010000105.1:0-13546 GCA_966211575.1 uncultured Noviherbaspirillum sp.
CGTGGGACCCGAAGGAAACCTGGGCCCTGATCGTCTGGCTCAATTATGCGGCGTGGCTGCACATGCGGCTGATGAAGGGGCTGCGCGGGCAGGTCGCGGCCTGGTGGGCACTGGTCGGCTTGCTGGTGACCACCTTTGCTTTCCTCGGCGTCAACATGTTCCTGTCCGGCCTGCATTCGTACGGCGAGCTTTAAGGCTACGTTGAACCAGTCCCGTGGTGGGGCGCGCCTGAGTTCGGGATGGGACGCAAGGCGCAAACCGCAGACATGGCGGGGCCATGGCGAGGGCGGAGCGGGGAATTCGGGCAGCATGCTGCCCGCCTGCGTAGCGGCCCGGGCTTGCAAGCCCGGGCGCGCCCTGCAAGGGGTGCAACGCCGCGGACCGCCCGAAATCAGGATGCGCAGCACACGAGGACTTGTTCAGCGTAGCCTTAATTTCGAAGACAGGGAATAAATCCTCGCTGCCGGCTGTTTACCGGGTGCACGCTCTGCAATCGTGCTCATTCAACCAGTCTAGCGAGGATTTCATGAAAAAACTTTCTGTCCTGTTGGCGTCGGCCGCGATGGTCGCACTTGTCGGGTACGCGCATGCGGCCGGGGCGCCGGTTTCCACCTCCGGCGGCGTGCTCACCGATTCCTCCGGCATGACGCTCTATACGTTCGACCATGACACCGACGGCAAGAGCGCCTGCAACGGCCCCTGCGCGACCAACTGGCCGCCGTTGCTGGCTTCGGCGGGTGACAAGGCGAGCGGCGATTACCAGCTCGTGCAGCGGGAAGACGGCAAGCAGCAGTGGGCATACAAGGGCAAGCCTCTTTATACCTGGAGCAAGGACCGGAAACCGGGCGACAAAACCGGCGACGGCTTCAAGAACATGTGGCACGTAGTTCATCCCTAATAACGTCCGATGTCCGATTTCGGCCATGCGCTGGCGTCGCAAATTCCGCGTTTGCGGCGCTACGCGCGTGCGCTGACGCACGATGCCGGCTGGGCCGATGATCTCGTGCAAGACACGCTCGAGCGTGCGCTCGGGCGGCGCTGGCTGTTCCGGCTCAACAGCAATCTCACCGCCTGGCTGTTCACGATGCTTTACCGCCTGTACCTGAACGACGCCGCCCACCGGCGCCGCTGGTCGCCCATCGAGGGCGGCGAGGAGCTGCCGGAACGACCGGCGCCCGGCGCCGATGTCGGTGATCGGCTTGACCTGCAACGCGCGCTGGCGCGCCTGAGCGACGAACATCGGGTCGTCATCGTGCTGGTCGGCCTGGAGCAACTGAGCTACAAGGAAGCGGCCCAGGTGCTGGATATCCCGGTTGGGACGCTGATGTCGCGACTGGCGCGCGCCCGACAGCATTTGCGCGCATTGCTGGCCGGAGAGCCGGTTGCAGCGTCCGACCTGCGCGCGGCGCCGGCGTTGACCCGGATAAAGTGAAATGAACATTTCCCGCATCAGCGAAACCGACTTCCACGCCTACGTCGACGGCCAGCTGGATGCCGCGCGCCGTGCGGAGGTGGAAGCCTACCTGGCGGCCTATCCCGATGCGGCCGCCGAAGTGCAGGATTTGCGCGCACAAAACCATCTGCTGCATGCGGCCTACGACCGGGTGCTGAATGAACCGGTACCCGTGCAGTTGAGCAATGCGTTGCTGCAGCGGCGTCCGCGCTACGGGATCGCCGCTGCGGTGGCGTGGCTGGGATGCGGCCTGATTCTCGGATGGTTCTTGCGCGGTCCGATGGAGCAGGGCACGACCGCTGCGATGCCGACCTTTGCCCGGCAAGCGCTGGCGGCTCACGTATTGTACGTTGCCGAAAAACGGCATCCGGTGGAAGTCGCGGCAGATCAGGAAGCCCATCTGGTGGCGTGGTTGTCGAAGCGGCTGGATGCCCCGATCCGGGCGCCGCAGCTGCAGCAGCAAGGCTTCGAGCTGCTGGGCGGAAGATTATTGCCGGGAAGCGCAGGGGCGCCGCTGGCGCAACTCATGTACCAATCGGCGCAAGGTGCCCGGCTGACGCTGACCGTCCGCCATGTCGCCGACGCGCGCGAGACCGGATTCCGGGTGCTGAACCAGGGAGGAACCAGCGTGTTCTACTGGATCGATCGCGATTACGGTTATGCGCTGTCGGGCAGCATCGACCGCCAGCGCCTGCTGTCGGTCGCCCATGCCGTCGAATCCCAACTGCGATATTGAGCAAATCCGTGTAAGGTTTGCCATGTGCAGGGGACCAACGATCAGACGGAGCCCGACCGGGTTCCCCAACCAGTTGAAGGAATTGCCATGCCAGTCAAACGCAGTTCAAACGCTTCCAATTCGCCGCGCGCTTCGGAAATTACGCCGCGCGCATTGTTCGAATCGCGCCGCAGCTTTATCCGGCAATTGGCAATCGGCTCGGTGGCCGCCGGCGGCCTGGCGGAAATGCTTGCCCGCGAAGCCTTCGCTGCGAACCCGGCGGCGCAGAAACTGGGCGCCAAGCTCAATTCGTCATACGTGGTGATGGACAAGCCGACCAGCTACGAGGACGCCACCACATACAATAATTTTTACGAGTTCGGCACCGACAAGTCGGACCCGGCGCATTATGCCGGCACCCTGCGTCCGCAGCCGTGGAGAGTATCGATCGAAGGCGAAGTCCGCAAACCGATGACGCTCGATCTCGATGCACTGAGGAAGCTGGCGCCGCTGGAAGAGCGCATTTATCGCTTGCGCTGCGTCGAAGGCTGGTCGATGGTGATTCCTTGGATCGGCTATTCGCTTTCCAGCCTGATCAGGAAAGTCGAGCCGACCGGCAACGCCAAGTACGTCGAATTCACGTCGCTTGCAGACAAGAAGCAGATGCCCGGGATCGGCAGCCCGGTGCTGGATTGGCCGTATGTCGAGGGTTTGCGCATCGACGAGGCAAACCATCCGCTGACGCTGTTGGCATTGGGCATGTACGGCGAGGTGTTGCCGAACCAGAATGGCGCGCCGGTCCGGGTCGTGGTGCCGTGGAAGTACGGCTTCAAATCGGCCAAGTCGATCGTCCGCATCCGGTTCGTGCGCGAGCAGCCGCAAACTGCCTGGAACAAGGCGGCACCTGACGAATACGGGTTCTATTCCAACGTCAATCCGAATGTCGACCATCCGCGCTGGTCGCAAGCCACCGAGCGCCGCATCGGCGAAGACGGCTTCTTTTCGCGCAAGCGCAAGACGCTGATGTTCAATGGCTATGGCGAAGTGGCGCCGCTGTATGCGGGAATGGACTTGAAGAAGTTCTTTTGACGATGCCGACGTTCAATCCGACTCCACGCCAGCTCGGCATAATCAAGGCTTGCCTGTTCGTGGCGGCGCTGCTGCCGTTCGCGCGGCTGGCGGTGTTTACCGTCATGGACAGGCTGGGCGCCAATCCGATCGAGTTCATCACTCGCAATACCGGCGACTGGACGCTTTACTTTCTGTGCATCACGCTGGCGGTCACGCCGCTGCGGCGCCTGAGCGGCTGGAACTGGCTGATCAAGCTGCGCCGGATGCTGGGGCTGTTCGCGTTTTTCTACGCGACGCTGCATTTCACCACGTTCCTGTGGTTCGATCATTTCTTCGACGTCGATGAAATGCTCAAGGATGTGGTCAAGCGGCCGTTCATCACGGTCGGCTTCATTGCCTTCGTATTGCTGATTCCGTTGGCGGCAACCAGCACCAACCGCATGATGCGCCTGCTCGGCGGCAAACGCTGGCAAGCGCTGCATCGCACGATCTACCTGATCGCGCCGCTCGCGATCCTGCATTTCTGGTGGATGAAAGCGGGCAAGCACGACTTTGAACGGCCCATCCTGTTCGGATTGACGGTGGCTGCGCTGTTGCTGGTGCGCCTGTACTGGCGCGTTGCCAGGCAAAGGGCGGCACGGCGTTCGCCGTCTCCGTCCGCGAGCGGTGCGTTAAGGTAGCAGCGATTCCAGCGCGAACAGCTCGGCCGGGTCTTCGCGGCGGCGGATCAGATAAGCCTGGTCGCCGTCGACCATCACTTCGGCCGCACGGCCGCGGCTATTGTAGTTCGACGCCATCGTCATGCCGTAGGCGCCGGCCGACATGATTGCCAGCAAATCTCCCTGCTCGACTGCAAGTGCCCGTTCACGTGCCAGCCAGTCGCCGGATTCGCACACCGGCCCGACCACGTCATAGGTCTGTGCGGGGATTGTCCGCTGCCGCACCGCCAGCACCCGATGCCAGGCTTCGTACATGGCGGGGCGCATCAGATCGTTCATCGCCGCATCGACGATCGCGAAATTCTTTGCTGCGCCATGCTTCAGATACTGGACCTCGGTCAGCAGCACGCCGGCGTTGCCGACAATCGAGCGCCCCGGTTCGAACATCACCCGGATCGGGCGGCCGCCGTGGTTGAGCATACGCCATTTGTCGATGCGCGCGAACAGCCGGCCCAGGTAGTCGCCCACCGCAACCGGTCGGTCCTCGTCATAGGCAATACCGATGCCGCCGCCGATATCCAGGTGATGCAGCTGGATGCCTTCCCCGGCCAGCCGGTCGATCAGCTCGATCAGGCGGTCCAGCGCTTCCAGCAGCGGAGCGTCGTCCAGCAGTTGTGAACCGATGTGGCAATCGATACCCACCACGTCGATATGCGGCAGCGCGGCAGCAACGCGGTACGCATCCAGCGCTTCTTCGTAGGCGATGCCGAACTTGTTTTCCTTCAGTCCGGTGGAGATATAAGGATGGGTTTTCGCGTCGACGTTCGGATTGACGCGCAACGAAACCGGCGCGCGCTTGTCCACCGCCGCAGCGACTTCGTTCAAGCGCTGCAGTTCGGCAGTCGATTCGACATTGAAGCACAGGATGCCGTGCGACAGCGCCAATTCCATTTCCTGGCGGGACTTTCCCACGCCGGAAAAGATCACCTTGCCAGGATCGCCACCGGCGGCGATCACGCGCAGCAGTTCCCCGCCCGACACGATGTCGAAGCCGGAGCCGAGTTTGCCCAGCAGGTTCAACACCGCCAGATTGGAATTCGACTTTACCGAGTAGCAGACCAGGGCGCCGCTATCGTCGCGTCCGTTTGCGCTGCACGCGTTCGCGTAAGCGGAAAAGCTCTCGGTGAGCGCCGCTTTCGAATACACGTAGAGCGGGGTGCCGAAGCGCCGGGCAAGATCGGTCAGGGCAAGGTTTTCGGCGAACAGCTCGCCATTGCGGTAGGTGAAGTGCGACATGTGGTCAATACATGCGATCAATGCAGGACTATCGGGAGGCAGGAGCGGTATTGGTTGCCGCAGGATTGGGCTGTGCGGCAGGCGCGGTCGAAACCGGGGCCGGTTTTGCGGGCAGGTAAAGCGGGCCGCGCTGTCCGCAGGCCGTCAGCATGACGGATACGGCAACAGCAAGGCATAGCGCGCGCGGCAACTCGAAAGCGGGCTTCACGATTAGAATCAGGGATTGGAAAATTCACCGGAGTGTAGCATGACTGAATCGGAATTCCTGGACCTGGCCGACGCCACGCTGGGGGCGATCGAGGCCGAACTGGAACGGGTAGCCGACGATGCGGACCTGGACGTGGAGTGCGCGCGCAGCGGCAACGTGCTGGAGATCGAATTCGTCGACAATGGCTCGAAAATCATCGTCAACAGCCAGGCGCCCCTGCAGGAGATCTGGGTGGCGGCCCGGTCGGGCGGATTTCATTACAAGCGCGAAGGCGGGCGCTGGGTAAATACGCGTGACGGCTCGGAATTGTTTGCCGCGTTGTCGGCAATCGTCAGCCAGCAGGGCGGTGTGAAGGTGAGCCTGGCCGGCTGAGGCTGCACCGATTTCGGGCACCTCCCTCAGAACAATTCGTTCTTGATCTCGTCGGCCGGCTTGCTTTCTCCGTTCGTGGCATCGTCGCCGATACCGATGCTGGAGACGCCCGTGCCCGGCGGATTCTCCGCATAGTAATAGTCGCCGCCGATCTGGAGTATGCCTTCGGGTACCGGACGCTCTTCGACCGGGACATCCTGTAGTGCCTGCTGCATGTAGTCCATCCATATCGGCAGCGCCAGGCCGCCTCCGGTTTCCCGGTTGCCCAGATTCCTGGGCTGGTCATAACCCATCCAGGCGATCGCCGCGATCCTGTTCTGATAGCCGGCAAACCAGGCATCGATCGAATCGTTGGTGGTGCCGGTCTTGCCGGCGATGTCGGGGCGCTTCAATGCCAGCGCCTTGATCGCGGTGCCATGCCGCACCACGTCCTTGAGCATGCTGTCCATCAGGAACGCGTTGCGCTCGTCGATCACCCGGTTGGCTTCGTTGCCGGCACGGGCCGGCTGGGCTTCCGACAATACGTTGCCGTCGGCATCGGTGATGCGCGAGATCAGGTAGGGGTTCACCTTGTAGCCGCCGTTCGCGAATACCGAATATGCCCCCGCCATCTGCAGCGGAGTGACGGCGCCGGCGCCGAGCGCCAGCGTCAGGTAGGGCGGATTCCTGTCGGCGTCGAATCCGAAACGCATCGCGTATTCCTGCCCGTACCTGGCGCCGATCCGCTGCAGGATGCGGATGGAAACCATGTTCTTCGATTTCGCCAGCCCACGCCGCATGCTGATCGGCCCCTCGTACTTGCCATCGTAATTCTTCGGCTCCCATGCCTGGCCGCCGGTTTGGGCGGCATCGAAGGTGATGGGCGCGTCATCGATCACGGTGGTGGGCGACAAACCTTTTTCCAGCGCCGCCGAGTAGATGAACGGCTTGAACGCCGAACCCGGCTGGCGCCAGGCCTGGGTCGCATGATTGAACTTGTTGCGGTTGAAGTCGAAACCGCCTACCAGCGCCCGGATCGAGCCGTCATCGGTGTTGACTGCGACGAAGGCCGATTCCACTTCGGGCATCTGGGTAATGGTCCAGCGCTCGCCTTCGTGGATGACGCGTATGATTGCGCCGCGCCGGATCCGGCGGCCCGGCGGTTCCTTGTCGCTGAGCAGGCTGGCGGCAAAGCCGAGGCCGCTGCCGCTAATGCTGATTTCTTCGCCTGACGACAGTACTGCCTTCACCAGCCGGGGCGTTGCCTCGGTCACGACGGCAGCAATGATGTCATCACTGTCCGGATGCTCGGCCAGTTCCACCTCGATCGCATCCTCGGCTTCGTTCTTCGCCTCGGGCAATTCCATATAGCCTTCCGGGCCGCGGTAGCCATGGCGCCGCGAATAGGCCAATACCCCGTGCCGCAATGCGCGATAGGCTGCTTCCTGATCGGCCGCGGTGACGGTGGTATATACGTTCAATCCGCGGGTATAGGCGTCTTCCTTGAATTGCGCATAAGCCAGCTGGCGCGCCATTTCCGCCACATACTCGGCATGCACGCTGAATTCATTGCTGTCCGTCTTGATGTCGAGCGTCTCGCTCTTCGCTTCTTCATACTGGGCGGCGCTGATGTAGCCGAGTTCGCGCATGCGTTGCAGGATGTATTGCTGGCGCGCGCGCGCGCGTTTCGGATTGACGACCGGGTTATAGGCCGACGGCGCCTTCGGCAAGCCGGCCAGCATTGCCGCTTGCGCCACCGTGATGTCCTGCAGCCTTTTGCCGAAATAGATCTGGGCGGCGGACGCGAAGCCATAGGCGCGCTGGCCCAGATAGATCTGGTTCATGTAAAGCTCCAGTATCTGGTCCTTCGACAGGTGCTGCTCGATTTTCCAGGCCAGCAGCGCTTCATACAGCTTGCGCTTGAGCGTCTGCTCGCTGGACAGAAAAAAATTCCTCGCCACCTGCTGCGTAATGGTCGATGCCCCCTGCGTCGAGCCCCCCATCATGTTGTGCAGCGCAGCCCGCGCGATGCCGATGTAGTCGACGCCGCCATGTTGGTAGAAGCGGTCGTCTTCGATGGCCAGCACTGCCTTTTTCATCACATCGGGTATGTCTCCGATATGGACCAGGTTACGGCGCTCTTCGCCGAATTCCCCGATCAGCACCTTGTCCGCGGTATAGACCCGAAGAGGAATCTTGGGGCGATAGTCGGTTATCGCGTCAAGTGCAGGCAGATTGGGATAGGCAAGCGCTATCGCGATGCCCAGCGCAAGGACTGCAGCAAGCATGAGGCCGAGCGCGGCGGCGAGGATCGCAAGCGCCACCCGCGCATACGGAGAGAAAGCGGTCCGTGAACGGTCGGCTGCCGGGATAGGGGAGGTCATGCGGATACCGAGACGGGAAAGATGGAGCGGGCAAATTATACTGGTCGCAAACCTTGCCCCGCGTTATGAAAAAATCAATTATGATCCGATTTTCGCGTGGACTTTTGGCAACGCGGTTACAAATTACTTGGTGGAAATTGCTTTACACTCTGCGAAGCTTATTGCTAGGATTTAATGTAACCGTGGATATATGTCACCTAAATATTGGTTTTTAAACGGATTTTTTGTGGGTGGCGACTATCGCCCGCCTGTTTGACATGCAAATAAGTGGTGCGTTCGCGCAATAAACCACGTTTTCGGGGGAGAGTCGTCCTTGGCCTTAGATATCGGATTATTGGTCGGAAAGAAGAATCCGCCACTGGTGGGCCTGGATATCAGCACTTCCGGCGTCAAGCTGGTCGAGCTTTCCGAAGCCGCCAAGAGCGAGTTCCGGCTTGAGCGTTTTGCCAGCGAACCGCTGCCGCGTGGTGCGGTCGTGGACGGCAACATCGAGAATATAGAACAAGTATCCGATGCGGTGCGCCGGGTCTGGAAAAAAAGCGGCACCAAGGCCAGGCATGTTGCGCTGGGAATGCCGCCGGCATCGGTGATCACCAAGAAAATCATCTTGCCGGGCGGCCTGTCGGACGACCAGTTGGAAGTGCAGGTCGAAAGCGAAGCCAACCAGTACATTCCGTTTGCCCTGGATGAAGTCAGCCTTGATTTCGACGTGATCGGCCCGGCGCAGAACGCGCCGGATGACGTCGAAGTGCTGATTGCGGCAACCCGGCGCGAAAAGGTCGAAGACCGGGTGGCGGTAGCCGAAGCGGCCGGCCTGAAGCCAGTGGTGATGGATATCGAATCATATGCTGCGCGCGCGGCGGTGGACCGCCTCACGCTGCAATTGCCGAAAGCCGGGCAGGGCCAGATCGTCGCCTTGTTCCAGATCGGGGCGCAGATGACGCATGTGTCGGTGTTGCTGGATGGTCAGGCAGTCTATGAACGCGAACAGCCGTTCGGCGGCAATCAATTGACTCAGGACATCGTGCGGGCGTACGGACTGTCATTCGAAGATGCCGAGTCGAAAAAGCGCTCGGGAGAACTGCCCGACGGCTACGAGCGCGAACTGGTCGAACCCTTCCTGGACAGTGCCGCGCTGGAAGTCACGCGGGCAATCCAGTTCTTCTTTACCTCGACGCCGCATACGCATATCGACCAGATATTCCTGGCCGGCGGATGCGCCGGCATTCCGGGCCTGGTCGAACTCGTCGCCGAGCGCACCAAGATTTCCTCGTCGGTGGTCAGCCCCTTCAAAGGGATGCAGCTGGCATCGGGCATTCGCGAAAAGCAGTTGCGTGCGGAAGCACCTGCCTTCCTGGTGGCGTGTGGACTCGCGATGCGGAGGTTCGACTGATGGTACGCATCAATTTGCTCCCGCACCGGGAGGAAGCGCGAAAGCAGCGCAAGCGGGCTTTCTTTCAATTGCTTGGCGTTGCGGCGGTTATCGGCGCAGCGATCGTGGTGGCGATCGCCGGTTATTTCGGCACCAGGATTGCAATGCAGAATCTGCGGAACATATACATCCGCGCGGAAAACGCCAAGCTCGACAAGCAGATCAAGGAAATCGCCACCCTCAAGCAGGAAATCGATGCGCTGAAGGCGCGCCAGCAGGCGGTCGAAGATTTGCAGAGCGACCGCAACCAGCCGGTATACCTGATGACGGAATTGGTCAAGCAGGTGCCGGAAGGGATCTATCTGACTTCGTTCAAACAGGATGGACAGCGCGTCGTGCTGCACGGCTATGCGCAATCGAACGACCGGGTGTCCCAATTGCTGCATAACCTGGGGAATAACTCTGCCTGGCTCGAGCGGCCGGACCTGATCGAAATCCGGTCGGCGAATGCGGGCACCGGGAAGGCAGCGAGCCGGGTATTCGATTTCACGATCAATGTCGGCATCAAGCGTCCGCGCGACAAAGAGCAGGCGGCCGCTGCGAACGGCACCGCCTCCGCGCCCAAGAAACCCTGACCGCTGAGAGACGCATCATGGCAGATTTGAAAAACATCGGGGAAACGGTAGCGGGCCAGTTCCGCAACCTGAATGGCCGCCATCCGGCGCAATGGCCTGTCGTACCCCGGCTGCTCTGCGCGCTCGGGGTGCTGGCGGGAGTGGTTGTCCTTGGCTGGTTCGGTTACCTCAGCAGCGAGCAGGACGAAATCAGCAGCGGCGAGCGACAGGAGGAAAAGCTCCGCCAGGAATACAAGATGAAGGTGTCGCAGGCGGTGAACCTGGAGGGTTTGCGCAAGCAAAAGGCCGAGGTCGGCGAATACGTGGCGACACTGGAGAAACAGTTGCCGAGCAAGGCGGAGATGGATGCCCTGCTGTCGGACATCAACCAGGCTGGAGTCGGGCGCGGCCTGCAATTCGAATTGTTCAAGCCGGGCCAGGTGCTGGTGAAGAATTACTATGCCGAATTGCCGATCAACATCAAGATCGCCGGGACCTATCACGATGTCGGTGCATTCACCAGCGATATCGCGAATCTGCCTCGAATCGTGACACTGAACAATCTCAGCCTCACGGCCGGCAAGGACGGGGTGCTGACGCTGGATGCAGTGGCAAAGACGTTCAGGTACCTGGATAGCGAGGAAGTGGCGGCCCAGCGCAAGCCGGCTCACGGACGGGGGAAACGATGATGAATCGATTGCGCATGGTGGGCGCCGTGTTGCTGTTGGGAATCCCGTTCGCCCTGGCTGGTTGCGGGGACGGCGGCATGCAGGATCTCAATCAGTGGATGGAACAGGTAAGGAAGCAGGCTCCGGTGCGAGTGCAAAAAATCTCTCCGCCAAAGAAATTCACTCCCTTTACCTATGATGCACAAAATTCGGTAGATCCTTTCAATCCTTCCAAGCTTACTGTCGCCCTTGAAAAAGCGCAGAACAGAAACGGGGGGCGCTTCAAGCCTGACTTGACGCGCCGCCGCGAACCGCTCGAAAGCTACCCGCTGGATACGATAAGCATGGTAGGCACATTGGAAAAGCCAGGATTGAAGTATGCGATCCTGCGCGCAGACAAGGCGATCTACCAGGTAAAAGTGGGGAATTACCTGGGCCAGAATTTTGGAATGGTAACGAACATCACGGATACCGAAGTCGATATCAGGGAAGTGGTTCAGGATGCGACCGGGGAATGGGTCGAGCGAAAAGCCAAGTTAGAGTTGCAGGAGAATAAAAAATGACAGCGGTAAAAACACAGGCCCGTGGCTTGAACGCTTGCAAGATGACGCTGCAATGCGCATTGGCAATGTTGATGAGCGCCGTGTGTGGCATCGCTCTCGCGCAGCAGAACGCCGTCGAATCGATCACTGCGAAGCAGCAAGGCGCTAACATCATCGTCAAGGTAGACTTGAAGAATCCGGTGACCAAACCGCCGATCGGCTTTTCGATCACCAATCCGGCCCGTATTGCCCTGGATTTTTCGTCCACCAGCAATGACACCGGCAAGTCGGTCAAGGACATCGGCTTGGGGGATTTGCGCAACATCAATGTCGTCCAGGCCGGCGAACGCACGCGCCTGGTATTCAATTTGAACCGGCCGTTGAACTATGCCACTGCGATCGAGGGAAATGCAGTGATCGTGACGATCAACGGGTCGGGTGGGGTGGCGACGGCGCTGAATGCTGTCGGCGTGCCGGTAACGGCGCCGGCAGCGAACACCGAAAAAGCGGTGATTCGCGATATCGATTTTCGCAAGGGGAGCAACGGTGAAGGGCGGGTCGTGGTCGACCTGCCGGGCGATCAGATTGCGGTCGACGTGCATCAGCAGGGACAGAATATCTCGGTCGACTTCCTGAAAGCCAAGCTGCCGGAAGTGCTGCGCAGACGGCTTGATGTTGGCGACTTCGGCACCCCGGTGCGGTCGATTACTACGGTACCGCAGGGCGACAACGTCCATATGACCATTGCTGCTGCCGGCTTATGGGAACAAAGCGCCTATCAGAGCGATTCGCAGCTGGTGATCGAGGTCAAGCCGATCAAGGAAGATCCGAACAAGCTGAGCCAGGGCACCCAGGGTTATCGCGGGGAAAAGCTGTCGCTGAATTTCCAGAACGTCGAAGTTCGGGCAATCCTGCAGGTGATAGCCGATTTCACCGGCTTGAACATCATTACCAGCGACAGCGTGGGCGGCAATCTGACCTTGCGCCTGAAGGATGTTCCCTGGGACCAGGCGCTCGATATCGTGATGCGGGCCAAAGGCCTGGACATGCGCAAGAACGGTTCGGTGATCTGGATCGCCCCGAAAGACGAGTTGCTGACCAAGGAAAAGCTCGATCTTGAGCAGAAGGCGCAGATCGCCGAACTTGAGCCGCTCAGGACCGAGACCTTCCAGCTGAATTATGCGAAAGCGGAAGCATTCAAGAAGGTGTTCGGCATCGATAGCGGTGCCGGCGGAAACGGCAACAGCATCCTCTCGAAACGCGGCAGCGCGGTGGTTGATCCGAGAACCAATCAATTGTTCATCACCGATGTTCCGACGAAACTGGAGGAAATCCGGAAACTGATACAAAAGGCTGACGTACCGAGCCGCCAGGTATTGATTGAAGCGCGCATTGTCGAAGCGAACGATACGTTCAGCAAGAACCTGGGAGCGAAACTCGCCTTCGGCTACCGCGGAACGCCGAACAATGCCATTTTCGAGACCAGCGGGCAGCAAACCGGGACGGTGGCAGCCGCAGGCGGCAGCGCTGCCAATGCGACTGGATTGAATTCCCCGGCATTGGGATCGGTCAACGGCAACGCGGTCAATCTTCCGGCGGCGGGCATCAATGGAAATACGCCGGGCTCGCTGGCGCTGACTCTGTTCAACCAGGCTGCGTCCAAATTCATCGGCCTGGAGTTGTCAGCGCTGGAAGCCGACGGCAAAGGCAAGATCATTTCCAGCCCGCGCGTGATCACTGCCGATCAGATGAAGGCATTGATCGAACAGGGAACGGAAATTCCGTACCAGGAAGCGACCAGCAGCGGTGCGACCAGCGTATCGTTCAAGAAAGCGAATCTGAAACTGGAAGTCACCCCCCAGATCACGCCGGATGGAAACGTGGTGCTGGACGTCGACATCAACAAGGACAGCGTGGGCCAGGCCACCAGCGCCGGACTGGCGATCGATACCAAGCACGTGAAGACGCAGGTTTTGATCGACAATGGCGGAACCGTCGTGATCGGTGGCATTTTCCAGCAGACCCAGCTTAATTCGGTTTCGAAAGTACCTTTGTTTGGCGATATCCCGGTTGTCGGCAACTTGTTCAAGAAGACAGGTGTCACCAACAACAAGACTGAGTTGCTGATTTTCATTAATCCGAAGATCATCAACGACAAGGTGTCGCTCAGATAACAGCATGATTCCTTCAGACCGGGCGGAGGGGCGGTACCG
>CBIHOK010000106.1:0-13515 GCA_966211575.1 uncultured Noviherbaspirillum sp.
GGTATGACCGCCGGGCACGACATGCAGGATCTTTTTTTCGTTGCTGACCTGGGCCATCGCCAGCGACAGGCCGGAGTTCACGTTCCCGAGCAGGAAGTTGACCTTGTCGCGTTCGATCAGCTTGCGCGCCTTTTGCACCGCGGTGCCGGCGTCGCCGCTGCTCGAATCCTCGACCAGCAGTTCGGCCTGGCGGCCCAGGATGCCGCCCTTCGCATTGATCTGCTCGATCGCCAGCTGGCAACCGGTCAGCTCGTTCTTGCCGGTGGCGGCGTAGGTGCCGGTCAGCGGATTGTCGAGACCCAGCTTGACCGTTTCCTCGCCGCGCGCGTTGATGATGAAAGGCGGCGCGAGCTGCGCCAGGGTGGCTGCTCCAGCCAGTTGCAAGACTTTGCGGCGATTGATGCCGCCCGGTTTACGGCTGTTTTCCATGAAACGCTCCTCCATTGTGGTTGGACGGTGGCGATCGCGTTCCAGACTAATGCGAGAACGCTTGTCACCGCACTGCTGCCTGCTATGGATACTCTGTCGTTTTATGTCTGCTGCCCGACCGGAGCGCCGGACCCGCGGGTCTTCGGCAAGCCGGTGTGGAGTAGTAGCATCCGGTCCATTATCGGTCCCAGGACCCTATCTGCCGGATGCGAAATAGCATACAAGGGAATTATTTTTCTTGCAGAAGTGCACAAAATCCGCGATCTGACGGCAAAAATCGCCGGCATTTTTTCGCGCCGCGCACCGGCGGAATCAAGAGTCAAGAAGTTGGCGAAGCGCCTGTCGAATTTCGTCGACGATTGTCGACCACTGTCGATCAGATTTCTGGCGGAACAGGCGCATCACACCCGGATACCACGGCGAATCGTTGCGTGCCGCAAGCCATCGCCAATCGGTGTTGAAATCGGGCAGCAGTACCCAGCACCGCTTGTTGAGCGCCCCCGCAAGATGGCCGACCGCCGTGTCGACGGAGATGACGAGGTCCAGGTTCAGGATGACGGCTGCGGTGTCGTAGTAGTCGTTCAGCAGGGGACCGAGGTCGTGTAACGGAAATGCCGCGTTCGCCGCGTAAGCCTCATCGTCGCCGGGCTCCTTCTGCAAGCTGTAGAAGCGAATACCTTTGAGGTCGGCGAGCGGAGCCAGCGGCGCAAGCGAAGGCAACGAACGCTCCGCATCGTTTTCGAACAAGGGATTGCCTTTCCATGCGAGCCCGACATGCAATCCCGGTTCGCGTGTTCCCAGCATTTCGTGGGCATGCCGAAGCGCCGCCGGATCGACGGACAGATAGGGAAGCCCGGGCGGAATCGTATCGAGCCGGGTGCCGAACAGGAACGACAGGCTCATCGGCGTGGTCCAGCAATCGTAATCCTGCAGCGACAACGGTTCGCCGTAAGGCAGCACCTCGTCAACGCCGGCAAGTCGGGCGAACAGCCTTTTCAAGCCGGGTTGGCAAACCAGCGTCACCCGTTGCGCGCCGCGCTGCTTCAACCAGGGAAGGTAGCGGCAGAACTGGATCATGTCGCCATGTCCCGCTTCGAATCCGACCAGCAGCGATTTGCCGTCCAGCGCGTCCCCGTTCCAGCGTGGGCAGGCAAGCCATGCGGCCAGCGGAGATTGCCAGTTTCGCGCTTCGAAGCGTTCCCAGCCCTCTTCGAAGCGGCCCTGGCGCAGCAGCAGGTAGGAGAGGTTGTAGCTGGCCGCACGATAGTCGGGCGCGATGCGCAGTGCGCTCCGATAGCACTGCTCCGCTTCATGCTCGCGCTTGAGGCAGGCGAGCAGCACGCCGAGATTGGACCACGCAGCCGGCAACTGGGGGCAGACCGCCAGTGCCCGCCGGTACGCCAGCTCGGCTTCGACCGGGCGCCGTTGCGCCGCCAGCAGCACACCGAAATTCAAATGAATCTGCGCGTTGTCCGGTTCGCGCCCCAGCGCGTCGCGATAGTACCGTTCCGCTTCCTGGGCCCGCCCTGCCCGCTGCAACAGCAACGCCAGATTCGCCCGTACCGCCGCGGATTCCGGCACACGCTGCAAGGCCTCCCGGAACAGGTTTTCCGCGCCGGCGAGCTCGCCCTCGTTCAGCAAGCGGACGGCGTCGCGGAACAGGCGGTCGACAGTGGGAACGGATCCATCCATCGTCCGATTATAGCGAGCGGATTCGGCGGTGCGGCCAAGACTCGCCGGTACGCCAGGTCATATGGCGGAGGCGGCCGCCATCTTGCGTCTGCGCTAGCGCAACGCCGAATATGCGGTAGGCGTCAGTATCTGGTTCTCGATGCGCTCGACGATGATTGCGTGCGCTTCGCTTTCCGCGCGTCTCGCGAGCCATTCGGGATCGCTCGCGAACGCGTTCCACTTCTGTTCGCGTTCGGCCAGATTTTCCCACTGCAGCATGTAGGTCAGCGCCTGGTTGCTGGGTCCGACCAGCGTAGTCCAGAATCCGATCTGGCGGATGCCGTATTTTTCCCATAATGCGAGGGTGACGGTTTCGAAGCGCTTGTTCAGCGCCGGCAACCGCCCCGGCGCGCAATGGTAGGTCCGCAATTCATAAATCACCAGCATCTCCCAAGTCAGGTTATTACAGGCCGGCCGGCATTCGCCGCCGGTTTCAATCAATCGTCGATCGCAGCGTACACCAGTCCGCGAAACAATTGGCGGTAATGCGTGCGCTGTTCCGGCGCCTGCATCAGATAGATCGCGAGCATGTCCTCGGCCGGATCGATCCAGAAATAGGTGCCTGCCACGCCGCTCCAGGTGTAGTCGCCGACGCTGCCCGGCACGATGGCGGCGCCGGCGCGGATACGCACCGAGAAGCCGAGCCCGAAACCATAGCCGGCACCCGGCAGGAAGCTGGCGCCGCTGCGCGCCAGAGGCAGCTCCGCCAGGTGGTCGGCAGTCATGAATTCGAGCGTCTTGCGCGAGACGAGGCGCACGCCATCGAGTTCGCCGCGGTTCAGCAGCATCTGCGCAAACCGCAGGTAGTCGTGCAGCGTGGACACCATGCCGCCCCCGCCAGACAGGAAATTCGGCCGACGATCGACCCGGTTCAAGCGCACTTCGGCCCCTGTGACCGGGTCGACCGGGAACGCCTGCGCGACCCGCTGCAGCTGGCCGGACTCGACGTGGAAGCCGCTTTCATCCATCTTCAGCGGGCGCAGGATGCGCTCGGCCAGCAATTCGTCCAGCGGCATGCCGCACACACGTTCCAGCAGCACGCCGAGCACGTCGGTCGAGTGGCTGTATTCCCAGACGGTGCCGGGCTGGTAGGCCAACGGCATCCGCGCCAGCGCCGCGATGAACTGGTCGCTGTCCGCTTTCAGGCTACCGATCTCGGCATTCCGGTATTCGGCCTTCACCAGCGAATCTCCGAAGATGCCATAGGTGATGCCGGAAGTGTGGCGCAGCAGGTCCTGCACCGTGATCGGCCGCACGGCCGACTCCAGTTCCAGCCGGGGCCGGCCGTCGGCCCCGATTTTTTCGACACCCACCTTCAGGTCGCCCAGCTCCGGCAGATAATCCGAAACCGGATCGTTCAGCAACAGCCTGCCCTGCTCCACCAGCATCATCGCCGCGAGCGAGACGATGGGCTTGGTCATCGAATAGATCCGGAAAATGCTGTCGAGCGCCATCGGCGTGCCGTTGGCCGGATCCTGCACGCCGAGCGCGGCCTGGTAGGCGATTTCGCCCTTGCGCGCGATCAGCATCACGGCGCCGGGAATGCGGCCGGCATCGATGTCGGCCTGCAGGCGGCCGGTGAGGACATCAAGCCGGGCAGCGGACAGGCCGGCACGGCAAGCGGCGGAATTGGTCATCGTGTTGTCATCCTCCGGTTGATGGAATCGCGACAGCGCCTGAAGACGGATGGAGATCCGGCGCCGCTCGGAGATCAGAATAGCACGATCGTTTCATTTGAGCCGGGAGTACACCGGCCATGGCTCCCGGTCGTCCGCCAAAGAAAAGTCCGGAAGGAGAGCTCCGGAGCGGCCCGAACGGGGCGGCCTACACCGCTGCCGGGTGTTTCTTGTGGTGGGTGCTGGCGCGCACCCGCACCAGCGCCACGCTTCGCCGCGCCTTGTGATGCACCACGCGATGCGCATGACGCACAGCGCGGCGCGGCGCTGCATTCACGGCCAATACCGGCTGACCGCCGAGGAAGCGCCGGATGTTTTCTGCATCCATCATGCGTGCGCTGCTGGCCGGCGCATTCAGCAGCACCAGGATCACATGCTTGCCGGCAGATTCGACGCGCATGATCAGGCAGCGCCCCGCCTCATTGATGAAGCCGGTCTTGGACAGCAGCACATCCCAGCCCTTGCGCCCCACCAGGTGATTGGTATTGTGATAGCGCACCGGCCGGCCGTTCATTTCTATCAGGTCTTCGGTGGTAGTGGTAATGCGGGCGATATCCGGATAGTGCGAGGCGGCGGCCGCCATCTTGGCCAGGTCGGCGGCAGTCGAGCGATTGTTCGGCGACAGGCCTGTCGGTTCCTCGATGACGGTCTGGTTCATGCCGAGCGCTTCCAGTTTTTGCTTCACCGCCGCCACGAAGGCCGCCCGCCCGCCCGGATAGGTGCGCGCCAGCGCGGCCGCGGCCCGATTGTCGGAAGACATCAGCGCCAGTTCCAGCACTTCCTTGCGCGGCAGTACCGCGCCCACCGGCACCCGCGAGGAGCTGTTCTTGATGGTATCGACATCGCTTTCCTCGATGCTGATCATTTCGTTCATGTCGGGTTTCGCATCCAGCACCACCATCGCCGTCATCAGCTTGGTGAGGGAAGCGATCGGCACCATGGCGTGCGCATCCTTTTCCAGCAGCACCTGTCCGGAATCCTCATCCAGCACGATCGCATGGCGGGAACTGAAAGGGAGCGCAAATGCGGACGCGGAGCAACTGACGAGCAGGGCGAGCAGGATTTTTCTTAGCATGGAGGCACGCGAAAGATAGGCGAATGAAATGTTATTCCACAGCATCAATCATAGCTTGTCCGCATGCAACGAGGTTTCCCAAAATCAGATGTTCATCAAAAATATTTCCCGGTGTTGCGCTGCCGCCTTGAACACCTTTCAATGGTGCCGGCGGACGCGCGCTGCCGATCGCGCCGGATCGCATTACACTGCCCACTTTGCCCTTGGGCTTCCCTTCGTCCGGTTACCATGACCAACAACCAACAATCTCCCGCACGCATCCTGATCGTCGGCGCCGGCGCCATCGGCGCTTTCTATGGCGCAGCGCTGCAAGCGGCCGGCGCCGACGTGTCGGTGGTGTGCCGCTCCGAATTCGATGCCGTGCAGCAGCACGGTTACCGGATACGCAGCCGCCGACTGGGCGAGAGGCGCCTGCTGCCGGCCCAGACGCTGCGCGCGGCCGGCGACTACGTGGGCGGCGCGCCCGATTACCTGCTGCTGTGCGTGAAGGTGGTGGAAGGCACCGACCGGATCGGCTTGATACGGGATGTCGTCGGACCGGCGACGCGGATCGTGCTGATCGAAAACGGCATCGAGATCGAGCAGGAAATCGCACAGGCATTTCCCGGCAACGAGCTGATCAGCGCGCTCGCGTTCGTGCAGGTCAGCCGCACGGGGCCTGGGGAGATCGAACACTATGCGTTCGGCGACCTGACCTTCGGCAGCTATCCGGAAGGAATTTCCGGGGCGGCCCGAACCCTTGGCGCATTGCTCGAAGCAGGCGGCGTCAAATGCACGCTGACCGGAGAGGTGGCGACTGCGCGCTGGCAGAAATGCGTCTGGAACGCGGTGTTCAACCCGGTTTCGGTACTTGGCGCGGCGCTCGACACCGACGATATCCTCGGCGCGGCCGGCGGTGCCGCGTTCATCGAACGGGCAATGCGGGAAGTCTGCGCGATCGCTGCCGCCGGCGGCCATCCGCTGCCGGACGCCCTGCCCGCCCAGTTCATCGAAGGCACGCGCAAGGCGCCGCCTTACAAAACCAGTATGGCGCTCGATTTCGAGCATGGCCGGCCGATGGAAACCGAGGTCATACTGGGCAATGCGGTGCGGGCGGCGCATCGCGAAAAGGTAGCGGCGCCGCTGCTGGAAACGCTCTACGCGCTGATGAAAATGGTGGAGCGGAAAGCCGGGAAAATCTGAGCTGGCTCGCACGATCCGGTCGCCCGGCGGCGCCCCACGGCGCGACTAGTGGTTCGACACTCTCTGATTTTCGGTTTGCGCCGAGTTGATCGGAGGCGAGTGCAAGGCGCGAAGCACAGCCGGGGTGGCTCCCCCGGCGAGCATTCAGAACGCCGCAATCGCCTTCGAGCAGCCGGCGAAAACGAAAAGCGGAGGGTGTCGGACCACTAGGGTGCTACTATTCTCACTGCCATTGTGACAATTTCCATCCGCGGCAGCGCTGCGGGCCACCGGAGATGAACATCATCGTCGCCCTCGTTCGCATCCTGCTCATGCTCGCGCTGGGCCTGCCGCTCGCCGACGTCCATGGCGCCGAGCGGCCGGTCGTACTGCTGACGGTAGACGGCGCGATCGGTCCCGCCACCGCCGATTACCTGACCCACGGGCTGGCCCATGCTCAGGCCGAACATGCGGCGCTCGCCGTGATCGCGATCGATACGCCCGGCGGGCTCGACCTGTCGATGCGGAGCATCATCAAGGCCATCCTGCAATCCCCGGTTCCGGTCGCGACCTATGTCAGCCCCGGGGGCGCCCGCGCCGCCAGCGCCGGCACCTATATCCTGTATGCCAGCCACGTTGCGGCGATGGCGCCCGGCACCAATCTGGGCGCGGCAACTCCGGTCCGCCTCGGCGGCGGCGATGGGCCGGCGCCCGGCAAGGACGGCTCCGGCGAATCGGCAATGGAGCACAAGCAGGTCAATGACGCGTCCGCCTACATCCGCGGGCTGGCGCAGTTGCGCGGCCGGAACGCGGAGTGGGCCGAACGCGCGGTACGCGAGGCGGTCAGCCTGCCGGCGCGCGAAGCGCTCAAGCAGAACGTGATCGGATACGTGGCCGACGATGTGCGCGATCTGCTGCGCCAGCTCGACGGCAAATCCGTGAATGTGCTCGGCAGGGAACTGACGCTGCACACGCGCGACGCGCCGGTGCAGCGCTACGATCCCGACTGGCGGGTGCGGCTGTTGTCGGTGATTACCGATCCCAGCGTTGCCCTGCTGCTGATGACGATAGGCGCGTGGGGCCTGATCCTCGAATTCTTCCACCCCGGCACCGGCGTCCCCGGCGTGGTGGGCGGCATCTGCCTGGTGCTGGGGCTGTACGCACTGCAGCTGTTGCCGGTCAATTACGCGGGGCTGGCGCTGATCCTGCTGGGCATCGGCTTCATGACTGCCGAAGCCTTCATGCCCAGTTTCGGCGTGCTCGGGGTGGGTGGAATCGCGGCCTTCATCGGCGGCGCCGTGATCCTGATCGATACCGAACAACCCGGCTTCGGCATTCCGCTCGGCTTCATCGTCGCGATCGCCGCCGCCAGCGCTTTCCTGATCATCGGCATCGTCAGCATGGCGCTGCGCGCGCGCCGGCGCAGGCTGGTCAGCGGTGAAGGCCGGCTGATCGGCGCGGTCGGACAGATCGTGGAAGCCGGTCCGGGCCGGGCCTGGGCGCAGGTCGAGGGCGAAACCTGGCAAGTGAGCAGCCGCCTGCCGCTGCGGCAGGGAGAAAAGATCGTGGTACTGGCACGCAACGGGCTGGTGCTGGAAGTGGGGCCGGCGCAAGAAGGGCCGGCCAGACCGAGCGAAGCATAAAACAACCGGGGGAAAACATGGAATTCGGATTTGCCGGCATTCTGGTCATACTGTTCGTGGTGGTCGTCACCTCGTTTCGCATCCTGCGCGAGTACGAACGTGGCGTGATTTTCCAGCTCGGCCGCTTCTGGGCGGTCAAGGGCCCCGGCCTGATGCTGCTCATTCCCGGCATCCAGCAGATGGTGAAGGTCGACCTGCGCACCATCGTGCTCGACGTGCCGACGCAGGACGTGATCTCGCGCGACAACGTCTCGGTCAAGGTGAACGCGGTGGTCTATTTCCGGGTGGTGGAACCGGACAAGGCGATCATCCAGGTCGCGAATTTTTTCGAGGCCACCAGCCAGCTGGCGCAGACCACGCTGCGCGCGGTGCTCGGAAAACACGAGCTGGACGATATGCTCGCCGAACGCGAGCGGCTGAACCTCGACATCCAGCAAGTGCTGGATGCGCAGACAGACGCCTGGGGCCTCAAGGTGTCGAATGTCGAGATCAAGCATGTCGACCTCGACGAATCGATGATCCGCGCGATCGCGCGCCAAGCCGAAGCGGAACGCGAGCGGCGCGCCAAGGTGATCCATGCCGAAGGCGAGCTGCAGGCCTCCGAAAAACTGATGCAGGCCGCGCACGTGCTGTCGCGCCAGAGCGGCGCGATGCAGTTGCGCTACATGCAGACGCTGAGCAATATCGCCAGCGACAAGACCTCGACCATCGTATTCCCGATGCCGGTCGACCTGCTGGCGGGGATGGCGGAGTTGATGAAGAAAAATACGCCGGAAACCTGACGCGGATTCACTGCTCCTGCTGCAAGCGCTCCCACGGCTCGGTGATCCGCCACCTTTCGATCCATTCGGAGGGCATCACCAGCCCGAGCGCGCCGATATCGGCGACCATGTTGCCGAGCGCAGCCGTCACCAGTTTCACGCCGTGCGTCAGCGCCGGCAGCCGGGTCTCGATTTCCTCCCGCACCACCGGCAGCAGCCACTCGCCGTGGTGCGCCCAGACGCTGCCGCCGATCACGAAAGTCCGGGTATCGAGCGCCGCGGTGACGTTGTAGAGCCCGCGCCCGAACCATTGGGCGGCGGTCAGCGCAACTTCGCGCGCGGCTGCGTTGCCGCTGCGGGCGGCGGCGAACAGCTCGGCCGCCGACATGTTGAGCCGATGGCCGATGTTGCGGCCCGAAATCAGCGCCTCCAAGTCGCCGCGGTTGCCGCAGCCGCACACCGCATTCTGGCTTTCGCTCATCAGCATGTGGCCCGCGTGTCCCGCGTTGCCGTTCTTGCCGCGCAATACGTGGCCATCGACGCAGAAGCCGAAGCCGATGCCGGTGCTCCAGGTCACGTAGGCGCAATCCGGTTCGTCGCGCACTGCACCGAAGGTGCGTTCGGCGACCAGCGCGGCGACGCAGTCGTTGTCCACCACCACGTGCCGGAAGCGTTCGCGCAGCACCTGTTCCAGCGGCACCACGCGCCAGTCGTTCGGCAGTTCGGGATCGTTCTTGCCGGCACCGCAGATATTCGGCGACGCCAGTCCGATGAGGTCGTTTTCGCGCTCGAACGGACCGGCCGATGCGACGCCCACGCGCATCAGGCGGGCCGGATCGACACCGGCCTCGCGGCAGGCGGCATCCAGCAATGCGAGGCATTGTTCGGGCAAGGTGCGCAACGGGCCGGTGCGCGGCGTGGGATGGGTGAGCCGGGCCAGCGGGCCGCTCGCGTCCGCCACCACGGCGGAAATCTTGGTGCCGCCGATATCGAGGGCGCCGATGCAGTGTTGTTGGTTCATGCTCAATATGCCTTGTCCCACGGAATGCTCAGGCGCGTCGCGCACTGGATCAGTCCGACCATGCTGTAGGTCTGCGGGAAATTCCCCCACAGCTCGCCGCTGTCGGACGCCACGTCTTCGGCCAGCAGACCGAGGTGATTGCACTTCGCCAGCACGTTGCGAAACAGTTCGCGCGCACGCTCGGTGCGCCCCAGCTGCGCAAGCGCCAGTATCCACCACAGCGTGCACACCAGGAAGGCGGTTTCCGGTCGGCCGAAATCGTCTTCCTCATCATAACGCAACAGGAAATCACCGCGCTTCAGATGGCGCTCGATGGCATCCACCGTGGACGCGAAGCGCGGATCGTCGGGCGCCAGGAACTGGAATTCCGCCATCAGCAGCAGACTGGCATCGAGCTGGTCGCCGTGGAAGGTGGAGACGAAGCTGCCGATTTCGGGATTCCACGCCGCCTGCTCGATTTCCCGGTGCATGCGCTCGGCATGGGCGGCCCAGTGGCGCGCGCGCTCGTGCTGTCCGAGATGGCGCCCGATGCAGGCCAGGCGGTGGCAGGCGGCCCAGCACATCATGCTGGAGAAGGTATGCACACGCTGCGAACCGCGCAGCTCCCAGATGCCGGCGTCCGGCACCCTGTAGTTGGCCACCGCCTGCTCGCCCAGACGCTCCAGGTCCGCGAACATGTGCTGCCCGGCCGGACGTTCCAGGCGCGTGTCGAAGAACGCCTGGGTGCTGGCCAGTACGGCGGCTCCGAACACGTCATTCTGTATCTGGTGATAGGCAAGATTGCCGATACGCACCGGCCCCATTCCACGGTAGCCGGCCAGCGCCGGCGCCTCGCGCTCATCCAGCATGGTTTCGCGCCGGATCCCGTACACCGGCTGCAACGGCGCATCGCGTGTATCGGCGATGATGTTCAGGATGTAGTCGAGATAATGCTCCATGGTGCCGGTGGCGCCGAGGCTGTTGAGCGCGTCCACCACGAAGTAGGCATCGCGCAACCAGCAGTAGCGGTAATCCCAGTTGCGCCCGCTGTGCGGCGCTTCCGGGATCGAGGTGGTGACCGCAGCGACGATAGCGCCGGTATCGTCGAATGCATTCAATTTGAGCGTGATCGCGGCGCGGATCACCACGTCCTGCCACTCGAACGGAATCGCGAGATTGCGCACCCACCGATGCCAGTACGCCAGCGTCTGTTCGTAGAATGCGCGCCCCAATTCATGCGGCGAGCCGTCCACGGTCTCGTCGGGCCCCATCATCAGGGTGACGCTGTCATGCAGGAAAAAAGGCCGTTCGTCGATGATCGCCGACACCGCGGCATCGGTGGTCAGGCGTATCGCCTGCGCCATGCCGAGATAGGAAATGTGGTGGGCGCCGCAGCGCGGCTCCGCGCGCCGGTCGCCGTAATCCGCCGCCGGACGCACCCGCAGCGCGATCCGGGGCCGGCCGGCAACGCGACGCACGATACGCACCAGCATCGCCGGCGCAAACATGCGGCCGTGCAGATAGAAGCGCGGCGCGAAGTCGATCACTTCGATGCTGTTTCCGGACTCGTCGGTGAAGCGAGTGGAAAGGATGGCCGAGTTGCGCTGGTAGCGCTGCTCGGCCTGCGTCGCGCCATACAGCTCGACGTCGATCGATCCGAAGCCGGCTCTCTGCTGTTCCTGCTGCAGCAGCGAGCAGCAGATCGGATCGCCGTCGAAGCACGGATAACACCACCAGACAATCGAAGCACGGCGATCGATCAGTGCGCTGGTGCGGGAGTTGCCGATGAGGCCGAGGTCGAGTGTCGTCATGCGTCTTTTTTATTTCGAACTGCCGCAGCGTCGCGCCCGTCTCCTTGCGTTGCCGGCCTGCGGCGCCGCTGTCGATACCTTTGTCAGGCGCTGGTCGCCGTGGCGTCGTGCACCCAATTGGTGCCGCCCTTCGCCGCCAGCCGCGCATTCAGGTCCTGCAGCAACGGCAGGATATCGGCCGGCTGCGCCAGGTAGAATTCGGCCGCGCTGCGGGCCGAGCGCTCGATCCGGACCGACAGCAGATCGTCGCGCCGCAGCCGGAACACGTCTTCGTCGGTGACGTCGTCGCCGACATAGATCGCGCTGCGCGCGCCGCAGCCCGCCATCAGCGCTTCCAGCGCGCCGCCCTTGTCGGTGCCGCCTTCGGGCACCAGGTTGAACACATATTTTCCCGCCACCAGGCGCGGCGCCGGTTCGAGCCGGGAAAACAATTGGCGCAGCGCTTCGGCCGAGCGCTCCGGATCGGATGTCATCCGGTAATGCACCGACAGCGAATAGCGCTTGTCTTCGATCTGGATGCCGGGATCGAAATGCACGCCGTCGAGCGCCGCATCGAGCTGACGGCGCCATGCCGCGCACAGCGCACGATGCTCGATGGCCTGTGCCTCGTAGCCAGGAATGCCTTCGAGCCCATGATTGCCGATGATGAAATCGGGCACGAAACCCAGTCGCGTCCGGATATCGTCGATCGAGCGGCCGGTGATGATTGCGACCGGCGCGTGTATCGCCAGCGCGATCAGCCGGCGCATGATGTCGACCGGCAGGCGCGCCCGTTCCGGATGGCGCACGATAGGCGCCAGCGTGCCGTCGAAATCGAAAGCGCACAGCAGGCCGGGCTGCACGATCGCGTCGAGGCGCCGGCGCCCCGCTTCGCTCTGCAAGTCCTCCATGTCAGACCACTCGTCGCAGCGATTTGCGGCTGTGCGAACGGATCTTTGTCATGATGCGCTCCCTTTGGCGCAGGCGCGCCGCGTCCAGCAACATGCGGCCGGCCCAGCGGTAAATATTGAAGTCCTTTACCAGCGAACGCATGCTGCGCATCCGTTCGCGCTGTTCGATGTCCGGCATCGTGAGCGCGCGATAGAAGGCCTCGGCGCTCTGCTCGATATGGTAAGGGTTGACGATCAATGCCTCATGAAGTTCCCGGGCGGCCCCGGTGAACTGGCTCAGCACCAGCACGCCCCGGTCGTCGTCGCGCGCCGCAATGAATTCCTTCGCGACCAGGTTCATGCCGTCGTGCAGGCTGGTCACCAGGCAAGCGTCGGCCGCGCGATAATAGCGGTTGACCTGCTGCGAATTGTGCTGCTCGGCCTTGAGGATGATCGGCAGGTAGCCGCCGCTGCCGAAGCGCGTATTGATGCGCTGTACCAGAGAGCGGACCCGGGCATCGAAGTGCTGATATTCCTCCAGCGAGGAACGGCTGGGCGCCGCTATCTGGATCAGCGTGAAGCGGCCCACCATCGACGGATGCAGTTCCAGCATGCGCTCGACCGCCTGGAAGCGTTCGACGATGCCTTTCGTATAGTCGAGACGATCGACGCCGATCGCCAGCAGATGGTTGGGTTCCATTCCGTGTTCTTCGCGCACTGTTGCCCGGCACTGCTCCACGCTGGGCCAGCGCGCCAGCTCCGCCTCGTCGGGCCAGGCGATCGAAATCGGATACGGCTCGACCTGCGTCAGCTTGCCGCCGTAGGAGATGGTAGATGCCTCGTGTTCGATACGCGTTTCCAGGTAGCGGTCCACCGTCTCCAGGAAATTCTTGCAATGGAAAGGCGTATGAAAACCCAGAATGGTACTGCCCAGCAGGCCTTCCAGGATTTCCTCGCGCCATGGACAGATGCCGAACGATTCCGGGTTCGGCCAGGGAATGTGCCAGAAGGTGATCACGGTGGCTTTCGGCAGCACTTCGCGCACCATGCGCGGCAGCAGCGCGAAGTGATAGTCCTGAACCAGCACGACCGGGTCGTCGGTACGCGCTTCCTTGATCACCGCGTCCGCAAAACGCTGGTTTACGCGCTCGTACTCTTCCCAGTCGGTCGAGCGGAATACCGGCCGCACGTGGGCGATATGGCACAGCGGCCACAACCCTTCGTTCGCGAAACCGTAGTAATAGCCCTGTTCTTCCTCCTTGCTCAGCCACACCCGGCGCAGCGTGTAGCTGGGATCGGACGGGGGCACCGGCACCCGGTCGTTGCGGTCGACGCTGTCGCGGTCGGCCGAGCCGCTGC
>CBIHOK010000107.1:0-13187 GCA_966211575.1 uncultured Noviherbaspirillum sp.
GGGCGCCGAGCGCGCGCACCGGGGTCCAGTCGTTGCCGAGACCGCCGGCGAACTTAGCCAGCAGCGCATTTTCCTTGATCGCCTCATAGATGCCGTCCAGATCGTCGGCAACGGTAGTCAGATAGCACGACGACAGTTGCGAGCGCTGGGTGCCGGAGTTGAACAGGGTCGGCGTCGAGCTCATGAAGTCGAACGACGACAGCAGGTTGTAGAACTCGATCGCGCGCGCTTCGCGGTTGATCTCGTTGAGCGCCAGCCCCATCGCGACGCGCATGTAGAACGTCTGGGGCATCTCGATGCGGGTGCCGCCGATGTGCAGGAAGTAACGGTCGTACAACGTCTGCAGGCCGAGGTAGCCGAACTGCAGGTCGCGTTCCGGCTTGAGCGCCTCGGCCAGCGCCTGCAGGTCGAATTGGGCCAGCTTGGCATCGAGCAGGTCGGCTTCGATGCCCTTCTTGATGTATTTGGGGAAGTAATCCAGGTAATGGGCGGCGGCATCAGCCTGCGCCACTTCCTGGCCGAACACTTCCTTGCGTATCGTATGCATCAGCAGGCGGGCGGTCACCTTGCTGTAGGCCGGGTCCTTTTCCATCAGCGCCCGGGCGGCCAGGATTGCGGACTTGTGCAGCTCCTCGACCGGCACGCCGTCGTACAGGTTCTTCACGGTTTCGGCGAGGATCGCTTCGGCGTCGACATGCTTCTCCAAGCCGACGCAGGCAGCGGTAATCATCGCCCGCACCTGGCTGATATCGAGCAGGCGGCGCTGGCCGTCCTCGATCACGTGCAGCTGGGGCGCATCGGACGGATGTTCGGCGCGCTGCTGGGCGCGCTCTTCCATCCGCTTGGCGCGATACAGCACGTAGGCACGCGCGACATCATGCTCGCCGGAACGCATCAGCGCGAGCTCGACCTGGTCTTGCACGTCTTCGATATGGAAGGTGCCGCCGGCCGGCTGGCGCCGTACCAGCGCCGCGACCACGCCGTCGGTCAGTTGCTCGACCAGTTCGCGCACGCGCGCGGACGCCGCTCCGTGGCCGCCATTGACGGCGAGGAAAGCCTTGGTCATCGCGATCGAGATCTTCGACGGCTCGAAGCCGACCACCGCGCCGTTGCGCCGGATGATCTTGTAGTCGCCGAGGCCGGACTGGGATTTGGGGGCGGGAGTGGAGGCGCCGGCCCGCGGGGGAACCATGCCGAATTCGCTGGGCGATTTCGCGGAAACTTCTTGAGTAGAGTGCATCTAGCCTCCTTAGACTGTGTCGCAGCCGGCTTTGCAGCCGTTCGTGGTTATTGATGAGAACGCCCGATACTGCCGGGGTTCGCCGTTCATGCAGATGGTGCAGACCGGAGCGGGACACCGCGCGGCTTACATCCGAAAGGGAGAGCTGTTCACGGCCCACCCAACAAAACCCGGATTGCATTGAGGAACATCCTGAACAGCCCCAAAAAGGGATGTCGCCCCACACACTATATGTAGTGGTATCCGGGGCGACTGAGACTAATTCTAGTGCCACCTCCCTGATGTTGCAATCTCTTTTTTATGGGAGGAACAACAAATTCCATACGAGATCGGGATTGACTTTTTCAGTCATGCGAAGGGGAAACGCAGCGTCGGCCGATCGCTGCCCGGCACTGTGTTTTGAATCAACGACTTGCGGTAGCGCGGCCAGTCGAAGCAGGGACCGGGGTCGGTCTTGCGGCCGGGCGCGATATGTTCATGCCCGGCTACCGAGGCAAGCGGATAGCGCTCCCGCAGCGCCTCGGTCAGTGCGGCGAGCGCTTCGTACTGGCGCGTATCGAAGGGTTCGCTGTCGCTGCCTTCCAGCTCGATGCCGATCGAAAAGTCGTTGCAGCGCTCGCGCCCCTCGAACGACGATACTCCGGCATGCCAGGCGCGCCGTTCGGTAGACACGAACTGGATCACTTCGCCGTCGCGCCGGACCAGGAAATGCGCGGACACGCGCAAGCCGCGCAAGCCGTCGAAATAGGGATGGGCGTCGCAATCGAGGCAGTTGCGGAACAGGTCGGCGATGAAGGAGCCGCCGAAGCGGCCGGGCGGCAGGCTGATGTTATGGATGACCAGCAGGTCGATCGCGATGCCCGCCGGTCGCTCGTCGCAATTCGGCGAATGCAGATGCGACGCGCCGCTGCACCAGCCGTCGCCGGCTATCCGGAAGCGGCTCATGAGTCGGGCTCGTGGATTGACAGGCGCTGCATCCGGTACCGCAATTGCCGGAAACTGATGCCCAGCAATTCCGCTGCCTGGGTGCGATTGAAACGCGTGCGCTTCAGCGCACGCCGAATGATTTCGCGTTCGACGTCGTCGAGAAAATCTGGCAGCGAGGCCGGCAGCGCATCACCCGCCAGCCTTTCCGCCAGTGCGCCGGCAGTCGACGCCGGCAGCGGCGCGCCGGCGGCGGGCGCGGCCGGCGTGGCAGGCTCGGAGGCGGCAACGTGAGCCGCGGCCCGGGGAGGTGCGCTGCCGGGCTTGAGCCCGAGGTCGGCCACTTCGATGACGCCATCGTTTGCAAATGCGAGCGCCCGCTCCAGTATGTTTTCCAGCTCGCGCACATTGCCGGGAAAGCGGTAGGCGCGCAGCGCATCGAGCGCCGCCGCCGACAGCACCGCCCGGCTCCCGGGCGGCGCCAATCGCGCCAGCAACGCTTCTGCGAGCAGAGCCAGGTCGTCCAGCCGTTCGCGCAGCGGCGGCAGATGCAGCTCGATCACGTTGAGCCGATAATAGAGGTCCTGGCGGAACTTGCCGCGCTCGACGCACTCTGCGAGATTCTGGTGCGTGGCGCTGATCAGGCGCACATCGACCGCCTCTTCCTGGGTGGCGCCGACCTTGCGCACCCGCCTTTCCTGGATCGCCCGCAACAGCTTCACCTGCATCGGCAGCGGCAGGTCGGCCACTTCGTCCAGCATCAGCGTGCCGCCATTGGCCGCCTGGAAAATACCGTCCCGGTCATCGATGGCGCCGGTGAACGCGCCCTTGCGGTAACCGAAAAACTCCGCTTCCATCAATGCTTCCGGGATCGCGCCGCAATTGACTGCGATGAACGGTTTGTCGGCCCGCGCGCTGCGCGCGTGAATATCGCGGGCGGCGAGCTCCTTGCCGCTGCCGGATTCGCCGCTGATCGCGACCGGCGCCATGCTGCGCGCCAAGCGGGCAATCTGCGCGCGCAGTTCCTGCATCGCGGCCGACTGTCCGAGCAGGCGCGAACTACTTGCCCCCGCGCCACGTTCGCTTGCCGCGCCGGCACCGCCGTTGCCGCCACCGCTGTTGGCGACCCGCAGCGCCGACTGCACCAGCGCCCGCAACTGATCCAGCCCCACCGGCTTGGACAGGTAATCGAAAGCGCCCGCCTTCAGCGCCGCCACCGCATTGTCGGTGCTGCCGAAGGCGGTGATCACCGCGATCGGCGTGCAACCGCCCGCGACCTCGCGCACCAGCTCGATACCGAGGCCGTCCGGCAGCCGCATGTCGGTCAGTGCCAATGCATAGTCGTTCTGCCCCAGCAGCGCCCTGGCCTCCGCAATGCTGCCCGCGCAGTCGACATCCAGCCCCATCTTGACGAGCGTTATCTCCAGCAGCTCGCGCAGGTCGGCCTCATCGTCAACAACCAGGATACGGGGAGCGGTCATGAAATCGTGTTTTGTCGGCAGTGGTTCATAGCGGGTCGAGGACCGGGAAACTGATCACGAAGCGGCCGCTGGGCTGCTCCATGCCATCCGCAGACTTCGCCATCCGGTACTCGTAATCGAGTATCGCGCCGTTATTCAAACATAATTCGCGCGCGACGTAGAGCCCCAATCCGGTTCCCTTGCTGGAGGTAGTGTAAAACGGCTCGAACAGATGCGCGCGCACTTCCGGCGAAATAGGCGGGCCGTCGTCCTGCACGTGCAGTTCGAGCCGGCGCTCGGTCGGGGCAGTCATGCGTATCCGGATACTGCCGTCGTTTCCGCTCGCATAGCGCAGCGCATTGGTCAACAGGTTGACCACCACTTCACGCAGATGCAGCGGATCGAAGCGTACCCGGTACGGCGACATATCGGCCAGTTCGATCAGGCCGGGCGCGACTGCATGCGTTTCGCGGAATTCATTCAGGATTTCGGTGAAGAACGGCGCCAGCGCCAGCGGCTCCTCCTGCGTATGCGCCTTGCGCGCCAGCTTCAGGATATCCTCGATCATGCTGTTGAGGCGCACCACGTTGTCGCCGACGATTTTCAGCAAGCGCTGGTGGGAAGCGTCGGTGGCATCCTCTTTCAGCAGCGAGGCGGCGTGCGAAATCGCCGACAATGGATTGCGCACTTCGTGCGCGATGCTGGCGGTAAGCCGTCCCATCGACGCCAGCTTCAGTTGCTGCGCCTGGTTTTCGATCTCGGTCACGTCCTGAAGAAAGACAACCGAACGCTCCTCCGATTGCTCCGGTATCGCCACCTTCGCGAAGCGCAATTTCAGGTGCGATGCAGGTTCGCGCCTTACCTTTCCAAGCGCGGACAGTCGGCCCGGACCCGGCTTGACGACCACGTATGCCGAACCGTCGGCTCGCGCACCGTCCGCCGCCGGGTGCTGGCTGCGCCAGCGGCCAAATGCGTCGGCTATCGGTGCCAGCGCCGGCACTTCGGCAAGCCTGAACGCCTGTCGGCCGAGCGCGCCCGGCATCGCCAGCATGCGCTCGGCCGCAGGATTGCCGGCCAGGACCGCCCCATCCTTTCCCACCACCAGGATCCCGTCCCCCATGTCGGCAATCACCAATCGGTTGATCGCTTCCTGCATCTGCAAGTCGCGTCCGCGCTGCGCAGCCAGCTCCTCCTGCTTGATCAATTTGGCGGCCAGCCGGTTGATCACATAGATTGCGGCAAAGAATGCGGCGCCGAACAGACCGGCACGCGATGGCGATGCATCCGCCGACGCATGCAGCACCTGCAGTCCGCTTTCGCCCAGCAGGAACAGCGACACCAGCGCAACGAAGAACAGCGCAACGATGGTCGGCGCCAGAATCGCGCAACCCGCCAACGGGAACAGGTACAGGATCGCTAATCCGCTCTTGGCGCCGCCGGCCGCCAGGTAGAGCAGCGAGATTGCAGCGATGTCGAGCGCGACCTGGGTCAGCAGTTGCAGATAGAAGCGGCGGCGCCAGTAGAACGCCAGCGCCGTGGCAGCTAGCGCGAACAGCAGGTAGAACGCGGGCCCGTGCCAGCCGACGAGCAGCTGTTCAGCATCAACCTTCCTGACTGCATCCAGGCCAAGGTAAGCCAGCAGCACGACGGTAATGACGATCCGCGTAATGCTGAACGTTTGCAGTGTGCGCCAGAATGTCTCCCGGGTGGGCCCCGGCGGCACCCGCGGCATGCGCTTCATGCGGCGGACCGGGGCGCCGGCCAAACCGAAACGCGCATGAATACAAATGCCGCTGCAGATACGTCAATGACCGGCCAAGCGGCGGGGAAAATTTTCGCGTCCATGCTGCCCCCTCGCGCGCCGCTAACCGCCATGCTGCAGGCGATGATCTTCGCTGCAATAAAGCTGGCCGGCACTGTTGCGGATCGCTTCCGAAACCGGGACGAATACGCCGCAGTGCGTGCACTTGACCATCGTCTCGCCTTCGAGCGCGGGGCTCTTGCCCGGTTTGCCGGAGCGCCCGACCGCCCGCTCGTTGCCGCGCAGCAGCCACATGACGACGATGAAACCGATCGCGGCCCACAGCAGGACTTTCATGCGAATCCCCGGTGCAGCACGACTTCCAGTACGAAGCGGCTGCCTACATACGCGAGCAGCAGCGTGGCAAAGCCGGTCAGCGTAATGCGCAACGCCACCTTGCCGCGCCAGCCGCGCCACGCCCGGCCCGCCAGCAGCATGCCGAACAAGGCCCATGACAGCATCGTAAACACGGTCTTGTGATTCCATTCGAACGGGGTGCCGAACAATTGCTCGGAAAACACGACGCCCGACAGCACGGTCAGCGTGAGCAGGAAGAAACCGAAACCGATCAGGCGAAACAGCAGTTTTTCCATCGTCAGCACCGCCGGCAGTTTGTCGACCGCGGTGGTCAGCCAGCCGCCGCGCATGGCGCCGGGGGGAGCGTGCAGGCGCGACTCCTGCAAGGCCATCAGTATCGCGTGGAAGGCGGCGACGGTGAGCGTGCTGTAGGCAAGGATCGAAATCGCGATATGCCAGGGAAACAGCGAGGACTCGCTGTCGAGCGACACCACGCTGCCGGGAAACAGTGCCGGCAGCACCACGGCCACCGCTGCCGAAGGCAGCATCAGCACGCGCAAGCCATCGAGCGGAAAATTGCGGTTCTCCAGCCAGTAGGCAGCCACCGAAATCCACAATGTGGCCGACAGCATCACCGCGAAACCGATGCGGACCGCGCCGGGCACGATCATGTCGGCCCACAGCACTCCCCCGTGCAATAGCCAGGCCAGTCCCGTTGCCATCGAAATCAGCATGCGGCGGCCGCTCGGCAGGAATGCGCAGGCCAGGTACAGGATGGCCGCTAGGATGAAAAAGGTCGTGAGCATCGGCGAGCGGAACTGGAGCAGATCAGGCTTCGAGTTTACACCATGTCAGGTCCGGCTCGGCCGCCACCTTGCTCAGTCGGCGCTGCGTCCGGCGCTCAATTGATATTTTTTCAGCTTGTCGTACAGCGTCTTTTTCGGCACGCCGAGCGCGTCGGCGGCAGCCGCCACGCTGCCCTCGCTGGCCGCCAGCGCGTCGGCGATCAGCATCCGTTCATACGCGTCCACCTGCTGCGGCAAAGTCGCGCCGCGCTCCGCTTCCCTGCCGGGCAGCGCGGCTGGCAGGGGAGCGACGTCGGCCACCCCGAGCACCAGGCGGTCGGCGAAATTGCGCAGCTCGCGAACGTTGCCGGGCCAGTCGCGGACTTGCCATTGCGCCATCTGGGCCGCGCTCCATTGCGGCACCGGCCGCTGGTAGCGGATCGCCGCTCCCTGCACGAAATGCGCCAGCAACAAGGGAATGTCTTCGCGCCGGTCGGCCAGCCGCGGCAGATCGATGCTGACCACGCCGATCCGGTAATACAAGTCTTCCCGGAACGCGCCTTGCGCGCTCAGCTGCAGCAGGTCGGCCTTGCTGGCGGCAATGATGCGGCAATCGATCGCGATCGGGTCGTTGCCGCCGAGGCGCTCGACGCGCCGCTCCTGCAATACCCGCAACAGCTTGACCTGCAATGCCAGCGGCATGCTTTCGATTTCATCCAGGAAAACCGTGCCGCCGTTCGCGTATTCGAGCTTGCCGATCCGGCGTTTCTGGGCACTGGTGAAAGCGCCCGCTTCATGCCCGAATATCTCGCTTTCGAACACGGTTTCCGGCAGCGCGCCGCAATTGATCGCCACGAACGGGCCCTTGCGGCCGCTCGCCCCATGCAATTGGCGCGCGACCACCTCCTTGCCGGAGCCGGTCTGCCCGTTGATCAGGATGTCTGCCGCGGTCGGGCCGACCGAACGGATCAAGGTGCGCACGCGTTCGATCGCAGCCGATTGACCGATCAGGCTCGGCATGTCGGGATGGGCGGTCCAGGCAGCCCGCAGGCGCTGGTTCTCCAGCACCAGGCTGCGCTTTTCCTGCGCGCGCCGGACGGTTTCCAGCAAGCGTTCCGCCGCAAACGGCTTTTCAATGAAATCATAGGCGCCGGCGCGCATCGCTTCGACCGCCATGCTGACGTCGCCGTGCCCGGTCACGACGATCACCGGCAGATCCGGATCCTGCGCCACCACTTGCGCCAGCAGTTCCAGCCCGGAACGTCCGGGCAGCCTGACGTCGGTCACGATGACGCCGCCGAAATCCGAATGCAGCCACGCCTGCGCTTCTTCCACGCTGCCACAGGCATGCACGGTAAAGCCTCCCAGTTCCAGCGTCTGCACGGTCGCCATGCGCACCGCCTGCTCGTCTTCTATCAGTACCGCTTCAAGTAACGACACAACCGTCATCCTCCTTCCGGTTCGGGCTTGCCTCTCCTTCGGCCAAGGGTAGCCGCACGACGAATTCCGCTCCGCCGCCCTGGTGATTGTATGCGCTTAGCTGGCCGTTCATTGCATGCACGATCGAGGACGAAATCGCCAGGCCCAGGCCAAGCCCCTTGCCGGAAGGCTTGGTGGTGAAGAACGGCTCGAACAAGTGCTGCGCCACCTGGTCCGGAATCCCCGGACCGGAATCGCGGATACGCACTACCGCGTCATCGTTCTCCTGCTGCAGCTCGACCGTCACCTCCCGCTGCGGCGCGCCCTCGACCGCATCCAGCGCATTGCGCATCAGGTTGATCAGGACCTGTTCGGTGCGCACCGCATCGCCCAGGATCAGCACGGCTTTCTTCAGCTCGATGTGCAACCGCACATCGTGGCGCCGGAATTCGCTTTCCAGCAACATCGCCGACGCATGGATCGATTGCGCCAGGTCGACCGTGGACACCGTCTCGTGACTCTTGCGCGCAAAACCCTTGAGCTGGCCGATGATGGTTCCCATGCGGGCGCTGGCTGCGCTGATATGTTCGAGATTGTCCCCGGCCTGCTCGGTCTGGCCGCGCCGCAGGAAAGTCACCGCGTTGTCGGCGAAAGCCCGGATCGCGGCGAGCGGCTGGTTCAGCTCGTGGGTCACGCCGGCCGCCATCTGGCCCAGCATTGCCAGCTTGCCGGCCTGCACCAGCTCGTTCTGGGTCGAGCGCAGCAGATGTTCGGTTTCTTTCAATTTCGCGTACTTCGCTTCCAGGCTCTGGTTTGCGGTCAGCAATTCTTCGGTACGCTGCGCGATCTTCTGCTCCAGGTCGGCAGCCGCGCGCTGCAATGCACGGCGCGACGCCACCCGCTCCTCCAGCCTCCGGCGCCGCTGGTGTACCGCCCAGAACGACATGGCGGCAACCGCCAGCACCAGGGCCGCCGCCAGCGCCGAATAGGTGGCCGCCCGCGCGATGCGCGCCTGCGACGGGAACAGCATCAATTGCCAGCCGAGACGGCCGACCGGTTTGGCGACGTATTCGCCGAAGCCGGCGCGTTCCTGTTCCGGCAGCGAGGAGATCGGCAGAATGGTCTGCCCGGCATATTGCTTGGTGCCCGCAACATAGCGCTGGTCCTCGTCGTTCAGAGCATGCAGGCTGTGATAGCGCCAGCCGTCCCGATTGCTGAGGAACACTACGCCTTTATGGTCGGCCAGCGCCAGCGGATCGTCGCTGCTGCTCCAGGTCTGCTCGAATTCGGCCAGGCTGATCTTGACGGCGACGACGCCGATCGGCTCCGCGCTGGTGCGCTGCGCGCCCGGCGCATATACCGGCTGCGCAATGAAGTAACCCGACTCCCGGGTGATGCTGCCGATGGCGTAGAAGCGGCCCGGCCGGCCTTCCATCGCCTCGCGGAAATAAGGGCGAAAGGCGAAATTCTGGCCGACGAAACTGAACGGATCGTCCCAATTGCTCGATGCCAGCGTGTCGCCGTCGCGGTCCATCAGGTAAATGGCGCTGACCTTGGCCTGGCGTTGTATCGTCTGCAGCGTATGGTTCAGTTCATCGATGCGGCCGGGATCGTTTGCATGTTCCAGGACTTGCGCCAGCGCCGGATGAAAGGCCAGCGCGAACGGCAGCGTCTCGAACTTCTCCAGCACCGATTCCAGGTCCAGCGCAATGATCTGCAACTGGCGGTCGCCGGCCGCATGGATATCGTTGCTGGCCTTGCCCGCGGCGATCAGGTAGACCGCGAACACGAACGCCGCGGCGCACGCGATCATGACCGCCGCCAAGCCGATTGTCCTGCCCCATTTAGTGCGTTCGTCAGCGCCCGTCTGCATACAGTCGTCGAGAGGTTGGCCTTGCAGCTGGGCGCCGCCATCCGGATCCGGAAAAGCGGCACTGTGCTGCTGTGCGAATAGTCTAATAATAGCCTCCTGCGAGCGAGAGTTCGGCATTTGATGCCATCCGGGCAACACTCAGCGGACGAAACGGCCGTCCTTGCCTATCATCGTCATCTCGACAAATTCGCTGCCGGTGTGGTCCGTGGGGCTGTAGCTGATCATGACGCCACCCAGGTCCCATCTGTTGATCGATTCCAGCGCCTTGATGAAACCTTCGCGCGTCAGGTGACGGCCGGCGCGCCGCAGGCCTTCGACCAGCACCTTGGCGGACATGAAGCCTTCCATCGCGGCATACGAGACGGTGGACCCGGTGGCCTTGGCGTCTTCCATGAATTCCTGGCCGAGCCGGGTGGTGACGAGATCGGGGGCGGGTGAAATCTGTGACACGACGACACCGTACGCATCCTTGCCGAGGCTCTTCACGAAGGCTTGCGACGAGTTGTTCGACAGCGTCATGATCTGCATCTGGCTGCCCCGCCTGCGGATAGCCTTGATCAGTGCAGCGGTGGAAGTGGCCGAACCGACGATCAGCACTGCGTGCGGATCCGCCTTGACGGCCTTGTCGGCCGTGCCCTCGATGTCCGGCTTGACCCGGTTGAAGCCGACGATCACCGTGGGCGTGATCTTGCGCTCGCTCATCGCGCGCTCGAATCCGGTCAATGCATCCTTGCCGAAACTGTCATCGACATGGATCATGCCGATCCGCTTGAAGCCGACCGTGGTGAAATGCTCGACCGTCTTTGCCACTTCTGCCTGGTACTTGGCGCGCACGTTGAAGACGAGGTGATTGACCGGATCGTGAAAGATCGCGGCACCGGTACTGGGCGCAATCACGGGCACGCCGGTAGCTTCGAGAATCGGAAGAATCGCCTGGGTATGCGGCGTACCGCGCACCTGGAACATCGCGAAGACATGGTCTTTCCTGATCAGGGTGTCGGTATTGGCGGCGGTGAGCTTGGGATCGAAACGATCGTCGAGTGTACGAATCTCGATGCGGCGCCCATTCACCCCGCCCTGGCGGTTGACGGCTGCGATGTAGGCGCGCGCGCCGCCGTCCATTTCCTTGACCGAGCCCGCAATCTGCCCGGTGACGCCGATGCTCTGCCCGATCAGGATCAAGTTGTCGGTCACGCCATCTTCGGCGGACGCGGCAAGGCTGGTGGCGGCAAGCAGCAGCGCGGCTGCCAGGGTTTTCGTCGTAGTGGCCATGGGATCTCCTTTTATGTAATCGTCGTTGCGCTTGGCACGCGCAGTGCCGGGCGGTGTTCCCGCTCGTCCGCTACGAGAGGCGCGCGTTGCGTAAATGCACTCTTTGTGCCAACCGCCAAAAAATTGAACAAGCACTTGATTTCTCAGGGCATTTCAAGCATGACGGGTTGTTCGCCGGACAGCGGTGTGCGAAAACCCGCAATACGCGTCGGCCTCCGTTGCGGCTTTCCGCCATCACCGGGCGGCGCAGCCGCATCGGGTAAAATGAACGCTGATATGCGACCGGCAGCAGCCGTCCCGCCCCTCCTCCGTCACCATTCTTGACAATTCATCATCCATGCTCGACAACCTGACTCAACGGCTCGCGAAAGTCGTCAAAACGATGCGCGGCGAAGCGCGTCTGACCGAATCGAATACCGCCGAGATGCTGCGCGAAGTGCGCCTGGCATTGCTGGAAGCCGACGTCGCCCTGCCTGCAGTGCGCGAGTTCATTGCGCGGGTAAAGGAAAAGGCGATGGGTGAGGAAGTCGTCGGCTCGCTCACTCCCGGCCAGGCACTGGTCGGCGTGGTACAGCGCGAGCTGGCGGCAATCATGGGGGCCGACCTCGGTCCGGAGGCGTCGCAGCTCGACTTCGCGACACAGCCGCCTGCCGTGATCCTGATGGCAGGCCTGCAGGGCGCGGGCAAGACCACTACCGTCGGCAAGCTCGCCAAGTACCTGCGCGAGCAAAAGAAAAAGAAGGTGCTGACAGTGTCGGGCGACGTCTATCGGCCCGCCGCCATCGGCCAGTTGCAGACCGTCACTACCCAGGTCGGCGCCGATTTCTTCCCGTCTTCCGCCAGCGACAAGCCGGTCGATATCGCACTGGCCGCATTGGACTTTGCGAAGAAGCACTATTACGACGTGCTGATCGTCGACACCGCCGGCCGGCTCGGCATCGACGAAGCGATGATGCAGGAGATCGCCGCGTTGCATAAGGCGCTGAAGCCGATCGAGACACTGTTCGTGGTCGATGCGATGCTGGGCCAGGATGCAATCAACACCGCCAAGGCATTCAATGACACGCTGCCGCTGACCGGGGTAGTGCTGACCAAGCTCGACGGCGATGCGCGCGGCGGCGCCGCATTATCGGTACGTCATATCACTGGCAAGCCGATCAAGTTCGCCGGTGTGGCGGAAAAGCTCGACGGCCTCGAAGCGTTCGACCCGAACCGGATGGCCAACCGGATCCTGGGAATGGGAGACATCCTGGCGCTGGTCGAGGAAGCCCGCAAAGGCGTCGACATGGCGGCCGCGCAAGACCTGGCGCAGAAGATCAAGGGCGGCGGCAAGTTCGACCTGAACGACTTCAAGGCGCAAATTTCGCAGATGAAGAAGATGGGTGGGCTGTCGGGGCTGATGGACAAGCTGCCCGCCCAGTTCCAGCAGGCTGCCGGTAACGCCGACATGGGCCAGGCGGAAAAGCAGGTGCGGCGCATGGAAGGGATCATCAATTCGATGACCCCGCAGGAGCGCGCCAAGCCGGAACTGATCAAGGCTTCGCGCAAGCGGCGCATTGCCGCCGGCGCCGGCGTCCAGGTCCAGGAAGTAAACCGCATGCTGTCGCAATTCGAGCAGATGCAATCGATGATGAAAAAGCTCAAGGGCGGCGGCATGATGAAAATGATGCGCGGCATGAAAGGCATGTTGCCGGGCATGCGCTGAACCGGCAATGAACCGCAAACCGGGAGGCGACGGAGGCAGCCATCTCCCGGACCTGGCCCGGCCTGCTCTCTGGACGTCGGTTGAAGCATTCCACGACCGGTCGGCATCATCGCTTGCCTGCCCTCCGTCCGCACGTCCTCCCAACTCACCGCCCCCCCGAGACGCCCTGTCCGCCCCAAGTCTGTGCATGCCGTTCGCCGGTTCGACGACGATCCGGAACAAGCCGGATGCAGCGCCATTTGAACCGCTTTTTTCCCTCTTAAAGGCAGCGTCGCATCGTGTATACAAAATCATGTAAAAACGTTCAAAAAACACTTGCGTGCCCGTGAAAACCGCACCACTATTAGCGGTGCGTGATTTGACGCATTTTCCCAACACATTTTGTGAAGGAGGCTTGAAGATGGCAACAGC
>CBIHOK010000108.1:0-13163 GCA_966211575.1 uncultured Noviherbaspirillum sp.
AGCCTTTCCAGATCGTGCCCAGACCCAGCAGCAGCATCAGGCCGCCGCCGTAGTAGTCCTGGTTAAAACGAGGCAAAACCCCTCTGTTATCCTTGCCGGACATAAGCGTCATCTCCTTGAATTTCTCTGCTCCCGGATTTCCGCCCGGTGCAATACCCGCATATCTGCGCTGCGGCACAGGAATCTACCAATCGATACCGGTAGCCTTCTCGATCGACCAGAGCCGGTGCAGCAATACGCGCGCACGTGCTTCTCCAATCACTGGTGAAGCCAGCTCCAGTAGTTTTTCCGACAGTTGCTCATCGGTCAGCGGTTCTTCCGGATCGCCCTTGCGATTCGCCTGCAGGTGTTCAAGCACCCGCCCGTCGCTGGTTTCCATCCTGATACGCGCCCCCCGTTTCCGCGGAAACTCCGCATCGAGTTCCGGATCGACCATGACTTCGGTCAGCGCCATCAGCCTGCGTGTCTCGGCATCGCCGATCCGGTTCGCCTCGTAGGCGGACAGGCGCACGCTGCCGTGGACGAGAGCGGTCGCCACCACGTACTTGAGACTGAAGCGCGCTTCGTTGGCCGAGACCGGATTGTCGTAACAGGCGATATCGAGTGCCGGCTTGTAGGTGGCAATGCGAATCCCGGCAATGCCATCCGGCCGCAAGCGATGCCGACGCTGCAATTCGAGCGCGCCGTCGATTGCCGCGAACGTATGTCCGCAACCGATATGATTCTTGAAGGTCAGCCGCGCAATATTGAAATCTTCACCGAGGCCCGCGCCGACCGTGGACCAGTCCGGGCCGTCGCTCATCGCATGACCAAGCCCCGACTCTCCATCGAGCACGTCGTGCGCGCCGGTTAGCCCGCGGCGCGCCAACGAGGCGGCCAGCACCCCACCCTCCGCCGCGCGTCCCGCGTGAAGCGGCTTCGACATCGAATCCGAACGGAACGCTTGCTGCAGGCCCGCCGAGAACGTGGCGGCCGTTGCCAGCGCGTCGGCAAATGCGCGTCGATCCAGCCGCTGCAGCGCCGCCGCCGCGCTTGCCGCGCCGAATACGCCGACAGTGCCGGTGTTGTGCCAATAGCGGTAATGCGCGCGCCCCAGCACGACGCCGATACGGGTGGAAATCTCGTAGCCGAGTATTACCGCTCGCAGGAAATCAAGGCCGGACGCCTGCGACGCTTGCGCCACGGCGAGCGCGGCCGCAATCGTTGCCGCTCCGGGGTGGTACATCGCCTCCTTGAAGCTATCGTCGACTTCCGCGGCATGCGCCGCTGTTCCATTGATCAGCGCCGCGCCACGTATCGTTGCCGGCCTGCCGTTGACCAGGAAAGCCTGTCCGTGGTCGAGATCCTCTTGCAGCGTCTGTTCCAGGATTCGGGCCGGGCTGGTTCCCAAGCCCGGATACACCGAGGCATACCAGTCAACCACCGCACGCTTGGCGTGGTGGAGCACGCCATCAGGCAGCGCGCGCTCGCCGAACTCGCCGGCGAACGCCGCCAGCTCATCAAGCGCGCTCATGGCGATCCTCGCTTTCCCACAGGCAGTCGACATTGCCCAGCCGGAAGCCGGCGCCGCTTACCTCGGCCAGCCACCGCATATCCTCTTTCAGGGCCGGGCGGCCGCGTTCATGCGCCCAGAAAACCGGGCCGCCTTCCCAGCGCGGGAAGCCGTAGCCGTTCACCATCACGACGTCGATATCGCCGGCACGCGAAGCGACGCCCTCGCCGTACAGGAGCGCGGCTTCGTTGACCATCGTCAGCAGCACGCGGCGCTGGATTTCCTCGTCCGCGATCGGCCGCCGTACGATGCCCTTCTCCCGGCTGGCGGCCTCGATCAGTTGCCGTACCGCGTCGTCCGGCGCGCCCTTCCTGCTCCCCGCTTCGTAGCGGTAGTAACCGGCACCGGTCTTCCTGCCGAGACGCCCCGCCTCGCACAGGCGATCGGGGATATGCACAGTGCGTACCGACGAGACGCGTTGCGCTGCCTGGCTCTTGCGCATTCGCCAGGCGATGTCGAGGCCCGACATGTCGGCCACCGCGAACGGCCCCATCGCGAAGCCGAATTTTTCCAGCGCGGCGTCGACCTGTTCCGGATAGGCGCCCTCTTCCAGCAGAAACTCGCATTGCCGGCGAGAGGCCGCGTAAATGCGGTTTCCGATGAAGCCGAATGCATTGCCGGTGACGACCGGAAGCTTTTGCAGCTTGCGCGCGAACGATACGGCAGCCAGCAAGGTTCCCGGTGCCGTATCCGCACCGCGCACCACTTCGACCAGCCGCATCACGTTGGCCGGGCTGAAAAAATGCAGGCCGACCACGTCGTGCGGCCGCAACGTGGCGCCCGCAATGGCATTCAGGTCGAGATAGGAGGTATTGCTCGCGAGGATGGCGCCGGGCCGGGCGACGCGGTCCAGTTGCCGGAATACCTCGCGCTTGACCTCGATATCCTCGAACACCGCCTCGATTATCAGGTCGGCATCGGCCAACGCAGCCCAGTCGGTGCTTGCAGCAAGACATGACAGCCGTTCTGTCGCCACCTCGGAGGATATCTTTCCGGCGTCGGCGCGGCTCGTGTAATGCTCCCTGATACGCGCTGCGCCGCGCTCCAGCGCATCCGCATCGATATCCAGCAGGACGACTTCGAAACCACCGTCCAACGCGGCAATCGCAATGCCGCTGCCCATCGTCCCCGATCCGATCACCGCGACACGCTTCGTCACTCGTACCTCGGTACCCTCCGGGGCGACCTGCTTTGCCGCGGCGCGTTCGGCAAAGAACAGGTGCCGCAGCGCCCGCGCGTCTCTGCCTGTGCGCAGCTCCTGAAACGCAGCGCGCTCCAGGCGAAGCGCTTCGTCCATCGGCAGGCGCGACGCGTTCGACACTGCCTCGATCGCCGCGCGAACCGGCGGCCGATTCTTCCCGGTGCGTAGCGCCTGCGCGCAGGCCGCAGCCACCGCTGCCTCGTCCGCTACCGTAACATTCCTGGAGCGCAGTGGAGACTTTTTCCCGTCCAGACTTGTGGCAAACCTTACCGCTGCGTCCCGCAAATCGCCGTCCACGACTTCGTCGACCACTCCCAGTTTGAAGGCTGCCTCGGCTGTCACCCGCTCGCCGCTGCATATCATCCCGATCGCCCTTTCCATGCCGACCACGCGCGGCAGCCTCTGGGTGCCGCCGGCGCCGGGAATAATCCCCAATGTCACTTCGGGCAGGCCGATCACGGTGCCGGCGCTGGCGATCCGCGCATCGCAACCGAGCGCCAGCTCGAAACCGCCGCCCAGTGCGGCGCCGTGCAGAGCAGCGACAACCGGTTTGCCGCAAGCCTCGATGGCGTCAATGACGGCCGGCAACTGGGGATCTTCCAGGGGAGCCCCAAATTCGCGCAGATCCGATCCGGCCACGAAGGTCGCGCCGCCGCCGATGATGACAATGGCTGCGACTTCGCGCTCGCGGTCCGCGGCTTCGATTGCAGCCTGCAATGCGCGGCGCACTTCCAGCGAGCAGGCATTGACCGGAGGATTGTTGATGGTGAGGACCGCGACTTCGCCGTCGCGCGCGATGGTTACATTGGCAGTCATTCGCATTCCTTGTGCAGGGCCATGCCCGCGTCGGGCTGCGGCGAGTTGGAAACCTGTTCGGCGTGAAACCACTGGAGCAGCAGCTCGTTGACCTCGGCGTGACGTTCGTACTGAATCCAGTGTCCGCCGCCGCCGACGAGGCCGGCGCGACGATGGCGGCCGCCGCGCCCGAAGCGCGCAACCAGGGTTTCGGGCTCTGCCGTCACGTCATGCTCGCCCCACAGCAGCAGCGTGTCCCCGCGATACTGCTCCAGCGCCCCCTCCAGCCCGTTCGCGCGCGACAGTTCCTTGCTGCGGAAGCGGGTACGGATGCAGGACAGCGTGTGGACCGTGACCGCCAGTTCATCCGCGCCGGCAGGGTCGAACAGCATATGCACCAGCAAGTTGTGCTTCATCGTCTTCGCAAGCTCCGCTTCGTCGGCGCAATGCCGCCAATTGACCAGCGCCGCGCGCGGCCGGGTTGCGCCGCCGTGGCCGGCCGCGCCAAGGAGCGCCAGCGCCGACACACGGCTGCGTGCCGCCGCCAGATGCGCGGCCACCAGCCCGCCGAACGAGAATCCGGCCATGCGTATTTCAGTATGCTCGCCAACCAGCTGGTCGAGGGTGGCGATGACCGGTTCCAGCAAATCTTGCAGACCTGCCCCGGCAGGACTGTCGGATTCACCGAAACCGGGAAGATCGGGAATCCAGAGCGAGAAGCGCTTCGAGAGCGCGTCCACGTTCCTGATCCAATGCATCCAGCTGCCGTGGCCGCCATGCAGCAGCACCAGCGGCGCGCCCGTGCCGAACTGGCGCCAGCTGACGCAGGTGCCGCGGTGGTCGACGATATGGCGCACGGCTTCGTCGTCCGCTTTGGCAATCATCAGTTGCGCGGCCAGCGGCGCGGCACCGTCATCGGACCGTATCATCTCTCCACCTCAGTCCGCACCCAGCACCACGACGCCGTCGGCGGCGCGCACGCCGCAGCCTGCGGGCAGCACGAACAGCGGATTAATCTCGGCCTCGATCAGGCGCGTGCCGAGGCTCGCCGCCATGTTCGAGAACGCGACGATGGCGGCGACCAATGCCTCCACGTCCGCCTTCTCTCTCCCTCGGAAGCCGTCCAGCAGCGGCCAGCCGGCGAGCTGTTTCGCGAGCGCCAGCGCCTCCTCCGGACCGAGTCCGCCCTGCGCCGGCAGCATGCGCATCGCCGTATCCTTGAAGAGTTCGGCGGTGACGCCGCCGGTGCCGAGCAGGATCGCGGTGCCGAGCGGGTCGCGATGCATCCCGAGAATCAGTTCAATGCCGCCGCTGACCATTTCCTGGACCAGGAAGCGGGTCGGAACGACGCCGGTTTTGCTCTCGACATCGCGAGCGAGCGCCGGTAGCCGCGCCCCGGCTTCAGCCGCAGGCACGTTGACCGCGACGCCGCCGACATCGCTCTTGTGCGTGATTTCCGAGGAAAGAATCTTCAGCACGACGCGCTCCCCCAGTCGCCGCGCCGCCGCCTCCGCTTGCGCCGGGGTGGCGACGATTTCTTCGGCCACGACCGGGACGCCGAAGCGGGCGAACAGTTGCTTGGCCTGTGCCTCGTCCAGCGATCCGGCCGGAAAGCCGTCATCGCCGCGCTCTGGCAGCGAAGCTTGCGCAACCGGGTATTCGGCCCATTGCGCGCGCCGCAGCATCGCGGCAAGCGCCGACGCGCAGGTCTCCGGCGCGCTGTAAGCGGGCACGCCGCGCCGATTGAGAATGCCGGCGATATCCGGCGCATGCGGGCTGACATAAGCAAGCACCGGCTTGTCCGTCTTCGGCAGGCATTCCTGGATTGCACCGGCCATCAGCTCGGGCATCGCAAGCGCGGACGAGCCGACGATGACCACCACGCCATCGTAGTCCGGGCTGTCGGTGAGCGTCGTGATCGCCGCGCGCAAAAGCTCCGGCTGCAAACCGGCCAGCGTGACATCGATCGGATTGCGGTCGAGCGCCGCATGGTCGCCATTCTGCAGTGCCAGCAGCCGCTGCGCGGTCTGCTCCGAAGGCGCCGGTGTCTCGAGGCCGGAGACGCCGAGGCTGTCGGCAACCAGGGTGCCGGCGCCGCCGGTGGACGTCAGAATCGCGATCCGGTTGCCGCGCAGCGGGCGCCCCGCCGCCAGTGCGGCCGGGATGTCGAGCAGGTCGGAAAACGTTTCGGCGCGGATCGCCCCGACCCGCTTGAACAGCGCGTCGTACATCTTGTCGGCGCCCGCCAGCGCACCGGTGTGGGACACCGCCGAGCGCGCGCCGGCCTCCGACTTGCCGATCTTGAACACCACGATCGGCTTGCCTGCCCGTGCCGCGCGCAGCGCCGCCGCCCGGAATTTCTCCGGATGGCGCACGCTTTCCATATACAGGGCGATCACCGAAGTTGCGTCGTCGTCGACCAGATAATCGACGAAGTCGGCCAGGTCGAGATCCGCCTCGTTGCTGGTGGAGATCAGCTTGGACAACCCGATGCCGCGCGCGGAGGCGCGCGACAGCAAGGCGCCCAGGATGCCGCCGCTCTGCGAAACCAGCGCGATGTTCCCGGAGGGGAAGGCCTCCATCTCCAGCGCGCCGCTCGCGGAGAGAATGATGTTGTCGGTCAGATTCACCAGGCCGATCGTGTTCGGCCCCAGCAGCCGCATGTTACCGGCCGCCTCCACCAGCTTGCGCTGGCGTTCCGCGCCTTCCGGGCCGACCTCGGTGTAACCGCTGGCAAGCACGATCGCAGCCCTGGTGCCGCGTTCGGCCAGTTCGCGCACCGCGTCGTGGGCGCGCTCGGCGCCCAGCAGGACCAGGCCGACCTCGGGGACTTCCGGCAGCGACTTCACATCGGGATAACAGCGCAGGCCGGCGATGGTGTCGGCACGGGGATTGACCGGGTAAATCGCGCCCTCGAAGCCATGCTTCTTCAGGTACGGAATGGGCCTTCCCGCCGTCTTTGCCGGATCCGCCGAGGCTCCGATCACGGCGACGCTGCGCGGCCGCAGAAGACTGCCGATTGCATTCATTTGATTCATTCCTTCGACGCAGTCTTGTTGAGAAAGTCCATGACCGACTGGCGATGCTCGTCGGTCGTATAACAGATCGCCTGCGCCTGGCTGCCCTGCGCGAACACCTGCTCGGCGGTCATCTCGAAGCTCTTGTTCAGGATGGACTTGCCGAGCGCCAGCGCGGCGCGCGACCCGTGGCTCAACTGCGCGGCCCAGGACCGGGCGTCGTCGACCAATACATCACGCTTGCTGAGCCGGTCGGCAAGACCGAGAGCCAGCGCTTCATCCGCATCGACTCGCCGCCCGCTGAAAATCAGTTCCTTGGCGCGCGCCAATCCGACACGGCGCGGCAGGAAGTACATGCCGCCGCCATCCGGAATCAGTCCGCGCTTGATGTAGCTCCAGGTGAAGCTCGCTTCTTCGGAAGCGATGACGAAGTCGCAGCTCATCGCCATGTCCGCGCCCAGGCCGGCGGCCGCGCCATTCACGGCCGCGATGGTCGGCTTCGGCATGTCGAACAGCAGCGACACCGTGTGATGCACGTGCTGCTGACGGCTCCAGCCGTTGAAACCGACTTCGCCGGCCGGCGCTTCCATCCGGCGGCGCATCCCTTCGACATCGCCGCCCGCGCAGAAGCCCTTGCCGCTCCCGGTTAGCACCAGCGCCCGGACGCCTGCGTCGCGTGCCAGGCTTTGCAGGGCGGACGTCAGTTCCGAACGCATGGCGTCGCTGATCGCGTTGCGCTTTTCGGGCCGGTTCAGGGTCAATGTTGCAATGCCGTCGGCGACCTGCAACTCAATCAACGACACGTCGGTCATGGTTATTCCTCTGGGTAAAGAGTTGGTGGAATCAGCGGATCATTGAAGCGGAATGTGCGCGTCCTTGATGACTTTCTGCCAGCGCGTTTCCTGATCCTTGAAATAGTTGCCGAATTCCTGCGGCGAACCGGCGACGATCGACAGGCCCTCGCTCTGGCTGCGCTTCTTGAACATGTCGCTATGCGCCGCATGCACGGCAGCCTTGTTCAGGCGATCGACAACCTCGGGCGGCGTGCCGGCAGGTGCAAACAAGCCGTACCAGCTCTCCGCGGAGAATCCCGGCACGCCTGCCGCCGCGACCGTGGGAACGTCAGGCCAGGCGGGCGACGGCTCGGCGCTGGTGACGGCGAGCGCACGCAGCTTTCCGGTCTGGACAAAACTCTTGGCCGCCGCGGAAGTCGCGAACATCATGTCGATCTGCCCTCCGATCAGGTCGGTCAGCGCGGGGCCGGCGCCGCGATACGGCACGTGGATGAGGTCCACGCCGGCCAGGCTCTTGAACAGCTCGCCGGCAAGATGCGCCGAGGTGCCGTTCCCCTGGGAACCGAAGGTGATCTTGCCCGGGGCCGCCTTTGCGGCGGCGATCAGTTCCTTCACGTTTTTGTACGGCGCATTATTGCGAACCAGCAGGACATTCGGCGAGCGTCCAACCAGCGACACCGGCGTGAAGTCCTTGTCGGTATCGAATGGCAGCGAGTGACGGAGACTGGGATTGACCGCATGCGCGAAGGTTGCCATGACCAGCGTGTATCCGTCGGGCGCGCTCTTGGCGACATAGTTGTCGCCGATGATGGTGCCGGCGCCCGGCTTGTTTTCCACGATGATCGGCTGCCCCAGATCCTTGGACATGCCATCGGCAATCGCCCGGCTGACGAGGTCGGTGCCGCCACCCGGAGAGAACGGGACGATGATGCGAATCGGCTTGTCCGGAAACGCCGCCAGTGCCGGCACCGACAAGGTGCTCGCGAGCAGCGCCAGGATCACAAGTTGAGTACGGCGACGGGTGATAGAGAAAATGGAAGAACCTTGATTGTTCATGACGTCTCCTGAAGTTGACCGGGTTCCCGCCGTTCACCACCATGGTCCGAACGCCGGCTCTCGGCACTTGCCGTTCCCGATCTGTGAGCAAAGGTTATACGGTGCATGCGCCGGATGCTATGATCCAATTTCACTGAATGAAAATGGATGAGGCGCTCATGGCCATGCCGAAAGCGGGCAAGACAGCCCCCTATCCCCGTTTCGGCGGGTCGCCGACGAACCGCTCGCTGGAACGGGGAATCGAGATCCTGCGCGCGTTCAGGCCGGGTTCCGAGTGGCTCGGAAACGGAGAACTGGCCGAGCGTACCGGCCTGTCCCGGCCGACGGTAAGCCGGCTCACGCAAACCTTGGTGACCACCGGTTATCTGGAGCATGATCCCGATCTGCGGATGTATCGCCTGGGAGTTCCGGTGCTCAGCCTTGCCCATGCGATGTATGCCGGCTCTTCGGTCCTGCAGGCCGCGATCCCGCTAATGCGCGCAGTGGCGGCAAAGCTTCGCATCAACGTCGGACTCGCCGCGCCGGACGGGACCGAGATGGTTTATCTTGATTCGATACGCTATAACCGGAGGGAATCGCTGCGAAACGTGGTCCCGGGACAGCGGATACCGATGGAATTGACGTCTTTGGGGCGCGCGTATCTCGCCGTTGCGCCTCAGCCGACGCGCATCGCATTACTGAAGCACTTCAAGGCAAAGAGGCCGGATGACTGGAAGACGATCGACCGCGAGATTGCCGACGCGATGGAAAGCATACGGACCCGGGGCTTTTGCGCCGCGTCGTGGCAACCGGAGGTTGTCGCCCTCGCCAGCCCGGTCGTCATTGAAGACCGCGCCATTTACTGCCTGAACTTCAGCTTGGCGACAAAAGAGTCCCCAAGCACGATCTGCGCCGCATTACGCCGTCCATTACTCGCGCTTGCGCAGCAGGTGAGCGCCGCCATCGTGAATGGGACAGGCAGGTAAGGGAATCGAGCAAGGGATCTTCCGTCCACGTGAAAAACGCAGGGCCTACAGTCGCGAGCAGGCGGCATCTTCATGCAAATGGTCTGTCCTTTCAAGACAAACTGGACATTTGCCTGTTCCTGCCAAATGTCGATACGACATAGCAGGAAGAACCAAACCATTGACAGTCACAAGCCAAGCGTCATCTAATATCTTTAATTCTATGGTATGACCTTTTGAAGCGCTGTCATTCCTGCAAAGCCGCGTGCTTTTCCGGCAGCGTCACGGTATTTTGGAGAGCCCTCCTTGAAAAGCATTCAGATCGACCGCTACGGCGGCCCGGAAGTCCTGGTACGGCGTGAATTGCCGGTTCCCAAACCTGGACCGGAGGAAGTATTGGTGCGGGTTGCCTGCGCCGGCATCAATTTCATGGACGTGCACACCCGGCAGGGCAAATATGCGCAATCCCGGACCTATCCGGTACGCCTGCCCTGCACGCTGGGAATGGAAGGTGCGGGCGAAGTCGTTGCGGTCGGCGACCGGGTCCATAACGTGAAAACAGGCGACCGCGTTGCCTGGTGCATCGTGTGGGGCAGCTACGCCGAGTATGCGCTGGTGCCGGCCGCGCGGATCGCACGGGTGCCGCCCGAACTGCCGCTTGAAATGGCGGCCGCCTCCCTGTTCCATGGATCGACCGCGCACTATCTCGCGCATGATCTCGGGCAGTTGGGACCGGGCCGCAGCTGCCTGGTGCACGCTGCGTCGGGCGGCATCGGGCAACTGCTTGTCCAGCTTGCCAAACGGCTGGGCGCTGAAGTGTTCGCCACGACCAGTTCGCCCGACAAGGCCGAGGTGGCACGCGCGCATGGCGCCGATCACGTCCTGGCTTACGATAATGGCGGTTTTGCCGATGCGATTCGCGCCGCCACACAGGGCCGTGGAGTAGATGTCGTTTTCGACCCGATCGGAAGCGCAACCCTGCGCGACAGCTTCCGCGCCACACGCACGCGCGGCCTGGTAGTCAATTATGGCTCCGTGTCAGGAAGCATCAAGGACCTCGATCCGATCGAGCTGGGTGAGGCCGGCTCGCTTTTCCTGACCAGGCCGCGGCTGGCCGATCACTTGCAGGATGCGGCAACCGTCCAGAAACGCGCCAGCGATATCTTCAATGCGTTAATCGAGGGATCGCTCAGCATAAGCATCGCGGGAAAGTACACGCTGGACGACGTCGAAGATGCGCATGCCGCGCTCGAAGAGCGGCGCATGATAGGCAAGCCGTTGCTGATGCTTCCTGGCCATGATGGCTATCGAGATGTTCCGGCGGGCGCTCGAACTTGATCCCGCTGCAGTCGACATTTCCCTCACGCCTGGGCTTGCGCTGCATCGGGATGGGCGGCTCGTTCCGGCACGGACCGTCTTTGGACAGCGTCATCCCGAGGCCGTACTCGTAATGGGGTGTTGAAAGCCACAGGCCATTTCAACATCACTTGTGCTTTCTCTTGTCCCTCGGCTCTTCCCCGGCGCTTAACGGATGCTCAAACAAATATCTTTCAACCGTAGGGCTGATCCATGCCACCACATCGGCATGGCTCAATGCCGCCAGCGGGGGCAACTGAAGGATATAGCGACACAGGCCGAGCCCAAGCATCTGGCTTGCCACCAGGCCTGTGCGGACTGCAACATCGTTATCCTGCTCCGGCCGCAACCGTAAAAACAATGGCAGGAGTTGCGTCCGCAAAATAATGTGCAGCTGATCAACGCCGCCTTTTTTCGTGCAAGCGACTCTCAGTAATGCCATCAGGGTGTCGTCTTCCTCCCAGCGCTTGAGGAAGTGTTCGACAAGTACCCGGGACACCTCGGCTTGCGTCAATCCGCTCACGTCAGGCAGACGCAAATCGAATTGCGCAGTCGCAATAAACAGCGCCTCCTTGTCGCCGAAATACCGAATGACGAGGGCAGGATCCACCTTCGCATCCCTCGCGATGGCTCTAATGGTCGCCAGCGCATAGCCGTCTTTCCCGAAACGCTGTCGGGCCGCCTCCAGAATGGCGGCCTTGGTGGCGATGCCTTTGCCGGTTTTCCCTTGCGCATTCGAAGCCATTGCAGAATCCAAGAATTCAACGCTTGTTGACATCGAAGGATTATAGACTAAGCTTAAGTCAACACTTGTTGACAAAGGAAAGAAATGTCTATTCCACATCATGACGTGCTCGTTGTGGGTGCCGGCCCCACCGGTCTTGCGTTGGCTGCGCAGCTCACAAATGACGGGCTTCAAGTGCTGGTTGTCGACGATCAAGCAGCCGGCGCCAATACCTCTCGTGCCGCGGTGGTTCATGCCCGCACCCTCGAAGTGCTTGAGCCCCTCGGCGTCTCCGCCGAAATGGCCTCACTGGGCTTGCATGTTCCCTTGTTCACCATACGTGACCGGGACGAGATCCTGGTGTCCGTCGACTTCAGCCGACTCGAGACGCGTTATCCGTATGCGCTGATGCTGTCCCAGGCGCAGACCGAGCGGATTTTACTGGAGCGCCTGCGACAGCTCGGGGGGCAAGTGTTGCGCCCCCATAAGGTCACAGCCGTAAATCAGGATGAGCAAGGTGTAACCGCTGTCCTGGCCGACGGTGCAGTGCATCGAGCGAAATTTCTGGTCGGTGCAGACGGAATGCACAGCACTGTGCGCGAGCTGGCGGGCATACCGTTCGAAGGCGGCAGCTACAAGGAATCGTTTTCGCTCGCCGACGTGATGATGACCGGGGACGTGCCGGACCGGGAAGTCATCCTTTACTTGAGTCCGGACGGACTGGTCGTGGTCGCCCCTCTCCCAGGCGGCAGTTTTCGAGTCGTTGCAACCGTCAATGACGCGCCGGAAGTGCCCGACGTCGCGCACATTCAACAGCTGCTTGATCTGCGCGGCCCGAAAAAGAATCCGGTCAAGGTGACCAGGATCATATGGGGCTCTCGCTTCCACGTGCATCACCGGGTCGCCGAGCATTATCGGGCAGGAAGAATCTTTCTCGTCGGCGATGCCGCGCACGTGCATAGCCCTGCGGGGGGCCAAGGAATGAATCTGGGAATCCGGGATGCAATGGCACTGGCTGAAATTATCGCGAATGCGGTTCGCAGCGCCGACGTGAGCAGCCTGGATGACTATGAACGGGAGCGGCGGCCCATTGGGCTTCGGGTAGTCGCATTAACCGATCGATTGACAAGGTTGGCGACCGCGTCAAAGTTAGTGGCTCCACTGCGCAACAGTACGTTGCATCTGCTCGGGAATCTTCCTTTCATACCGGACCATATCGCCGTTCAGCTTGCCGGTCTCGTCCACGGAAAATAGATTTTTCACCGGCGTTACCGCAGCGTCGCGATTTTGCCGCATATCCATGCGGGCGAAATCGCGAGCGCAAGCCGAAGCAGAAGCGCAATTTTCCGAAAAGCGGCCGGCCTGCCTTACTCCCTTAATGCGGCCGTCGGGACACCACGTCATCAATCAACCCGTACTCTTTCGCATGCTGCGCCGACATGAAATTGTCGCGTTCCGAATCCTTCGCGACTTGTTCCGCTGACTTGCCGGTACGCTCGGCCAGAATGCCGTTCAAGCGACCACGAAGATAGAGGATCTCACGTGCCTGGATCTCGACATCGGCTGCCGTTCCCTGGGAACCGCCCGAGGGCTGGTGGATCATGATCCTGGCGTTCGGCAACGCGTAGCGCTTCCCCTTCGCTCCGGCAGCCAGCAGGAAAGAGCCCATACTGGCGGCAAAGCCGGTACATAACGTGGATACTTGGGGGCGGATGAATTGCATC
>CBIHOK010000109.1:0-13153 GCA_966211575.1 uncultured Noviherbaspirillum sp.
TGCTTTGAGGGTGCCGTTGGCCGAACTCGCGGGCGCCCAGACGGTAATGTTCATCGCCTCCAGCGCCTGCCCGTCGGGGCAGCGGGGGTCGTTTATCTGGCGGGCATGGCGGCGCGCCCGCATCGACGTGGCCAACAGTTCGCCGAACATGCCGTCGCGGTTCTCGGAGCTGCAGGCGACCACCACCACGTCGCCCGGCTGGCACAGTTCGATCGCCACGTGCAGCATCCAGTTATCGCCCGGATGGGCGAGCACGGTGACGGCCGGGCCGGCGATCATCGCGCCGCGGTAGATCGGGCGCAGGTAGGGCTGCAGCAGGCCGGCTCTTCCCTGGGCTTCGTGCACGGTGGCGGTGCCGGCCTTCGCCAGCTGCGCGACCTGCTCCGGCGCCGCGCGCCGGATATTGCGGACGGCCACGCTCATGCCAGCTCTCCGGTCACTTGCGGGAACACCCGCTGGTACGCTTCCGCATACTTGATCTTCAGGTCGGAATTGCGCGAAGCCTGCACGCCGCGCTGCAGCGCCACCCGCGTGTAGTATTCCCACAGGTGTTCCTGCGCCGCCATCAGCTCGAACGCCGCGCGCTTCTTTTCCCAGACCGGGCCAATGTCGAGCAGCACTTCCGGCTTCCACTCGCACTGCTCGGGCTGGTGCGGCTCGAACAGGAATACTGGCGGCGCGCCGAGCACCGCTTCGCCCGGTTTGTGCCCGTGCGCCTGGGCGATCACGCGCGCTTCCTGCGCCACGTGGGTAGCCAGCGGATGATCGAAGTTGTACGGATCGCGCGCCGAATGGGTCAGCACGAACGCCGGCCTGAGCTCGCGGTAGATGTCCACGAGCTGGTACAGCGTGTCGTCCGATACCCGCAGCGGATAGTCGCCGCAATCGAGGAAGCGGATATCCGCTCCCAGCAGCTCGGCGGCGCGGGCCGCCTCGTCGCGCCGCCCCTGCTTGACGCGCTCCATGGTCATGCCCTCCTGCCGCCACAGCTTGGCGGATTCGCCGCGCTCGCCGAACGACAGGCAGACGATCGTCATGTTCCAGCCGCGGCTGGCATACAGCGCGATGGCGCCGCCCGCCCGCCAGACGAAGTCTGCCGAATGGGCACTGACCACCAAGGCGTTCTTTTGTGCTGCACTCATGAGATTCCCCGATTTCAGTCCGCGTGGATATGCGCGGCCTTGATGACTTTGGTCCACTTGGCGCGCTCGGCGTCGACGAACTTGCCGAAATCGGCCGCGCTGCCCGGCGTCACCGTGGCACCGAGGTCGGACAGGCGCTTGCGCACCGTCGGATCGGCCAGCGACTTCTCGAGCGCGGCGTTCAATGTCGCGATCTTGTCGGCGCTGGTGCCCTTGGGCGCAACCAGCCCCCACCACACCGATGCCTGCGAATTCGGCAGGCCGAGCGACGAGATGGTCGGCACGTCCGGCAGCAACCGGCTGGGCTTGTTGTCCAGCAGCGCCAGCGGCCGCAGCTTGCCGGCGCGGATATGCGCCAGCACTTCGATCGGATTGATCGACATGAACGAAATCCGTCCGCCCAGCAGATCGTTGATGGCCGGCGCGCCGCCCTTGTACGGCACATGCAGCGCATCGAAGCCGGCTTCATGCTTGAGCAGTTCGCTGGCCAGGTGTCCCGAGCTGCCGTTGCCGGCCGACGCATAGGTCAGCTTGTCCGGGTGGCTCTTGGCATCGGCGATCAGGTCGGACAGCTTGTGGTACGGCGAGTTTTCCGGCACCACGACCACCAGCGGCGCATAGCCGATCGCACCCACCGCCACCAGGTCGGTGGCCGGATTGAACGGCAGCTTGGAGTACAGCGCGCCGTTGCTGGCGAGCGTGTTCGATGCGGTCAGCAGCGTATTGCTGTCGGGCTCGCTGCGCGCCACCGCGTCGCTGCCGATGTTGGTTGCCGCACCGGGGCGGTTCTCGACGATGATGGGCGCGTTCAGCGCGTCGCCCATTTTCTGGCCGACGATACGGGTAACGATATCGACGCCGCCGCCGGCGGAATACGGCACCACGATATGGACCGGCGCATTGTCGGCGGCCTGCGCGGGCGCCATCGAGAGCGCCGCGCCGCAGACGAAAGCGGCTGCGGCCAGGCACCGGAACATTCCGGGCAAGGTGCGTTGAATAGGCATATCTGTCTCCTGATGAGGGTTGAAAATGGGAAATCCATTCCGCATTGACATGATGAATCGGGCTGATTAATATCGTCCAATACCTTTTTTTAAGGTCAGTTATTTGGTTTTTAAATAAATATGGATTTTCGCCAGCTCCGCTACTTCATTGCCGTCGCCGAGGAATTGAGCTTCAGTGCGGCTGCGCGCCGGCTGCACATCAGCCAGCCGCCGCTCAGTCTGCAGATCAAGGCAATGGAGGAGGAGCTCGGTGCGCAGCTGCTCAGGCGCGATAACCGGAACATGGAATTGACTGAAGCCGGGGCGCTGTTGCTGGAGGAAGCGCGGCGCGCGCTGGCGCACCTGGACCGGGCCGGAGAAGTGGTGCGACAGGCGGTGCGCGGCGAAGCCGGCGAAATCCGGATTGCCTTTACCGCCTCGGTGCCGATGTTCGACGCCTTTCCGGCGATCCTGCGCGATTTCCGAGAGCGCCATCCGGCCGTCATCGCCGACCTCTCGCACCTGTCGACCGCACAGCAGCTGCGCGCGCTCGCGGACAAATCCATCGACGTCGGTTTCCTGCGGCCGTCACCGCTATTCTTTCCGCCGGCCGGCATCAAGGTGCATGAACTGTGGCGCGACCGGCTGGTGGCGGTGCTGCCGGGCACGCATGCGCTGGCCGAGGGCGACGAGCCGATTGCGGTGGAAGCGCTGGCACGCGAAGCGTTCATCCTGTTTCCGCGCGGCCTGGGATGCGGCCTGTTCGAGCATGTCGGCACGCTTGCCAGCCGGGCCGGCTTCGGCCCGAGGATCCGCCAGGAAGCGCGCGAAGGCACCACCATCATCGGCTTGATCGCGGCCGGGATGGGCGTATCGATCCTGCCGGAGACCTACGTGAAGACCGGGATACCGGGCGTCGCCTACCGGCCGCTCGCCACCGCCGAAGCCGCCAGCCGCATCGCGATGGCTTACCGCGCCGACGACGACGCGCCGCTGCTGCAGCGCTTCGTCGCCACCGCCGTCAGGCATTCCTTCGGCGCGGCCTCCTGAGTCTTCCAGGCAGTGCAGCCGTCACTCGGGCTCGTTTTCCAGGTTCGCCTGAATCCGCTGCAGCAAGGAAACGAGCTGCTCGCATTCGCCGGCATCCAGGCCGTTCACCGCTACCGCCGAAAGGCGCGCTCCCTGTTGATGCAGACCCTTGAATACGGCCTGCCCCGCGGGCGACAACTGCAGGCGCGTGCTGCGCCGGTCGGCCTCGTCCACGCGCGCTTCCAGCAGCCCCTTGTCGCGCAAGGCTTTGATCAGCCGTGCCAGTTGCGCCTTGTCGCGCCCCGAATGCAGAACCAGGTCGCTTTGCGTCGCACCCGGATGGCGGGCAAAGAAGCCGAGCACCTTGTTTTCCATGTGCGTGATCTCGTGCGGCCCGTCGCGCAGCGAGCGGTACTGGCGCGAGCGGTACAGATGCATGATGGAATGAATGGACTCGAATACCTCATCCGCCAGCCTGCCCGGATTCTGGTTGACTTTATCAACTTGTTTTCTCATAATGGGAGACATTATCAACCAAAAAGGAAAAGCGCAATGGAAAATCTTTCGCCTGCGCGACGCGTGCAGCGGGTGCGCCACGAGATACGGCGGCGGGAAGTCGAAGTGGTCGACGTCCGCCCGATCGGCGCCAGCATGGTCAGCATTACCTTCCAGGGCGATACGCTGCAGGATTTCGTGTCCGCCTCGTTTGACGATCATGTCAAGTTCATGTTCACCGATTCTGCGGGAGAGCAGCAACACCGCGACTACACGCCGCGCCGCTTCGACCGCGGTGCACGCCGGCTGACGATAGAGTTTGTCTCGCATGCCGGCGGCAAGGCTTCCGACTGGGCGCGGCAGGCGTCGGTGGGCGACCGCGCGGTCATCGCCGGTCCTCGCGGCTCGATGATCATTGCATCGGATTACGACTGGCACCTGCTGGTGGGAGACGTGACTGCCCTGCCGGCAATCCATCGGCGCCTGGAAGAGCTGCCCAAAGGCACGGAAGCGGCGGTCATCGTTCAGGTTTTGGAAGCGGCAGACCGGCGCGAATTCCACAGCCGGGCACAATTGAACGTGCAATGGGTGGAAACCCCGGAGCAATTGATCGCAGCCGTGCGCGCGCTGTCGCTGCCCGCCGGCGAAGGCTTTTCCTGGGGCGCGGGCGAAGCTGCGGTGATGCGTGAATTGCGCGATGTACTGGCGGTGGAAAAAGGAATTCCGAAGGAAGCGATGCGGGTGTCGGCGTACTGGAAGAACGGGTCCTCCAGCTATCATCAAGACCTGGATTAGCGGAAGCAAAAAAACCGGCCGACTCTAGATCAAAGCAGCCGCACCGGTTGTCGATGAACTTCAGGGGTGCTGCGGTGGACGGCACCCGCTCAAACCGAAGCCGCCCACGAATCGACCTACGTCGGGATCTGCGTCATTCACGGCCGCCGGCTCTGCGCCCGGATATCGGAAAGCGTTCGTCGGGATGTCACGGCACGCGGATCGGTACGCACTTCGATCAGCGCCGGCAGACCACTCTTTTGCGCGCGTTCGAACGCAGCGGAAAACTCCGCGGTGGTGCACACGGCCTCGCCGTGCGCGCCATACGCCCTGGCAAGCGCAGCGAAATCCGGATTGCGAAGCCGGGTAGCGGATGGGCGATCGGGGTAACGCATTTCCTGGTGCATGCTGATGGTGCCGTACATGCCGTTGTTGACCACCACGAAGATGACCGGAGCATCGTGCTGGACCGCGGTCGCGAGCTCCTGGCCGTTCATCATGTAGCATCCGTCGCCGGCAAAGCAGACGACCGTACTTTGCGGTGAAACAAGCTTGGCGGCGACTGCCGCCGGCACACCGTAGCCCATGGCGCCACTTGTCGGCGCCAGCTGCCGGCGCGAAGGACCGTGCTGGAAAAACCGATGCACCCAGCTGGTGTAATTTCCGGCACCGTTCGTGATGATCGCGTTGTCCGGCAAGGTTTCGTTGAGCCACTTGACTATCGCGGCAAGGCTCACGTCAAACGGTTGGTCCTGCGATGCCAGGTCGCGCAGATACTCCCGGTTGCCCTGTTCGGCCCATGCCTGCCAGCGTCCTTCCGGAAGGCCCTCGAGCCGGGAAAGCTGTTGCGTGAATTCAGGCATCGCCGCATTGATCGGAAGCGTCGGCTGATAGACGGTGCCCAATTCGTCCGCGTCGACATGGACGTGAACCAGCTTTTGCTTCATGTGCGACGGATCGATCAGCGAATATCCGTTGGTGGCCATTTCCCCCAGCCGAGAGCCGAGCACGATCAGGAGATCCGCGATTTTTACCCGCTCGCCGAGCTCGCGGCTCATGCCGAGGCCGATACAGCCGACATAATTCGGATGCCGGTTGTCAAACAGATCCTGCCGCCGGAACGAGGTGGCAACCGGCACGCCGCTGCACCGGGAAAACGCCGCGACATCGGTACGCGCTTCGTCAGTCCAGCCGCTGCCGCCGAGAATCATCAATGGACGCTCCGCGTTTTCCAGCATTTCCTTGAAGTCTTGAAGATCGGCCTCGCATGCGCACGGAGAAGCGACACGATACGGAGCGCGGTCGCCGACGCGGGCGCTCGCAGTCAGCATGTCTTCCGGCAGCGCGAGTACGACCGGCCCGGGGCGGCCAGAGGCGGCCACCTGGTAGGCTCGGCTCACGTATTCCGGCAGGCGCTCGACGGAATCGACGCTGGCCACCCATTTTGCGATGGGAGCGAACATGCGCCGATAGTCGATTTCCTGGAATGCCTCGCGGTCGATGAAATCGCTACCGACCTGGCCGATAAAGAGCACCATCGGCGTGGAATCCTGGTAAGCGGTATGAACGCCGATGCTGGCGTTGGTCGCGCCCGGTCCGCGCGTCACGAAGCAGGTGCCGGGCTTGCCGGTCAGCTTGCCGTACGCTTCGGCCATGTAGGCGGCGCCCCCCTCCTGGCGGCAGGTCACGAGCCGGATCGTTTCCCTCTCGTCGTACAGTGCGTCCAGCACCGCCAGATAGCTTTCGCCGGGGACGCAGAACGCCATGTCCACCTGTTGTGCCTTCAGGGCGTCCACCAGAATCTGCCCCCCGGTTCGAGCCTTGTATTGGTCTGACATCGTATCTATCTCTTTCGATCAAAAAGCTGGCGACCACATCCCTGTGGCCGCAACGCGCGGCCTGCCGAATGCGGCCGAAAACCCTAGAGCGGTTTTGGCCTGACCTGACTAGCCGGTGCCGGCCGCCTTGCCCGCGGCACGGCGTTGCGGCTCCTTGCCGTAGCACCGCTACGACGCGTCCCCGCGCCTTGTTCCGCAGGCAATCCGCCTCGGCCCCGCCTAACCAGTCAGGCCGAAACCGCTCTAGTTCACCGTGATGTGCGCCTTATGGATGACGGCCCCCCACTTTGCGATCTCGGCCTTTATCAGCGCATCCGTTTTTTCCGGCGTGGTGCTCGACACGGCCTTGGCGCCCATCTGCCTGAGCTTTTTCTTGAAGTCGGGATCCTGGATGCTTTCGTTCAGCACTTTATTGAGCTTGCCGATTTCCTCGTGGCTCGTCTTGCTCGGCGCAAGCAGCGCAAACCAGCCGGAGACATCGAATCCGGGAACGCCGCTCTCCGCGACCGTCGGCACATCGGGTAACTGCTCGGAGCGCTCGGGCGTGGTGACCGCGAGCGCGCGCAGTTTTCCGCTCTTGATCAGGGGCAGGACAACCGTGATGTTGTCGAACTCCATCGGCGTGCGGCCCGACATGACATCCGGAAGTGCGGCGGAACTGCCCTTGTACGGAACATGCAGCACATCCACCCCCGTCATGCTCTTGAACAGTTCGCCGGCCAGGTGTTGCCCGGTGCCCGGTCCCGCCGACGCATAGGCGATCTTGCCCGGACGCGCCTTCAGATAGGCGATCAGCTCCTGCACCGTATGCACCGGCATCGATGGATTGACAACGAGGACATAGGGCGTTGCCGCCACCAGCCCGACCGCGGCGAAATCCTTTTCGGTGTCGAACGGCTGGTTCGAATACAGGGTGGCATTCGTTGCATGGCTGCTGGGCACGAGAAACAGCGTGGTGCCATCGGCGGGCGCCTTGGCAACCAGCGCTGCAGCGATATTGCCGCTCGCGCCGGACCGGTTTTCGACGATGATCTGCTCACCCATCTTGGTGGACATCTCGGCCGCGACCATGCGCGCGATGATATCGGTCGTCCCGCCCGGGTTGAATCCGACATAGATGCGCGTGGGCTGATCGGCACATGCGGAAAAGGCTGCGGCTGCGACGGTAATCCCGACCACGAACTTGCCAAGTGCTTGCGTGATTTTCTTCATGCTGTCTCTCTCTTTCTCTCTTCGGGTGGATGGAAGGCGGCTGTTCAGGAAAGCGCGGCAAGTGCGCTGCCGAGCGATCCCTCTGCCTGTTGATCGACCAGATAACCGGATTTCTCGCCCAGCATCGAACAGCGCAGCATGTGGCGGTGCTGGGTCTGGTCGAAGTTGGCAAGGGCAATGTGCAGGGTGCACCGGTTATCCCACATCACGACGTCATTGACGTTCCAGTTGTGGCGATACACGAACTCGGGCGCGGTCGCATGGCGGTTGAGGAAGCCGAGGATCGGCTGGCTTTCTTCTTCGGTCATGCCGACGAAGTTGCGAACGCGTTCGCTGATGAACAGCATTTTCTTGCCGGTCTCCGGGTGGACCCGCACCACGGGATGGGCGATGGGCGGATTGAGACGCTTCATCTCTTCCACTTGCTTGGGGTCACGACGACTGAAGCCCTTGATCAGGGTGATGTCATGCACGGCTTCGAGGCCGTCGATGAATCTCTGCATCACGGGACTCAATGTCTCGTACGCCATGTACATGTTGGCGAACATGGTGTCGCCGCCGACCTCCGGCTTTTCCTGGCACATCAGGACCGACCCCTTGGCCGGCCGATCGGTGTAGGACAGGTCGGAGTGCCAGTTGCGGCCGGTATTCCGCGTCTGCGACGGTTTTCCGTTGACCGGCTTGTTCGATACCAGCAGCACTTCGGGATATTCCGGATGCCGGTAATACGGCACGTTTTCATTGCGTTCGACCTCGCCGATCTGGCTGGTGAAACCGATCAGTTGCGGGGGAGTCAGCGCCTGGCCCGGGAAAACCAGCACCAGGTGCTGGTGCCAGGCGTCGAGCACGGCCTGTCGCTCGGCGTCGCTCAGCGGCCGCCCCAGGTCGACGCCGGTGACTTTCGCACCGGCCGCATAACCAAGTTTTGTCACTTTGACAGTATTCATTACCTGCTTTCCTTTCGGGTGAGGGGGTAGAAGCGCATGAAAAACAGTATAATTTGTCGAATGTCGTTTGTCGAGTGTCGACAAAAAACGAAGATTTATAAAATGGTATGCTCCTCTGGCTCCGATCAACTTCCTGTCAATTTCCTTTTTCCGGCATATGACCCAGAAAAATCCAGATACCAAGAGCGTCTCCTTCGATTCCAGCACGGTCCAGATCGGCCGGCTGGCAAAGTCCCTTCCCGAACTGGTTGCCGAACAGGTGCTGACGGCAATCAACGACGGCGCGCTCGAACCCGGAGAACGCCTGAAGGAAGAAGTCCTGGCGGAGCGCTTCGCGGTAAGCCGTTCGACCATCAGAGAAGCGATCGCCTTCCTGGAACGCCGGGGCGTGGTCGAACGCGTTCCCCGCTACGGCGCGCGGGTGGTCGTCATCGACGCGGCCGAAGTCGAGGAAATCTTCAATATCCGTGCGCAATTGCTCGGGTTGGCTGCGCGTTATACGGCGGAGTTCGGATCGGATGAAGCGCTGGCCGAATTTGAACGGCAGGTCGTCACGCTCGAACAGCTGGCGGCGAAACAAGAAACCGAACCGGGCGACTATGCGAGCGCTTCGATCGAAGCGCAGCGCATCCTGATTTCGACGGCGAACCGAAAGCGCTTGCGCGCCATCTATGACGATCTGAGCAATGCCGCGCTCTGGCAATTTGCGATTCGCTCGAGGGCGATCAGCTTCCAGACCGCGGAACGCCGCAAGGAGTCGTCGGAAGACTGGAGACGGGTCGCGAACGCCGTTGCCAGGCGCGACGGTGCGGCCGCGGAGCAGGCGGCGAAAGCCTTGCTGCAGGCTTCCCTCATCGCAGTGAAAAGTCAAATCGGCACCGCATAGCAACCGCGAAATCGCATCGTACAAGGAAAGAAACCGAAGATGGACGAGCTACAAAAGCAGCTGCAAAACCGGCTGGGGCCGGAGGTCGTGGTCACCGACGAAGCCGATCTTCAAGCGTGGACCACCGATTGGCGTCGCATATACCAGGGCAAGGCGGCGGCGGTCGTCAGGCCGCGCACGACGCAGGAAGTTGCGGAATGCGTCGCGCTGTGTACGTCGCTCCGGGTGCCGGTCGTTCCGCGCGGCGGCAATACCGGCCTGTGCGGCGGCGCGACACCGGGCGACGATCCCCGCAACGTGGTGCTGAGCCTGGACCGGATGAATGCGATCAAGAGCATCGACTCGCTCGCCAATACCATGGTGGTTGAGGCCGGTTGCATCCTCGGAGACCTGCAGCGCGCTGCCGAGGCCCACGGCCGGCAGTTTCCGTTGAGTCTGGCAGCCGAGGACTCCTGCCAGATCGGAGGAAACCTGGCGACCAACGCGGGCGGCATCAACGTCGTTCGCTACGGGATGGCGCGCGATCTCGTGCTGGGTCTCGAAGTCGTGCTTCCGACCGGAGAAATCTGGGACGGCCTGAGAACGCTGCGCAAGGACAATACCGGCTACGATCTGAAGCAACTGTTCCTGGGTTCCGAAGGCACGCTCGGCATCATTACCGGCGCAGCTTTGCGCCTTTTCCCGGCAGTCAAAACGCGCGCGGTGGCATTGGCCGCCGTTGAAACGCCGCGACAGGCGCTGGATCTGTTTTCATTGTTGTCCGAACGCTGCGGTCAGCGTATCGAGGCGTTCGAGTACTTCTCCGGCGCCTGCGTCGACCTGGTTTTGCAGGCCTCTCCTACTCTGCGCACACCCTTCTCCTACTCCCATCCCGGCTATGTGCTGATCGAACTGGGCGACAGCGGCGACGAGCATGCTCTCGCCGCCCTGCTCGAGGATGCGCTGGGCGAGGCGATCGAACGCGAGCATTGCGTGGACGTGGTGGTGGCGGGTTCGCTGGGGCAGGCCAAATCGCTTTGGCAATTGCGTGAAGACATTTCGGAAGCGCAGCGCCTTGACGGCCCGCACCTGAAACACGACGTGTCGCTGCCGATCGAGAAAATTCCCGATTTCATGGCTACCGCCGGCGACCGCCTCGCGCACACGTTTCCGGACTTGCGACTCTACGTCTTCGGGCATTTCGGCGACGGCAATCTGCACTTCAATGTCTCGCGCCCGAGCGGCGCGGCACCCGATTATTTCCAGAGCTGCGGCGATACGGTGACCGAACTGATTCTCGACGAGGTCGCGCGCGCAAACGGCAGTTTCAGTGCAGAGCACGGTATCGGCCAATTGAAGCGCAAGTACCTTCGCCAGTACAAGACGCCTCTCGAAATCCGCCTGATGGAAACCATCAAGCACGCGCTTGACCCGGAAGGGATCATGAACCCGGGGAAAATGTTGTGAGCTTGCCGTCGCTTTTGTGTCGCAGGCCTGAAACCCTTTAGCCCCCGGGAATGCTACGAAATCCGTCCTCTCTCGTGGAATCGCACTTCCACGAGATGGCGACGTTCATATGAACCACCATGTGGCTCACCGCAGGATCGCGGATCTTGCTCGTGGCCCGCAACCCGCCACCGATTTTCACTGCTGCGTCAGTCAGGCAGTGCGTTTTAGCGCGCGGAACTTCAGCGGGCTGGCCGCTCCGGCGGGCTTTCTCTTCGTGGCCGGACCGATCAGCGTACTCAGCGTATAGCCGTCCAGCACCTGCAGGAACGCATCGGTCGCCGACGAAAGCGCCCCCTTCAGTGCACACCCGCCGGCATACAGGCAGCCAGAGCCGGCGGGATCGAAGCAGACCGCCATATGAAAGTCGCTTTCGGTCTTGCGCACGACATCGCCGATATTGATGTCTTCCGGCTCGCGGCCCAGGCGCAATCCGCCGTTGCGACCCCTGACGGTATCCACCACGCCGATCTGCCCGAGCTGATGCACCACCTTCGTCAGATGATTCTTGGCGATTCCGTGTGTGTCCGCGATGTCCTGGATGGTCACCAGCCGGTCGCGGTTGGTCGCCAGGTACATCAGGGTCCGCAGCGCGTAATCGGTGTACGAAGTGAGTTTCACAGCATAAATCCTTGGCAGATCGTTGGGCGTTTCCCGGCATCTCATCCCGGCTGAAAAGCAGGATGCGGGAGCGCCAAAAGATACATCAAGTCTACAGCTTTATGGAAGCCGGCGCAGGGACGCAGCCAGATCAAATAAACATTCATTCTATTTGCATGTATTAAAAGTAGCATATAGAATGCATCTTAAGTTGCCCAAACGCAGCTTCAACCACCCATCCGTCAACACCAATCCGTCAACTCTATTTGCAGAGGAACCTGGCCATGCAAGCAACCCGCAAACTCTGGGCTTGGCTCGGTGTCATCTTCGTACTTTCCTTTGCCGCCCTGGGCTGGGTCGGCAGGGAAATCTACCTGAAGGCACCCCCGATCCCGAAACAAGTCATCAGCACTCACGGAGATGTTCTCTATACTTCCGCGCAGATCGAGCAAGGCCAGCAAGCCTGGATGTCGGCGGGCGGCCAGCAATTGGGCACGGTCTGGGGCCACGGCAGCTATGTCGCGCCCGACTGGTCGGCCGACTGGCTGCATCGCGAAGCGCTGGCCCTGCAGCAGGCATTCGCGCAACAGCGTTACCGGCAGGACTACGCCGCGCTGGGGACGCCCGAGCGCAGCGCGGTCGACAGCCTGGTCAAGGACGAACTGCGCCGCAACACCTACGATCCGGCCACCGGCGTACTGGCGCTGTCCGACGTCCGCACCGCGGCGGTGCGCCAGGTCGCGCAGCATTACGCCGCGCTGTTCGGCGCCGATCCGGCGCTGGACAAGCTGCGCGAACAGTACGCGATGAACGCCGGCTCCCTGCCCGACGATGCCGACCGCCAGGCGCTGACCGGCTTCTTCTTCTGGACTTCCTGGGCCGCCGCGGCCGACCGTCCGGGGCAATTCGGCCTGAGCTACACCAGCAACTGGCCGCATGAACCGCTGGTAGGGAATACGCCGACCGTGGGCGCCGGCATATGGTCGATCGCCAGCGTGATCCTGATGATCGGCGCAATCGCCGCGATGCTGTTCTTCCATTCGCGGAACAAGGAAGAAGACGATCCGGCGCCGCCCGAGGCCGATCCGCTGTTCGACCTGAAGCCGACGCCCTCGATGCGCGCCACCAAAAAATACTTCATGGTGGTGGTCGGCCTGATCCTGGCGCAGGTCGGCATGGGCGTGATCACCGCGCACTACTCGGTCGAGGGCCACAGCTTCTTCGGCTTCCCGCTCGCCGACTTCCTGCCGTACGTGGTCAGCCGCACCATCCACACCCAGTTCGCGGTGCTGTGGATCGCCACCGCCTGGCTCGCCACCGGCCTGTACATCGCACCGGCGATTTCCGGTCAGGAGCCGAAATACCAGAAACTGGGCGTCAACCTGCTGTTCTACGCACTGCTGTTCATCGTGGTCGGTTCCACCGCCTGCGGCTGGCTCGGTTCGCTCGAACACCGCGGCACCGCGTTCAGCTTCTGGCTCGGCAACCAGGGCCTGGAGTTCACCAGCATGGGCCGCTTCTGGCAGGTGCTGCTGTTCATCGGCCTGCTGTTCTGGGCCACGCTGCTCGGGCGCGGCCTGTGGCCGGCGCTGAAGAAGCCATCCGAAAGCCGGGGCCTGATCGCAATGGTGTTCCTGGCGGCGGTCTGCATCGGCGGTTTCTACGCGACCTCGCTCGCCTGGGGCCGGCATACCCATTACTCGATGATCGAGTACTGGCGCTGGTGGCTGGTGCACCTGTGGGTCGAAGGCTTCTTCGAAGT